>JAUNKK010000016.1:0-23768 GCA_030532825.1 Propionibacteriaceae bacterium
CCGCGCACGTCTTCCTGATCGGAGAACTGCACCATCTGCTGGATCAGCGACTTGCCGATGTTGTCGGCGGGATGGGCCTTGCCCGCGATCACGATCTGGATGGGTGTGGTGGGGTGATTCAGCAACGCCTTCAGCCGGTCGGGATCCGAGAGCATCAACGTCAGGCGCTTGTAGGAGGCACCTCGCCGGGCGAAGCCCAAGGTCAACACACGCGGGTTGAGGGCATCGGCCGTCCAATCGGACGGGATGCCACGGGCGCGACACGAGTCCGCCAGGCGGTGGCGGGCCATCTGAATCATGGAGGAACGCAGCTGACGCTTCAACGACCAGAGCGTGTCGTCGTCGATCTCCTGGATGGCGGACCAGTCGTAGCCGTCGATAACGGTGCTGGAGTCGTCCGTGTGAGCCTTGAGGATCTCCAGAAGTTCGGGATGAATCCAGGTGCGGTGATGGACGCCGTTCGTGACGGATCCGATCGGCACCTCGGTGGCATCGAAGTTCGGCCACAGTCCCTTGAACATGTCGCGGGAGACCTCGCCGTGCAGCTTCGAGACACCGTTGGAACGCTGGCCCAGTCGCAGCCCGAGCACCGCCATGTTGTAGCGGGAGGGGTCGCCGCCCTCATAGGTCTCGGAGCCGAAGGACATGATGGCATCCAGCGGCAGCCCGGGATCGAAGTTCGCGAACTCACGCTCAATGAGGGACTTGTCGAACCGGTCGATGCCGGCCGGTACGGGGGTGTGGGTGGTGAAAACCGTGCCCGCCCGGGTCAGTTCGATGGCAGTCGGCAGGTCGTGACCCGCAGCGCGGTATTCGCGGATGCGTTCGAAGCCCAGGAACCCAGCGTGCCCCTCGTTGCAGTGGTAGACATCGGGCTGGGGTCGGCCTTTGATCTCACAGTAGCGGCGCAGCGCCCTCACGCCACCGATACCCAGGACGACCTCCTGGGCAAGGCGATGTTCGGTACCGCCACCGTATAGCCGGTCGGTGATGTTGCGGGCCTCGGGGTCGTTGTCGTCGCGGTCAGTGTCCAACATCAACAGCGGAACCCGGCCGACGGAGGCTACCCAGATGGAGGCATAGACCTCACGTCCGCCGACGGTGACGCTGATCTCTTGGGGGTTGCCTGCCTTGTCCAGCAGCCTGGCGACCGGCAGTTCGTTGGAGGGAAGCACCGGATAGCGTTCCTGCTGCCAACCGGAGGCGTTCAGGGACTGCCGGAAATACCCGCATCGATAGAGCAGGCCGACGCCGATCAGGGGCAGCCCGAGGTCGGAGGCCGCTTTCAGGTGATCGCCGGCGAGGATGCCCAGCCCACCCGAGTACTGGGGCAGGACCTGGGTGACGCCAAACTCGGCAGAGAAATAGCCGATGCCTGCGGGGGCGCCCTTGTGGTCCTTGGCATAGCGTTGGAACCACAGGTCAGCGGAAAGATAGTTGGTCAGGTCGTCGTGGAGAAGCTCGACGTTGCGGACGAAAACCTGATCGGCGGCGAGTTGCTGGACCCGTTCAGCGTCCACGGCCGACAGCAGCTTCACCGGATCCTCGCCCACCTCCTCCCAGAGCTTGGGGTCGATCGCCCGGAACAGGTCTTGGGTTTCCTGGTGCCATGACCAGCGAAGGTTTTTCGCAAGTGCATCGAGCTTGGAGATGCGCTCGGGCAGCACTGGATGAACTGTGAATCGTCGGAATGCTCGCACCCGTACAAAATACAGTGCGGTTAACCGACCATGGAAACGCGACAGGCACGAGTCACGGGCCCGACAGGGATTAGGCTTGGAGTCGTGAACGAGCCAATGCCCACCCGAGCACACTTGCGACGCACCGAGGGCGGTTTCGGCCGCATCCCGGTCACGGGGGTCTCCCCCGTAATTGCCGACGGCGCCTACCCGGTCAAGGCCGTCGCTCACGAGCGCCTACTCATCTCTGCGAATGTGTTCCGCGAGGGCCACGATGCGGTGAACGCCTCCGTGATCCTCACCGCCCCGCATGGCACGCAGCGGCGGATCGACATGACCCAGGTGGAACCCATGGGGCTGGATATCTGGCAGGCCCATGTCCGGATGGCGACGGAGGGCGACTGGACCTTCCGCATCGAAGGCTGGTCCGATCCGTGGGGGACTTGGCATCATCACGCGGTCGCAAAGCTGCCCTTGGGCATGGATGTAGACCTGCTGTGCTTGGAGGGGCGCGATCTGCTGGCCCGCGCCGCTGAGACGGCCGAAGCCTCCCGGGTTAAGGCCGCGGCGCACCTGCTGCGTGCTGCCCACGATGTTCTCAACGTCGAGACCCCAGCCGACGAACTTCTCGACCTCATCAACTCCCGACCCATCCGTCGCGCGATGGCGCGTTTCGGTCCCAGGGAGTGCGTCTCGCCCACGCAGGAGTATCCGATCCGTGTCGAGCGGCGGCGCGCCCTGTATTCGTCGTGGTACGAGTTTTTCCCGCGTTCCCAGGGGGCGTGGCGGGATGACGACGGCCACTGGCATTCCGGCACCTTTGATTCCTCCCACGAACGGCTTGAAGCCGCCGCGAATATGGGGTTCAACGTCGTCTACCTTCCTCCGATCCACCCGATCGGGTCAGCCTTCAAGAAGGGCAAGAACAACTCGCTTGACGCCACAGCCGACGATCCCGGGTCGCCGTGGGCGATCGGCTCCCCCGATGGCGGCCACGACGCCATCCACCCTGATCTGGGCGACGAGGAGTCCTTCGAACGGTTCGTGGCCAAAGCCAAGTCTCTCGGGCTTGAGTTGGCCCTCGACTTGGCGCTTCAGGCTTCGCCGGATCACCCGTGGGTGCAGGAGCATCCAGAATGGTTCACTACCAGGTTGGATGGCACGATCGCTTACGCGGAGAATCCCCCGAAGAAGTACCAGGACATCTACCCCCTGAACTTCGACAACGATCCCGAGGGCATCTACCACGAGGTGCTGCGGATCGTGCGGTTGTGGATCGATCGCGGGGTCACGATTTTCCGCGTCGACAACCCGCACACCAAGCCCGTGGAGTTCTGGGATTGGCTGCTAGAGCGGGTACACGAGACCAACCCCGAGGTGCTTTTCCTGGCGGAGGCCTTCACGAAGCCCCAGATGATGAGCGCTCTCGGCAAGGTCGGGTTCCAGCAGTCCTACACGTACTACACCTGGCGTGTCACGAAGTGGGAGTTGACCGAGTACCTGACGGAACTCTCGGGTGAGATGGCGGCGTACTATCGTCCGAACTTCTTCGTCAACACGCCGGACATCAACCCCTTCCACCTGCAGTCTGGCAACCCGACGATCTTCGCTATCCGCGTGATCCTGGCGGCGACGCTGTCTCCCAGCTGGGGGGTCTACTCCGGCTTCGAGTTGTTCGAACACGAACCGAACGCTGTCGGCCGCGAAGAGTATCTGGACTCGGAGAAGTACGAATATCGCCCCAGGGATTTCGAGGCGGAACCGAACTTGAACCTGCTGCTCGGGCAGTTGAACGCCATCCGGGAACGCCACCCCGCCTTGCAGCAGTTGCGGGACATCCACTTCCACCATGCCCCCCACGACTCGGTCATCGTCTACTCCAAGCATGACGCCGACGATGTGGTTTTGGTGGTGTGCTCCCTCGACCCCGACAACACCGTCGAATCCGACGTCTACCTAGACCTGGCGGCGCTCGGCCTGCCCCCGGGTGCCCAAGTGGAAGTCCACGATGAGTTGACCGGTGAGGACTATATCTGGGGCGAACGCAACTGGGTGCGGCTTTACCCCGGTAAGCCCGCCCACGTGTTCCACATCACGCCCTTCTGATGTGATGACGGCTGGGCCCGGCCCTCTGGAGCAGGCCCTCTGGGAGCATGTCCGCGAAGCCCGTTGGTTTTCGGGACGCTCCCGGGGTGGCCTCCTCACGGGACTGGAGTTCACCGATTGGTTTCAGCCGCCAGTTGGTCGAGCGCCGGGGTTGCGCAGCGCTATCCTTCACATCGCCTTCCCGGGTGTGACAACGGAGCGGTTTCACATGCCCCTGGCGTGCTATCTGAGCGACGTGACGCCTTCCCCGGCCCTGGCTCAGGTCATGTGGGAAGGCACGGAGTTCACGGTGCTGGAAGCCACGGGGGATGAGACTGCGCTCGCCCTGCTGCTGAAATGTCTCAGGCACGAGGCCCCCGGCTTCGAGCGAATGCGGGAGGTTCCGTCAGGCTTGACCGGTAGGCGCTACGAGGGGGAGCAGACGAATACCTCGATCTTCTATCGGGACGCCTCACGGCAGGATCGCCTGGTCGGCAAGATCTTTCGGCGCCTTGAGGATGGCACAAACCCGGACGTCGAGTTGCACCGGGTACTAGCCGGATCAGGGGCGGTCGCGGACACTTACGGTGTCTGGTCTTGGCGCGGGGCGGAGCTCGGCATCTTCCTGAATGCTCTGCCGGAACCCCACGACGGTTACGTTGCGGCTTGCCAGGCAGCCCGGGCCGGACAGTCCTTCGCAGAGCACGCCTACGCCCTCGGACGGCAGCTGGCGGTGGTTCACCGGCTGCTGGCGGACCGTCTCCCCACCGTGACGCTGCCCGGCGGCATCGTCGCCGAGACGTTCCGGCGTTCCCTGGACGCGGCGATCGCCGAGGTACCTTCCCTGGAAGCCCACCGCGCCCCCATCCTGGGGCACTACGCCGAGATCGAACAACTTCGGGTGCCGGCCCAGCGGATTCACGGCGACTGTCACTTGGGACAGGCGCTGCTCACGAGTGACGGCTGGCGATACGTCGACTTCGAGGGGGAGCCCCTCAAGTCTCTCGCCGAGCGTCGTGCCCCCGACTCCCGCTGGCGCGACGTGGCGGGCATGCTGCGTTCCCTGCACTACGCCGCCTCGGAAGGCGGCTCCCCCCAGGGCTGGCTGGCCGAGGCCCGCACCGCGCTACTCGAAGGCTACGGCCCCGCCGATGACTCAGCGGTCGCCCTGCGGGAAGCCTACGAAACCAGCAAAGCCGTATACGAAGCGGTCTACGAGTCCCGGATGCGACCGCACCTCCTACAGGTGCCCCTGGAGTTCCTGGCTGCACACGACAAGCAGTAGTCCCGCGGGAAGGCCGCACACGCCCGGCCTCTACCGTTGACCGGAAACACGCTCAGGAACGCTCACCTGTCATCACGCAGCCCGTTGCGTCTCTTCGACTGCGAACGCCAGACCAACACCGCAACCGCCAGCCAGAACAGCCCCAGCAACAGCAGTTCAAGCGATCCCGCACTCGTCGAGAGGATGACGGCGGACAACACCACTGCGACGAACCAACCGCAGGCATAGACCAGCAGAAATAGAATCCTCTTTATGCCGATCACGCCGGTATCGTCTGGACATTGGCGGTGTGGTTTGCCCGCGCCTGAATGGTGCCAGTCGGATGAGCATTCGCGTAGCAAATATCCGTTAAGACGCAATACCCTACCCCACCCCGGGTACGAGAAGTTGAGACAGTGCCGCGACTCGCTACAGTCAGGTCTCGCTCAGCCGTCCTCTCCGAAAACTCCGTCTCTACCGCCTGAGGGTCTCGGCGCCTCGCAGCCAACTCGGGAGACTCAGTCACCAGGAGTGCTCGGTCTTCATGCATCATGATGTCCCTCTCGCACTAGGAAACTCGCCACAAATGATGTTAACGCCATCCCTGACCTCCTCAACACGACACGCTGACTCCCTGGAAATCGTCCCGAACTTGACGCCCCGAGGAACACCGTTGCCACACACAGCCCCGTCGTCTCGTTGAACGCCTATGGGGTGCACCCGGCAAACGCCGACTTGCGGTTGGACACGGCTTCCGCAGTCAGCGAGCGCATCTCGCCTAGCAATGTCGTGCTCTGCAAGGCGCGGTCTGGCGATGGTGCAGAGCGCCGTTCGCCTGCGTGTCACTCAGGCGGCGACTCTGTCTAGGTGGTCGCCGCAATACACCGCAGCACGAAAATCTGGATTCCCACGCCTAAAATAATCCCGGCCAGCCCCATCACCAGCGCCAGGAGGGAACCACTCATCACCTGGCACTGGCCGCTAGGGCAGGCCACGCCCTGGCTGGCCACCCAGAGCAAAAAGACGCCAACCCCAGCCAACACACCCCAGGTGCCTCGCCCTTTAGTTACGTAGGCCGCGAGCCCGATGACACCAAGCCCCCCCCCGATACCCACGGCTCCCAAAGCCAACAGCGACAGAGATGTCATGGCCAGGCCAAGCCCAAGCATCGCCCAGAAAATAAATGCCCAACGCATAACGCCCTCCTGACAAATGAACCAAATCAATACCCTAAATTCAACGGCCTAATCGCATGAATCAAAAATTCACCCTGTCTTTGCGCCCCACCTTACCCTCCCTCCGACGGTCACGGTGCGGAAACCACCCACGACTTCATTTCCGCTGCCATCACGGGCTGAGCCTATGTGCTTTTGACCGGGAGGGTAATTCAGGAACAACACTCATGCGGCGTCACTCCTTGCCAGAGGTAAGTTCGAGGCCTCTGTGGATGAGTCTTCAGGAAGGACGTCCGCGCAAGGCACCGTCTCGTGCCAACTCTGTGCTGGCCATGAGTGGGGCCCACTCCCCAACGCCAGGTGAGCCTGACATCGGCGGGCTGGACTCGCCCTTCCAGGTTGCGCCCGCGCTCTCGTCCTCCGCCGCCACCACGACCCTGACTTTCTTTGCCCTTCCCTACCCCGCTGCCGGGCTCGCCCACTAGAGTTCAGTAAAGGACTCACTGAAGGAGCGAACATGGCACACGACCGTTTCGGCGGACTGACAGGCTGGGACCTGGAGGGGTTCCACACGGGAGGCGACACCGAACTCTGGAGGCGGTTGGGCTCGTTCACCTGCACCGTCGAAGACGACGAACGGGGGCCGATCCAGGGAGTCCGGTTCGCAGTGTGGGCGCCGAACGCCCAGGCTGTCCAGGTAATCGGGGACTTCAATTGGTGGACCGGCGACCCCATGCATCTGATCCCGGGCACCGGCGTTTGGGGCATCTTCATTGAGGGCCTGGGTGAGGGCACCCTATACAAGTTCCGGATCCAAGGTCCTGACGGGGTGTGGCGGGAGAAGGTTGACCCCATGGCTCGTTTCTCCGAGCAAGCCCCAGCCAACGCTTCAATCGTCTACGAGTCCAAGTACATCTGGTCGGACGACGAGTGGATCGCCAAGCGCTCCGCGTCGAAACCCCACCAGGAACCCATGAGCATCTACGAGGTGCATCTTGGTGGCTGGCGTCGCGGCAAAAGCTACCTGGACCTCGCCGAGGAGCTCGTCTCCTACGTCAAATGGCAGGGCTACACCCATGTCGAGTTGATGCCCCTGGCAGAGCACCCGTTCGAGCCGAGCTGGGGCTACCAGGTCACCGGCTACTACTCCCCCACCAGCCGATTCGGCAAGCCCGATGATCTGCGGTACTTGATCGACAAGCTACACCAGGCCGGCATCGGCGTCATCATGGACTGGGTGCCGGGTCACTTCCCGAAGGACGACTGGGGTATGGGTCGTTTCGACGGCACCGCCCTGTACGAGCATGCGGACCCCCGCCAGGGCGAACACATGGACTGGGGCACCTACATCTTCAACTACGGCCGCAATGAGGTAAAGAGCTTCCTGGTCTCCAATGCGCTCTATTGGCTGACCGAGTTCCACATCGATGGCCTACGCGTCGATGCGGTCGCTTCCATGCTCTACTTGGACTATTCGCGGGCCGAAGGCCAGTGGGTGCCCAACCAGTACGGTGGTCGGGAGAACCTGGAGGCCATCGATTTCCTCCGCTACGTCAACCGCCACCTGTACGAGCGGCACCCAGGCGTCATGATGATCGCCGAAGAATCCACCAGCTTCGCTGGGGTCACCAAGCCTGTCCACGAGGGCGGCCTCGGGTTCGGCTTCAAGTGGAACATGGGCTGGATGAACGACTCGCTGCGCTACCTGGCGCTCGACCCGATCTACCGGCAGTACGAGCACAACCTGCTCACCTTCGCGATGGTCTACCAGTACTCGGAGAACTTCATCCTGCCCATCAGCCACGACGAGGTCGTCCACGGCAAGGGCTCGATGATCAACAAGGTGCCGCAGGACGACTGGCGGAAATTTGCGACGCTGCGGGCCTTCTACTCGTTCATGTGGAGTTTCCCGGGCAAGCAGCTGGTGTTCATGGGTTCCGAGTTCGGGCAGCGCCCCGAGTTCAACGAGTCCACCAGCCTTGAATGGTGGGTCTCGGAACTGTGGGGGCACGGTGGCCTGCAGCGGCTGTTCCGCGACCTCAACACCATCTACCGGGCAAACCCGCCGCTGTACGAGCTCGACAGCGATCCGGAGGGCTTCTCCTGGATCAATGCGGACGATGCAGGGCACAACACGCTCAGCTGGGTGCGCAGTGATTCCGCGGGGAACCACGTGGCCTGCTTCACGAACTTCTCCCCCGACCCGTTGCGGGACTACAACGTCGGCCTCCCCGCGGCCGGCGAATGGGAGGAGATCCTGAACACCGACGCGGATGTCTACGATGGTTCCGGCGACTTCGGGAACCTGGGGGTCGTCACGGCTAAGGAAGAGCCCTGGGGCCATTTCCCGGCCAGCGCGAACGTCACCATCCCGCCGCTCGGGTCGGTCTGGCTGCGTCGCAACAACGAGTGACTGAGTTCCACGTCAAGGTCGATATCGCTGGCGGAGTCGGGCGGCTCCGCTGGGATGAGCAGTTGGTGGATGCCGCGACGTTGCAGCGCGCGGTATCCCTGGCTGCCGATGACGCGATCCTGGCTCACGATCTGAGGCGGCTGCAGTGTGATATCCCCGCCACCGATCGGGCGGCAATAGTGGCGCTGCACCGTTGCGGGTTTCGCCGCGAGGGACGGCTGCGCTCTGCGCTTCTCACCCCGACGGGACAGCTGGTGGATGTGCTCGTCTACGCCCGCTTGGCTGTCGATCCGGTCTATGGCCCGGAGGGGTTCTCCGGGGTCATGAACTCGGTGCTGCCGACCAAGCGAGTCATCGCGCATGTCATCTTCCGGGACCGGCTGGGGCAGGTCCTGTTGGCTGAGACGACGTATAAGTCGGACTGGGAATTGCCGGGTGGCGTAGTCGACGTTGGCGAGACTCCACGCGACGGTGCCCGCCGGGAGGTGTTAGAAGAGATCGGGTTGGAATGCGTCTTCGGTGAACCCGCATTGGTCGACTGGATGCCACCATCCATGGGCTGGGGCGACGCCGTCGAGTTCATCTACGACGGCGGGGTCCTCCCCGACGAGGTAGCTCGCGCCCTCGCCCCGCATGACACGGAACTCGCCGCCGTCCATTGGGTACCCGAGGACAACCTTGCCGAGCGTGTCAGCGAGCTATCCCTTCGGCGGCTGCGCCTCGTGCTCGACGGCTTCCGAGGTTTTTCGGAGAATGGTCTAGCGATCCCCGCGCACTGAAGACCCATTCAGGCAGATGGTCAACCGCAGGGACGGCGAGTCTCCATGCTGGCTGGCTCCGCTCGCACTGCCTCACGAAACCCAATGATTTATGTTATGTTGCTTTCGCTAAATGAGATGAGGCAAGTCTTGCCTGCATCGCGAAGCCGAGGAGCATCATGATTTCCACCAAGATCCGCCTGCTGCCCGCATTGGCTGCATTCACGGCGGCGGGCCTCGTCCTGACCGCTTGCGGCGGCAACTCACAAACCGGGGAGACCAGCACCTCTCCTGCCGCCGACGCATCCAGCACCGCCGCTTCCAGCGCCGGCACCATCACGATCCAGGACAACCGAGGCGAGGTAACAGTACCTAGCCCGCCAAAGAGTGTGATCGTGACCGATAACCGGCTCTTCGAGCCGCTCTATAACTGGGGCGTGAAGCTAGCAGCTGCCCCCGTCGACTTGATGGCCGAAGACGCGGGTTACAAGAAGGATTCGTCCATCGTCGACCTGGGCAACCACCGCGAGCCAAACCTAGAAGCCGCCGTCACGGTGAACCCCGACCTAGTGATCAACGGGCAGCGTTTCGCTAATCAGTACGACGCACTCAAGGCGCTCCTGCCCAACGCGGCCTTCGTGGATCTGGATGTCCGCGACGACCAGCCATTCGACAAGGAACTGATCCGCCAGGTGACCGTCGCCGGAGAGATCTTCGGCAAACAGGATGAGGCTGCCAAGCTGGTCTCCGACTTTGAAGCCGCTATCGCCCGAGTCAAAGCCGCCTACAAGCCCGAGGCCAAGGTGATGGGCATCATCACCTCGGGCGGAAAGATCAACTACGCGGCCCCGACAACCGGCCGCACGCTCGGACCTGTCTACGACATTCTCGGCCTGACACCGGCGCTTGGCACCGAGGGCAGCACGGATCACCAGGGCGACGAGATCTCGGTGGAGGCCATCGCCCAGGCCAACCCCGACTGGATCCTGGTGATGGACCGCGACGCGGCCATCGGTTCGGAGGATGGCGCCGTGGTGCCCGCCGAGCAGATGCTGAAGGAGTCCGCGGCGCTGCAGAATGTCACCGCCGTCCAAAAGAACCAGGTTGTGATCATGCCTCCCGACACCTACCTCAACGAAGGCATCCAGACCTACACCGAGTACTTCAACTCCCTGGCAGACGCCATGGAAGCCGCCGCGTGAGGCAGACCACTTCTACCGCCGGGGATGCGACGGATAACCCGCGCATCCCCGGCGGTACCACGTATCGCACCCCCCTGCTGTCGCTCCCGCTCATCCTGGGGCTGCTGGGTGTAGTGGGGCTGGCCGGCATCTCGCTCCTGGTCGGGGTCTACGACGTACTGGATGCCGCCGATGGCAGCCAGTTCTTCAGCATCACCCGCATTCCGCGGACGGTATCGCTGCTTCTCGCTGGGGCAGCCATGGCCATGTGTGGCCTGGTGATGCAGCAGCTGACGCAGAACCGTTTCGTGGAGCCAACGACGACCGGCACCACCGAATGGGCTGGTCTCGGGCTACTGGTCGTGCTCATCGTGATGCCGGAGGCTCCCCTCATGGTGAAGATGGTCGTCGCCATTGCCGCGGCTTTCACAGGCACCATGCTGTTCTTCTTGGTGCTGCGGCGCATCACGTTGCGTTCCGCCGTGATCGTGCCGATTATCGGGATCATGTTGGGGGCCGTCGTGGGAGCTGTCTCCTCCTACTTGGCCCTGGCCACGAACAAGCTTCAGACCCTGGGTGTGTGGTTCCAAGGCTCTTTCTCCGCCGCCATCCAGGGGCAATATGAACCGGTGTGGGCGGTGCTGCTAGTGGTGGTCGGCGTGTTTCTGGTGGCCGACCGCTTCACCGTCGCTGGCCTCGGGGAAGACATCGCCACGAACGTTGGCCTGGACTATCGGAAGGTGGTGCTGCTGGGCACCGGCATGATCGCGGCCGCCACCGGCATCATCACGGTGGTCATCGGAAATCTCCCGTTCCTCGGGCTGATCGTCCCCAACGTGGTCTCGATGTGGCGTGGCGACAACCTCCGGTCCAACCTTCCCTGGGTGTGTTTGCTGGGTGCCGCCACCATCACGGTCTGCGACATCATCGGCCGAGTGGTCATCATGCCCTTCGAGATTCCGGTCGGAACCATCTTGGCCCTGCTCGGCTCCCTCGTGTTCGTCTACCTCCTTCTTCGGCGGGGAAATCGTGGCTGAGCAATCCACCGCTGTCCTCCGCACCCCCGCAGCCTCCGGACATGGCGCCTTCGCCAATGCCGCCTCCGCACTCCGGTATCTGATTACTTTGGTGATCCTGGCGATGCTCGCCGCCTCCATCTGCTTCGGCATCCTGGCCTGGGCCAATCCGATGCCCCTCGGCAGCCAAGGTTTCTGGCTGATCGCACAACGGCGCCTCACCTCTGTGCTTGTTATCATGGTCGTAGCGTGGTGCCAGGGCATCGCCACCGTCGCTTTCCATACGGTCACCAACAATCGCATCATCACCCCCTCGATCATGGGCTTCGAGTCGTTATACCGGCTGGTGCAGACCAGCATCGTGTTCTTCTTCGGGATCGCCGGGCTATCGGCCGTTCAGGGGGTTGGGCAATACCTGCTTCAGGTGGGGCTCATGGTTGTTTTCGCCGTGCTGTTATTCGGTTGGCTGCTGCGCGACGAGCGGCGCAGTATTCACCAAACGCTGTTGGTCGGGATCGTGATTGGAACCGGTTTGGGGGCCCTGTCCACCTATATGCAGCGAATGCTGACGCCGTCGGAGTTCGATGTCCTCACCGCCCGCATGATCGGGAACCTTTCGAACGCCGACGTCACCTACCTCAACGTCGCCATTCCCCTCGCGCTGGCCGCGGGCGGCGCACTCATCATCCTGTCCCGTCGCCTCGACGTGGTGGGGCTCGGCCGGGACGCCGCCATCGGGCTTGGGGTGGGGCACCGGAACCTCTCCATGATGGTGCTGCTGCTGGTGGCGGTCCTCATGGCGGTCAGCACCTCCCTGATCGGCCCGATGTCCTTCCTTGGGTTCCTCATCGCAATGACGACCTATCAGTTGGCCGACACCCACGAGCACCGATTCATGCTGCCCATGGCCTGGCTGGTCGGCATCGTGCAGCTCGGCGGGGCCTACTTCATTCTGCGGCATGTGCTCTACACCCAGGGGTCGGTTGGCATCATCATTGAGGCCGTCGGCGGCAGCTTCTTCCTCTTCCATCTGTTACGAAAGGGACGCCTGTGATCCGGGTCGACGAGGCAACGAAAAAATACGGCTCCATCACCATCGGACCCATTGATCTCGCCGTCCCGGGCGGCGGCATCACAGCTTTGGTGGGTCCCAACGGCGCCGGCAAGTCGACGCTGCTGACGATGATTGGGCGGCTTCTTGGGATGGATGGGGGCTCCATCAAGGTAGGGGGCCTGGACGTTTCCACGACCAAGTCCCGGGAGCTCGCCAAGGTGCTGTCGGTTCTCCGTCAAGAGAATCACTTCATCACCCGCCTCACCGTGCGTCAGCTCGTGGGCTTCGGGCGCTTCCCGCATTCCGGGGGACGCCTGACTCAAGGGGATGTCGAGATCGTTGAGCGCGCCATTTCGTTTCTCCGCTTAGAAGAGATCGCCGACCGCTTCATCGACGAGCTGTCCGGTGGGCAGCGGCAGCGGGCCTACGTAGCCATGGTGCTAGCCCAGGACACGAAGTATGTGCTGCTGGACGAACCGCTCAACAACCTCGACATGGCCCATTCCGTGCAGATGATGCAGCATCTGCGCACCGCGGCAACGGAACTCGAACGCACGATCGTCATCGTGTTACATGACATCAACTTCGCGGCCGCCTACGCCGACACCATCGTCGCCATGAAGAACGGGAACATTGCCGCCTACGGCCCGCCGGCCGAGATCATCAACGAGCAGGTGCTGACCGAGATCTTCGAGACGCCGATCAGCATCGTGCCTGGCCCGAAGGGGCCTGTCGCCGTCTACTTCTGACCCGGGCTGTCTCGCTTCATGGCAACTGGATGGCGCCGATATCATTGGCTTCGCCAGCCAGCGTGCCGTTTCATGCCGGGGATCGCTGGGTAGCTCGCCTATTCGCCACCCTGATTCAGCCCGATCTTGACGCATTGCCCCACCTGGGGAGCGCCACTGAAAGGACCTTTGTGCCCATACCTCAAGGAGCCACACCATCGACATTTGGACGCCACGCCGAGGATCGCATAGCCGTTGTGACGGGAGCCACGGGGAATCTCGGCTCGGCGATCGTTCACAAGCTTGCCTCGGCAGGCGCGGTCACCGCGCTCATCGCGCGTAATGCCCGTCGCCTTGAACGGCTCAAGGCCCACCTACCGGAGGGGGCGCGGGCCTGTGTCCAACCCGCGGACGTTACGCGGGCATACGAAGTCGTTGAGGCTCGCGACCAAGTACTGGAAAAAGTAGGCCCCCCAGACCTGTTGGTGATCGCGGCGGGGGTACGCCGCGCGGCACCTTTCGAGGAGGCAATTCCCGCCGACTGGGACGCCATGCTGAGCGTCAACGTCAAGGGCTTGATGCAGACCGTTCAGATCTTCGCCCCGGACATCCTTGCAGCCGCGGATCAGGGTCGAAAGGCCGATGTTGTGCTCCTGAGTTCCGGCATTGCGCGGGAGCGCCAATCCGCGTATTCCGTGTTCTCATCCATCAGCGCCACGGTGCGCCAGCTGGCGAAGCACCTACGAGCTGAGTTCGGCCCGCGCGGGGTGCGGGTCCACCATCTGGCAAACCTGTTCAGCAGCGACATCTACGATCCCACCGATCTCGCCAGCAACCACCACGACTGGATTACCGACCAGCTTGAAGCGGACATGGAGAACGCCATCAGCCCGACCCGCGTGGCCGACACCATCGACCTCATGCTGGCGCTGCCCGCTAGGGCCAATCTGGCCCGGGCCACCGTCCAACCGACGAGGACCCGCTGATGAAGTTCCTGGTCAAGCTGCGCCGCGCCTTCGACAAGTTCCGCCACAACGACACAGCGGGAGCGAAGCTTCTGCTTGCCGCCACCATCGTTGCGATTCTGTGGGCGAACTCTGGCGGCGATTCCTACAACCACTTCTGGCACACGACGTTCTCGCTGCAGTTTGGCGATGCGGCGCTCAGCATGACGCTCCAGCACTGGATCAATGATGGCTTGATGATGCTGTTCTTCTTCCAGGTGAGCCTGGAAGTCAAACATGACTTTGTGATGGGTGAGCTGCACGAATGGCGCCGGGCCAGTGTTCCCGTCGTTGCCGCCGTCACAGGACTCGTCCTGCCCGCGTTGCTGTTCTTCTCCCTCAACGCGGGAGACCCCGCGGCAGGTGCTTGGGGGGTGGTCATCTCCACCGATACGGCCTTCGTCATTGGTCTCTTGGCGGTATTTGGTTCCAGCCTGCCCACCCAACTGCGCGCCTTCCTCATCACCCTGGCCGTCGTGGACGATGTGGGGGCGCTGCTGGTCATCGCGTTCGCCTACACGGAACAGATCAACTTCACCCCGCTGCTCGCTGTCGCGGTTGTCGCCGCAATGCTGTTCGTTGCGCAGCGGCTGCGACTACATCAGGCCTCCATCTATGTCCTCGCAGGGGCGGTCCTGTGGCTGGCTTTCCTGGCCTCGGGGATCCACGCGACCATCGCTGGCGTCGTTCTAGGGTTATTGTTGCCTGTGTTCCCGCCTAAACGCAGCGAGGTGATGCGGGCTGAAGAACTGACTCGCAAGTTCCGGCGCACGCCAGTAGCGAAGACGGGCCGGGCT
The DNA here is from genome assembly GCA_030532825.1 of Propionibacteriaceae bacterium. GTDB lineage: Bacteria > Actinomycetota > Actinomycetes > Propionibacteriales > Propionibacteriaceae > Arachnia. Next base: position 15,155 of record JAUNKK010000016.1, read on the forward strand.
GCCGTCGACGGTATCCGGCGATCGGTCTCCATCAACGAACGCCTGCAGCTGGCGCTCGAACCGATCATCACCCTCATCGTGGTACCGGTTTTCGCGCTCTCAAATGCCGGTGTTGAAATCAGTGCCGAGACCCTCGGCCAGGCATTCACGTCCCCACTGACCTGGGGCATCATCCTGGGCCTCGTGGTGGGCAAATACCTCGGGGTCATCGGCGGCACGCTCCTAGCTACTCGGCTGCACATTGGCGAACTCGCCCCCGGCATTGGTCTGCGGCACGTCAACGCGGGCGGCATCCTCACCGGCATCGGCTTCACCATCTCGCTGTTCATCATCGACCTTGCCATCTCGGACCCCACCCTTCAATCTCAGGCTCGCATTGGCGTGCTCAGCGCCTCGCTTATTGCGGCGGGGCTCGGCATGGCGGCTTTGTGGCTCACCGCCCAATACGACAGCAAGCGAGCCCCCGCCCGCAAGAGCTTGAAGCAGCCCATTGATCCAGAGCGCGACCACGTTTATCCGCTGGGGAATCGCAAGCGGCCCCTCACACTGGTCGAGTATGGCCGGTTCGGCGGGCTCGACGATTATTCAAATGGCCAAGTGGTCCGGAAAGTCATTGAGCACTTCGGCGACGAGATCCAATACGTCTATCGTCACAACACCCTCGGGGACGACATGGCCGAGATGGCGGCCCTCGCCGCCGAGGCCGTCAACGCCCAGTCGCCACGGCTGTTCCATCCGATGCGTGCTGAGCTGAACCGGTTGAGCATTGATGAAGAACTCGACCTGCAGCAGCTGCGGCGCGCTGCCGTTGATGTCGGGGCGAATCTGCCTCGCATGGAGGAGGACATTCGCCGCCACACTCATGCGGGGCACGTCGCTGACGATGACCGGGATGCCCAGGCCCTGGGTCTGACAAAGTCCCCCACGTTCTTCGTGAACGGCCTTATCTATGAAGGCTCCATTGAGGCCGCCGACATGATCGCTGCGCTCGAAGAGACCCGCCCCGACGCACTGGCTGATCCCCGAGAGGCAGGAGCCACGACATGACAGGAAACCCTAGAACCGTGGTTGTTACCGGCGGTGCATCGGGCATCGGGCGTGCCGTCGCCGAGCAGGCCCTCCAAGACGGGTGGCGGGTGCTCGTGATCGACCGCTCCGAACGCCCTGAGGATTGGACGGATTCCGCGGGAGCGCTCCGCTTTTTCCAGTGCGACCTCATCGACGACGCCGCCGCTCTTGAGTTGCTGCGGCGCATCGTCGACGAGGTAGGCGTCATCGATGCGCTGGTCGTGTCGACGGGGAGCTTCGAACGTGCCCCCTACGGGGACCTGAGTATCCAGGAGTGGGATACGCTGTTCAAGAACAACAGCCTCGTAGCGATGCACACCGTCCACACCCTGCTTCCCGGGCTGACCGAGGCCGTTAACCGTCGCGAGGTGGCGGACATCGTGGTACTGAGCGCCATCGCAGGACAGACCGCATTCCGTAACACGGTCACCTACGGGTCGGCTGCGGCCGCCACCGCCGCGTTCGCCAATCAATTACGGATTGAGTTGCGCGATCAACACATCCGCGTCCGCTCTATCTCTCCGGGCGTCGTGCGGACGCAGTTCTTCACAGGCCAGACTCCCCCGGATGACCCTTACTACAGCCAACCATTGCTCCCAGAAGATGTTGCCGAAGTGGTGATGTTCACCATCAACATGCCGGAGGACACCAACATCCACGACATAGTGATGGTCTCCACGCGGCAAGGCTGGGCCTAGTCCCCCTTGCGACCTTTATCGTTTCTAGATAGTATCGAGAAACGATAAAGGTGGTTGACTCATGAACACCTGGGATATCACTCAAGGCGACTGGAGGCTGTTCAACCTCATGCTGGCTTTGGTGGGTACGGCATGCACTCTGCCACTGCTTGACCAAGTCGTGCGTCTGGTGAGCGGCAAGCCGCTCGTCTTCACGGCGATTGCACACTCCTAAGAACCCATCGCCGTGACCAATCCACAGCTGGTAGCGGGGACATCGGGCGTGTACAGCGGCGAGGCGATCTTCACCGTCGAGTCCCCGTCTGCCGGACAGCGAGTAGCGGCGATGCTCGTTCCGCTGCTGAAACTCGCAATAGCCGTCGTCGCCTTGGCGGCAGTGAGACGTCTCGCGCGAGCGGGGCGGGCCGGGGAACCCTTCGTGAGGCAGTCGCGGGTGGCGATCCGAACACTGGGGCTGGGGTTGTTCTGCTATGGCCTTTCCTGCCCCTTATTCGCTTCGTGATGACCGCCCTAATAACCACTCCGATGCGCGGCGGGGAGTTCGGTGTCGTCCTGCGCTTCAGCGCAGGGGACGGCTGGCCCATCGCGGTTGGCCTCCTGATCGGCGTCCTAGGCGAAGTCGTGTTCAAGCAGGGGGACAGTTGCGCTCGGAGACCGAGGGGCTGATCTGATGCCCTCTGAAACCGAGGGACGAATCGAGTGTCGGCTAGACCAACTACTTGTGGCGCGGGGAATGACTTTAACGGCTCTCGCTGAGCAAGTCGGAATCACGGTGGTGAACCTGTCCATTCTCAAGAACAACCGCGCTAAAGCCATCAAGTTTTCTACGCTGACGGCTATCTGCGACGCCTTGGACTGCACAGTCGGCGACCTGCTGGTCGTTCGAACCGACTAATTCTGGGAAGGGATCGGCCCAAGTCCGTGGCCGTCGCCTGGTGGGCGTCCGTTCAAGGATGGAGGACATGCAGCACGATCTGTGACTGCACGAGGAAACGGATCTTCGGTTCGGTGTAGCCGAGCCCCGAGTCTACGTACAGCCTGGCCTTCCCCACCTGGTAGAAGCCGCGGCTGTACTTGGGGAAGAGCCCCTGTCCAGGTGCGTAAAGCGCCCCGATGAATGGCAGCGCCACCTGGCCGCCGTGGGTGTGTCCGCAGACCGCGTAGTCGATGTCAGCGTGTTCCAGCTGGTCCACAATCTCGGGGGCGTGGGTCAACAAGAACCGGAAGCCGTCCGGGGCGCCGTCCAGCGCGTTGCTCAGGTGGGCGTGACTCGTGAAGGCATCCCCAGCACCCACCAAGGTGAACTGCCCGAAGGAACCGGCCAGTACCCGATGCTCGTTGTCAATCAGTTCAATGTTGAACCGGTCATACATCGCCTTGAGTTGCGGCAGTTCCTTCGACCAGTGATCGTGGTTTCCCAGCACCGCGTACATCGGAACGTCAAGCTCGGCCAGCCGGATAAACAACTGCTCCAGGGGCTCAAGGGTCTCATTCCACGTATTGAGTGTGTCGCCGGCGATCACGATGTAGTCGGGGCGAGCGCCCCTGGCTAGGTCGACGACCTGAGCTAGTTGCGTCGGGTTGTCGCGCACATGAATGTCGCTGATTTGAAGGATCCTCAACTCGCCGCGTAGTTCGTCCGTGGTCGTGTGTTCGGTGACCAAGCGTGTGGTGTTGATTTCCCGATTCACCTCGAACGCCACGCCGCCGCAGGCCAGCGTGGCCACCGCGCTGGCCAGGGCTAGGCGTCGCACCCACTTCCCCGGGGCACTAGACACGAGCGGCTCGATTGAGCGCGGAGAGAATGGCTTTCATAGAGGCGCTCGTGATAGAGGGATCCACGCCGACGCCCCAGAACACCTGCGACTCGTCGCCGCCCCCGATCTCGCATTCGACGTAGGCTGCGGCTTTTGCATCGCCTCCGGCTTCCATGGCGTGTTCCGTGTAGTCCAGCACCCGCACACGAGCGCCCGCCTCCCCTAGCGCATCGACGAAGGCCGACACAGGGCCATTGCCCTCACCTTCCAGCACGAGGTCCCTGCCCGTCGGATCGTTGACGGTGGCGGTGATGTGGAACTGCCCATTCTGGGACGACGACCCGGCGGCCGTGAGCGCCCAGTCCCCCTCATCCAGGTACTCGGTGGTGAAGATCTCGACGATGGCCTTCGGCGATAGCTCGCCGCCTTCGGCGTCGGTGTGCGCCTGCACCACGCGGCTGAACTCCATCTGCAGCCGACGCGGCAGATCCATCTTCGCTTCGGTTTTCATCAGGTAGGCAACGCCGCCCTTGCCGGACTGCGAGTTGACCCGAATCACGGCCTCGTAATTGCGCCCGACATCATGCGGGTCGATGGGCAGGTACGGGGCCTCCCACTCGATCTCCGACACGGCCTTGCCTTGAGCGGATGCCTCACGTTCGAGGTGCTCCAGCCCCTTCTTGATGGCGTCTTGGTGCGATCCGGAAAAAGCCGTGTACACCAAATCTCCCGCGTAGGGGTGACGCGGATGTACGGGCAGGCCCGTGCAGTATTCCACGGTGCGGCGCACATGATCGATGTCGGGGATGCTGACCTGCGGGTCGACGCCTTGGGTGTACAGATTCAAGGCCAGCGTGATCAGATCGACGTTGCCGGTGCGTTCGCCGTGACCGAACAAGCAGCCCTCAACGCGGTCTGCCCCCGCCATTTGTCCCAGTTCAGCCGCGGCAACGGCGGTGCCGCGATCGTTGTGGGGATGCAGGGACACCGCAACGTGTTCGCGATGCTTGACGTTGCGGCAGAAGTACTCAATCTGGTCAGCGTACGTGTTGGGCGTAGAACGCTCCACCGTTGCCGGCAGGTTGAGGATGATCTCGCGGTCGGCGTCCGGTTGCCACACATCGATAACGGCGTTGCAGACCTCGACGGCGAAGTCCGTGGGCGTCTGCGTGAAAATCTCAGGGCTGTACTGATAGCCGAACTCGACATCGCCCAGATGCCTGTCCGCGTACTTCATCACCAGTTCGGTGCCTCCCGTCGCCATAGCGATGCACTGGGCTTCATCAATGCCGAACACGACGCGGCGGAATAGTTCGGCGGTGGCGTTGTACATGTGGATGGTGGCGCGGTGAACTCCGATCAGAGACTCGGCCGTCCGGGAGATCAGATCCTCGCGCGCCTGGGTGAGCACGGAGATCGTTACATCATCGGGTACGTGGCCGTCCTCAATGAGTTTGCGGACGAAGTCGAAATCGGTCTGCGAAGCGGACGGGAAGCCGACCTCGATTTCCTTGTAGCCCAGCGCCACCAGCAGCTCGAACATCCGCAGCTTGCGGCTCGGGGTCATCGGGTCGATTAGCGCCTGATTCCCGTCGCGCAGGTCGGTGGACAGCCACCGGGGGGCCTTCGTGATGCGCTGGTTGGGCCAGGTGCGGTCCGGCACGACCACGGGTTCGAAGGGCCGGTAGCGGCCGACGGGCATGGCCGTGGGTTGCTGAATGGGTTTAGGCTGAATACGGGTCATGATGTCCTCCACTGGGTGTTAGCCAGGCACGCGAAGGCTCCACAGCGAGGAGGCTGGCCGATTCAGAACTGGGCCTCGCTGCGGCACCCAAGAAGCAGGAACTGCCGTGACATGCGTAGCAGCTTAGTGCCGCTGCGGGCCACGAGGCAAACACCCACGAAGCGCCGCGGCGGGCGGCCCGGCCGCTCTCGGGCAGTTCCTTACCGACCGGCGCCAGCGGTGAGTCCGCCGATGAGTCGCTTCTCGATGATTCCGAACAGCACGATCACCGGCACGATCGCGATCAGGGCGACGGCGAACAGGTACTGCCAGTCCTGAATGTAGAGCCCTAGGAAACGAGGCATCGACACGGTGAGGGGCTGCAGGTTGTTGTCCTGAACGAGAACCAGCGCGGCGGCGAACTCGTTCCAGGAGTTCACGAACACGAAGATAATGGCCGTCACGATGCCCGGCCATACCAGGGGCAAGGAGATCCTGAACATCGTTTGTAGGCGCCCTAGACCGTCGATCAGGGCAGCCTCGTCGATCTCCTTTGGCACCGACGCAAAGAACGCCTGCATGATCCAGATGGCGAAGGACAGGTTGAAAGCGGCGTTGATGAGGATCAACGCGCCCCAGACCGCATACCCTTTCCACCCCGAGAACTCCTGAAACAGGCCAACGGCTAGCACCGTGGGCTGCAGCATCTGGGTGCACAGCACCAGCAGAAGAAACACCAGCCGCCCAGGAAACCGGAAGCGCGCCACATAGTAGGCCGCCGGGGTGGCGATAACCAGCACGAGCACAGTGGCGCCGAGGGAGATCACGGCCGTTGCCAGCAACGATGCCGCAGGGTTGACCTCCGTCGACCACACCATCAGGTAGTTTTCGAAGCGGGGGGTGGCTGGGAAGTAGGCCGGTGGTAGGTCCGTAACCTCAAGCCGGGTCTTGAGCGAGGTCACCGCCATCAGGGCATAGGGAAAGCCGAAAAACACGACGATGCCGAGGGCGCCGAGCACCACCAGCCAGGGACGGGGCTTGTGTTCAATCCCGCCACGCGTTTTGTGTGCCATGTCAGGCTACCTCCTTCGTGGGCTTGACCACTGCCAGATATACGCCAATGATCACGAGGCAGAACACGAAGTTCAGCACGGACAACGCCGACGACACCCCGGGACCGAGGCTGCGTTGGTACTCGAACATCAGCGTGGTGGTGATATGCCCCGTGTGGTAGCCAGGGGTTTCCTGCAGAATGCGCAGGATCGGCAGTGAGTTGAAGACGTTGATGATGTTGATCAGGGCCGCCACAGCGATGGCGGGCCGCAGCAGCGGGAGCACAATGTGCCAGTAGCGCCGCCACCTCCCAGCGCCGTCCATGTGCGCCGCTTCCAGCACATCGCGGGGAACGGACTGCAGGCCCGCGAGGATGGTGTAGGTGGTGAAAGGCAGCGACACATACACCGCCACGAAAACCGATATCCAAAAGGCGCTGGTGGGGTTCTTGGTCCAGGCGACGGCGACTTCCAGGATCCCGGTATCGACGAGGAGCCGGTTGAACAAGCCCTCTTTCTCTTGCAAGCCATAACGAAAGACCGTCGCTGTCATCACGACGGAGCACGCCCACGGCAGGATGATGAATAGGCGTAGCAACTTGCGGCCGCGGAAAGGCAGGTTCAAGAACTGGGCCAACCCCAAAGAGAGCAGCACGGTGACGAAAACCACCACCAGCACCCACACCACGGTGTTGACCAGGATGTGGGTGATGGGGACTCCCGGGAAGTCCAGCGCCCCCTTACCCGCACCGAAGTAGTTCTCAAGACCGACGGGCTGATCGGAGGTCTGGATGGCGTACTTGTTGTACTTAAAGAACGACGCCTGGATCATCAAGATCGTCGGGTAGACGACGACCGCGAGGATCAGCACCAAGGTTGGCGCTATCCACGGCAGTGAACGCAGAAACTCGCGCACGTTGTCGTTCCTGCGTCTCTTACGTTGTGTGGGTTCCCCGGTTCCGGACACCGTCCTCAATCCTGTTCGATTCGTTGGAAGGTGGGGTGACGGCGCACCATCACCCCACCACCTGTAGTTCATCAGCTAGCTTCGACCTGGGCCTGGATCTCAGCCAGCAATTGAGTCGGCTCTGCCACCCCAACCTTGTAGGCATTGGCCTGGAGCGCTCCCTGCAGGGCGTCCCATTTGCTGTTGCCCACGGGCTGGAACTTCACGAAGGACAAAGCGTCGAGGAACTTCTTGTTGTTCTCGGTCTCTGAGGCCTTCGCCTTGTCGATCATGGTCTTGGTGACAGGCAGCAGCTTGGTGCCCTGGTACCAGCCCTCGTACATGGCATCCGAGTAGAACACATCAAGGAAGGCAGCGGTGGCCTGCTTGCGCTTGGCATCCTGGTTGTTGAATGCCACGATGAAGTCGGTCACGCCGGTAGCGACGGCCTCTCCGTCCTTCGACGGCACGGGAGCGAGGGCTACGTTGATGCCCTTGTCGGTGGCGTCGGTGACAACTTGACCGTGACCCACCATCATTCCCAACTTGCCGTTCTGGAACAGGGTGGAAACATCCTGGCGGTTGTCCTCCAGTTGCGGCTGGGTGAGTCCCTCCGCGTGCATCTTCTTCATCTGGTTGAATGCTTCAAGGGCCAGGGGCGAGTCGGCCTTCAGGTTCTCGCCCTCCACCCAGGTGCCGCCGGCTCCCCACAGCCACAGCGAGGTCTCGATCTGGGCTTCTTCGGACCCCAGCGGCATGCCGTATCCGGCGATGCCATCACCCAGGGCCACGAGCTTCGTGGCGGCCTCCTCCAATTCAGCCCACGTCTTCGGGGGCTCGGCGATTCCCGCCTGCTCGAACAGCACGGTGTTGTAGGCCAGCAGCCGCGCGGAGGCGATATCGGGCGCAGCCCACTGCGTGCCGTCGGCCCCGCGGCCATTCGCCAGCAGGGCCGGTTCGATGTTGTCCAGGGTTTCCTGGCTGAGCATCTCATTCATGGGGTAGAGAAGCTGTGCCTCAGCGGAGGCCGCGAAGGCGTTGTCGTTCAAGATGTCCGGGTAGTCGCCCGACTGGATGCGAGCCTGCACCTTGGAGGAGAAGTCCTCCCATCCCTCGATCTGAAGCTCAACTTTGACCTTCGGGTAGGTCTTGTTGAACTCGGTGATGATCTTGTCCCAGTCCGTCTTAGACGAATCCGCGTAGGATGGAGCGAGGATGCTGATGGTGGTTTCCAGGTCCGCCGGATTCTCCGTGGCGGCGGCAGTGGTGTTGCCACCGTTCCCGCCCCCGCCGCAGGCTGTGAAAGCCAGAGCGCTAACGACGGCGGCAGCACCGAACTTCATGACACGCTTCACGTGCGTTCCTTTCAT
>JAUNKK010000016.1:23868-47899 GCA_030532825.1 Propionibacteriaceae bacterium
TAACGACGGCGGCAGCACCGAACTTCATGACACGCTTCACGTGCGTTCCTTTCATTGGGATCAGTCAGGTTTGCTGACTGGCGGAATCCTACGAATACTCACCCCAGTCGTTGAAGGCTGAGCACAGGGTTGTGACCGGAAAGTTATCGATTTGTGTCGTATGTGCAACGAAACTGCACACCAAGCTCGCAAGCTATACCGGAGTAAACTCCTCCCGATCAAAGCCTCCCCGGGTGTGCCGGTTCCTGGCGATAGGGATCCCTTAGAACCCCAGCCGATTGAGGTACTTGGTGTCGCGCTGCCACTCCTTCAGCACCTTGACATGAAGCTTGAGGTGGACGCGCGTGCCCAGCAGCCGGTTGATTTGCAGTCGCGCTACGGTGCCGATCTCCCGCAAACGGCTGCCCCTGTGCCCAATGATGATGCCCTTCTGGGAGTCGCGTTCCACGACGATAGAGGCGAAGACATCCAGGAGGGGTTTGTCCTCGGGACGGTCGGGTCTCGGCATCATCTCATCGATAACGACGGCGATGGAGTGCGGCAGCTCGTCGCGGACCCCTTCAAGCGCTGCTTCCCGGATCAACTCCGCGATCAGCGTCTCTTCGGGTTCATCCGTGACCTCCCCATCCGGGTAATACATGGGGCCCTCGGGGAGCAGCCGTAGCAACTGATCGCGCACAGTGTCGACCTGATCATGGGCCAGCGCCGAGCAGGGTACGACCTCCGCCCACTGAATGCCGAGTTCGTCAGCTAGCGCCGCGATGTCCACGAGATGGGATAACACGCGTTCCTTGCCGACCAAGTCCGTTTTGGTGGCCAGCGCCACCAGTTGTGGCCGATTATTCAGTTCGGCGATCTGCGAGACGATGTAGCGATCCCCTGGCCCGATGCGCTGATCGCAGGGCAGGCACACCCCGACGATGTCGACCTCCGACCAGGTGTCACGCACCAAGTCGTTGAGTCGCTGCCCCAGCAGCGTTCGTGGCCGGTGCAATCCAGGCGTGTCAATGAGGATCAGCTGTCCAGCATCGCACGTGACAATGCCCCGTACCACGTGCCGAGTGGTTTGCGGCTTGGAGGAGGCGATGGCGATCTTTTGCCCGACGAGGGCGTTCGTCAAGGTCGATTTGCCCGCGTTGGGGCGCCCAACAAAGCAGGCGAAGCCGGAACGGTAGGGGCTATGGGTCACGATTCCTCCTGAATCTCCTCGGCGCGGTCGGGGGCCAGCCGTACCAGGACCGTGCCGATCTGGTGGCGGCGTCCAACGGCGCGATCAGCCACCATCTCAATGCCCTCATAGGTCACGCTGGAGCCCGCGATGGGCACGACGTTTAACAGCTTGGCCATCAGCCCCCCGACGGTCTCCACGTCGTCATCGTCCAGGGTGATGCCGAACAGATCCCCGAGGTCGTCTAACGACAGGCGGGAACTGACCCGGTAATGTCCGGGTTCCGGCAACTCCGCCACGGCGGGAATCTCCTGATCGTATTCGTCGACGATCTCACCCACGATCTCCTCGACGATGTCCTCAATCGTCACCAGCCCGGCGGTGCCCCCAAATTCGTCAATGACGATGACGAGGTGCGAGTGCCGCAACTGCATGTCGCGCAACAGCTCAGTGGCAGGCTTCGAGTCAGGAACGAACGTGGCTGGGCGCATCAGGTCACCGACGGTTTCGATGCGCTCCGCGTCTGGGAAATCGTAGATCCGGCGAGTGACATCCTTGAGGTAGACCACGCCGAGAACATCGTCGATGCCGTCGGGCCCCACCACGGGGATGCGCGAGAAACCGGAGCGCAAGGCAAGCGAGAGCAACTGCCGCAAGGTACGATCTTGCGGTACCCACACCATGTCGGTACGCGGCACCATCACTTCTTTGACCAGGGTATCGCCCAACTCGAATACCGAGTGGATCATCTTCGACTCGCCAGCTTCAATCACCTCGTTGGCTTCCGCCATGTTCACCAAGTCACGCAACTCGGCCTCCGATGCGAACGGACCATCCGAGAATCCCCGACCCGGGGTGAGGGCATTGCCCAACAGGATCATCAACTGGGCAACGGGACCCAACACGGTGGTCAGCATGACGACGAGCCGAGCGGAGGCCCGCATGATGCGTTCCGGATGCTGCCGTCCCAGAGTGCGAGGCGCCACCCCCCACAAGATGAAGAACACCACCAGCAGGAGAGCAGCAAGTGTGCTCAGCCGGGCAAGAGTACCGGTGACGCTCTCGAAAACCACGAGCGCAACCAGGGACATGGTCACAACTTCCAAGGTCATGCGAGCAAACATGACTGCGTTGATCGAGGGTGCCGGATCCTGGGTGATGAGTCGAATACGCTCCGCGCCGCGCGCCCCTGATTCGACCAGCTGCTCGGCGCGGGCGCGGGTGAACACTGCTAAGGCAGTCTCAACCGCCACGAGCAAGGACGCCAGAATGGCGCAGGTCAGCGCCACGGCGAGTTCGATCCAATGGGATTGCGGCATCAACCAACCTTGTGAAAACTGCGATTCCCCGCCAGCCTACCGGGGCGACGGAAGGGGTGACCATACCGGTACAGCATGCTGCCTCAACTGCTTGGGCGGGCGTTTCGCGCAACATCCCAGGCGGCGATGATCCGGTCATTGAGGCCGAACATCACCGCTTTCTCCCGGGGCTCGGCATGGTCATGACCGAGCAAATGCAAGAGCCCATGCACCAAGAGGTATTCGGCTTCGGCATCGGGCTCCCGGCCGTTTTCGGCAGCCTGCTTCGCGGTGACCTGGGGGCACAGCACGATATCTCCAAGCAACCCGAGTGGCGGCTCCTCGTCTTCCCGGGGCGCCCGCAACTCATCCATGGGAAAGCTCATCACGTCGGTTGGGCCGGGAAGATCCATGAAGCGCTCGTGATAATCAGCCATGGTGGCCTCATCAACGAGCAGGATCGACAGTTCCGCCTGCGGGTGGATACGCAGTTTCTCCAACGCAAATCTTGCTAGCGCCACGAGGCCGAGTTCGTCGGCCGCCATCCCCGATTCATTGTTGATGTCGATCATCGGCGCCCCTTGTCCTGCTGAATGCTGTCGAACTGATCGTAGGCCGCGACGATCTTGCCCACCAACCGGTGACGCACCACGTCACGGGCCGTCAGCGTACAGAAGGCGATGTCCTCAATGCCGTCAAGGATCTCTGTCACCTGGCGCAGCCCGCTGCGCACGCCGCCCGGCAAGTCGATCTGGGTGATGTCGCCCGTCACCACGACCTTGGAGCCGAAGCCCAACCTTGTCAGGAACATTTTCATCTGTTCGGCGGAGGTGTTTTGCGCTTCGTCGAGGATGATGAAGGCGTCGTTGAGCGTGCGGCCGCGCATATATGCCAGTGGTGCCACCTCAACGGTGCCGGAAGTCAGCAGCTTGGGGACGGAGTCGGCGTCAACCATGTCGTGTAAAGCATCGTAGAGCGGACGCAGGTAGGGATCGATTTTGTCGCTGAGCGTACCTGGCAGGTATCCGAGCCGCTCCCCAGCCTCGATGGCTGGCCGGGTGAGGATGATGCGGCTGACTTGCTTGGCTTGCAGGGCTTGTACGGCTTTCGCCATGGCCAGGTAGGTCTTTCCGGTGCCTGCCGGGCCAATGCCGAAGACCACGGTGTGCCGGTCAATAGCGTCAACGTAGCGCTTTTGGTTCAGGGTCTTGGGCCGCACCGTTTTGCCGCGCGTGGAGATGATGTCGGCGGTGAGGACCTCCGATGGTTTGATCTCATCGGCAGCCAGCCCGATGACCCGCTCAACGGTTTCGTCGGTGAGTCCCTGACCCGTGCGGATGATGGTGATCAATTCGGTGATGACCTCGCTGGCTGCGGCCACGTCACTCGGCGATCCCGTGAGGGTGATTTGGCTGCCTCGTACGTGAAGGTCGGCGGCCAGCCGGTCTTCCAGCACTCGTAGGAAAGTGTCGCGCGGCCCTAGCAGCGTCACCATATCGATGGAGGCAGGAACCGCCACGACGCGGCTTGCCTGTTGTTGTTCGTCGCTCACGCAACCCCTCTCAGTGCCCAGACCTCCCGGGCTGATCCGGGCCCATAGTCTAATCGCCCAGCTTTGTCCGGATGGCTTCGACAAAACGTTCGAGTGCCCCGTCGCTGAACTTGACGAACATTGCTGGCTCGAATAGCTCGGCCTCCAGCAGCAGGGGGGCGGTTCTGGGTGGGGTGACCACGTCGATGCGGGCATAGAGGGGAACCGCGGCGTCCTCACCCCAGCCCTTAGCCGTGGCGATAGTGTGGATAGCGGCCATGGCGCGTTCACCGAGCGCCACCTCGGCGGGGGTGGGGTCAGCGGGCCGGATGTTTTCGATGTAGCGGCCACCGTGATAACCGCCGCCGGGCTTGAGGATGGCGCCCTTGACGATCGTGTGGGAATGTCGGCCGTTGAAGAACAACAGCCCGCGCTCCGCATCCTGTTGGATGGCCTCAATTTCCGGCTGTACCATGACCACCTTGTTCTGCTGCAGAATCTGGCGGCACAGTTCCAGGGCCTCTGGCTGGGCGGCCGAGAATAGCCCAGTGTGCCTCGACCCGATGGAGATGCTGGGTTTGACCACAACGTTGCCTGGCGCATGGTGTTGCAGCGCCGCGGAGGCCTCATCCAGGGTGGCGCAAAAGGTCGTCGGAACGCATTCGACGCCGTGGGCTGCGAGTTCGGACAGGTAGCGCTTGTCCAGGTTCCAGCGGATGAGCTGCGGCGAGTTGATCATGCGCACCTGAGTTTCGGTGGCTGCCATCCAGTCCATGAACTCGGTCATGCGCTCGGGATAGTCCCATGGCGAACGGAAGACAACTGCGTCGTAGCAACTCCAATCTCGCGGTTCGTGCCAGACCACAGCCTCTGCTGGAATACCGTTGCGGCTGAGGGCCTCAGCTAGCGGTTCCGTATCGACGTGTTCCTCGTCCGCCAGCGCCTCCGCATGAGTGGTGATCAACCCAACACGCGCCATCGACTGTTCCGTCCTTCTCTATGCCTCACGAGGGCTTCCCTGCCCAGCCTGATTCTACCGTGGCCACGAGAACGGTTGCGACCTCAATCAAGAATGGTTATCGTTATGGCTTTCTCTCTAGGAGGAGCTGCATGGCCGTCCCTAAGCGCAAGATGTCGCGCTCGAACACACGCTCTCGCCGGGCTCGGTGGAAGACAAGCCTGCCCGACCTCGTGCCGATCCGCGTCGGCGGCGAGACCTTTAAGGTGCCGCGTCGCCTCGTGAAGACCTATGCTTCAGGGCGTCTTAGCGTCGACGAGCTGCGCGGCTGATAGCCGGAAAACGCGGGTTCAGTCCTCGTCCTCGGTGATGATGTGCATCGCGGCCTCTTCGGCGCTAGCCGCCCCACCCGCGAAACCAACGTCTATCCCCAGGGTGTCCTCACCCCCCGAGCCTTGGACGCGCATGAGCCGACCGGCGCGCTCCCGGCCGACCTCCCGGTCTTCTCCGCTGGGATTCCACGGGCTGTCGTCCGCCGGGCGCTCTGGCTGCTCCTGGCGCATCCGCTGTTCAAGTGTTTCGCCTCGGCGCATCTCGGCCGCGGTGTTCCCGTAGCCCTGCGCGGGTGACCAGCGTTCGGGGGCGGTGTAGCCCTCGTCCAAGACGTCGTCGACGCCGCGATCGATGAGGGAGTCTCCAACCTGGAGCTGGTCGAGTTGCTCCGATTCCTCGGGGACATAGCTTGTGATTTCGGCAGTGTCTTCCATACACCCATACTGCCACCCGACGACCCCGTGTGGGGCAGATATGCCTCGCGACAGGCGCATGGATTTCACCTGCCTGCCGTCGTAAACTGCCCCGGTGACTGCACCTGAGGCTCTACCCCGTGTCCGTGGCAGCTACGATCTCGTCGTCGCTCTGTTCGTGGCCCTGTTGCTGATCTCGAATATCGCCGCTACCAAGGCCATCGCGCTAGGCCCGGAGTGGACGCCGTTTGGGTTGCCGATCCTCCCCGTCATCACCGATGGCGGGGCCTTCCTGTTCCCCCTCACCTATGTGCTGGGCGATGTGCTGGCGGAGGTCTATGGGCTGAAGGGGGCACGCCGGGCCATCTTCTTGGGCTTCATCGTCGCAGTGCTAGCCTCGCTGACTTTCCTGGTCGTCGGTCTCGCCCCGCCCGCGCCCGGCTACGAAGGTCAATCAGCGTTTCGGGCGGTTCTTGGGTTCGTCCCGCGGATCGTCGCCGCCTCCCTGGTGGGCTATCTGGTGGGTCAGCTACTCAACGCCTGGGTGCTGGTGCGGCTGAAAGAACGTCACGCCAACAGAGGGCTGTGGGCTCGCTTGCTCGGATCAACCGTCGTCGGCGAGGCCGCCGATACCGTCCTTTTCTGCCTGATCGCTTTCGGAGGGATCTTGAGTGGCGGCCACATGCTCAACTACATCATCGTGGGCTACGTTTTCAAGGTGAGCGTTGAGGTGCTGGTGCTACCTGTCACCTGCTGGGTCATCGGCGCCGTCCGGCGGCGCGAACCCGATCTTGTGCGCGTCGGGTAGGGATTCCGCCGCGGATAGCCCAGGCTTTGGGATGAGCCGAACCTAGGTAGAGAATGAATCAGACTGCACGGGTCGCATAGCGGCCGAGGAACTCCGTTCGGAAGGCCTCGAACTCGTCATCGGCGAGGCTCTCCCGGATTTGGTCGACCAGCCGGACGGTGAATCGCTCGTTGTGGATGGTAGCCAGGGTGGAGGCCAGCATCTCCTTGGCCTTGAATAGGTGGTGCAGGTAGGCGCGGGTGTAGTGGCGGCAGGTGTAACAGTCGCAGCCCGTCTCTAGGGGCTCGAAGGCCCGGCGGTGTCTGGCCGTAGTGACGTTATAGCGGCCGTCAGCGGTGTAGATCGCGGCGTTGCGGGCGACGCGCGACGGGTTTACGCAGTCGAAGGTATCGGCCCCTGCGGCCACAGCCTCAAATAGGTCCTCGGGTTCTGAGATCCCCAGCAGGTGGCGGGGTTTGTCGTCGGGCAGTTCGTCGACCATCCAGCCAATGATGGTGCCGAGCTGAGCCTTCTCAAGAGCGCCACCCAGCCCGAACCCGTCGAAGCGCTGCCCGTCGACATTGAGGGCGGCCAGGTCGCGAGCGGCTTGGCGGCGCAGGTCCTCGTATTGCGCACCCTGGATTACCCCGAACAGCGCTTGATAGGGCTTGTCGGTGCGCTCCTGGGTCAGGGTGGCGTGCGCGCTGAGGCAGCGGATCGCCCAGCGGTGAGTGCGGGCAACGGAGGCCTCCTGATAGGCCCGGGTGTTCATGAGGGTGGTCAGCTCGTCAAAGGCAAACATGATGTCCGCGCCGAGTTCGTGCTGGATCCGCATCGACACCTCCGGGGTGAACCGGAGTTTAGCGCCGTTCAGGTGGCTGAAAAAGGTCACCCCCTCCTCGTCGACATGAGCCCGCCGGGTCTTGCCCGCGGCAATGACGTCATCGTTTTGGAGCCCCTTGGTATCCATGGCTAAGACCTTCTTGAACCCGGCCCCCAGGCTCATCACCTGAAACCCGCCGGAATCCGTGAAGGTCGGCCCGGGCCAGTTCATGAAACGACCAAGTCCGCCGGCCTCGTCCACTAGCTCCGAGCCAGGTTGCAGGTACAGGTGGTAGGCGTTCGCCAGCAGGGCTTGGGCGCCAAGATCGGCCATAGCCTCCGGAAGCACGGCTTTCACCGTGGCTTTCGTGCCGACCGGGACGAAAGCCGGGGTGCGTATCGTCCCATGCGGGGTGCGGATAATACCGGTGCGGGCCCGCTCCCCCACTCGCGCTGTCACGTCGAACCCAAAACTCACGCGGCCAGGCTACCGTTATGCCATGGCCGTGACCGCCCTCATTCTGAATCCAAGTCATCGGCGGGCGGCCCGGGCCGAGGCCGCCCTGCGGCGACTCGCCCAGGTGCGCACCTATCGGACGACCCCGGATTCTCCGGGGACCGAGCAGACACGGCAGGCCATAGCCGACGGCTGTGAGGCGGTGGTAGCTGCCGGCGGGGACGGTACGGTACGTCTGGTGGCTGGCGCCCTAGCCGGCACCGGGATACCACTCGGCGTTCTGCCCACCGGGACGGCGTGCATTTACGCCCGAAACCTCCGGCTCCCGCGCGGACTGGCCGCTACCAAGCGCGCCATGTTTGGGCGCCCACGCGCCGCCGACATTGGCTGGGCCAGTATCGATGACGCACCCCCAACACCGTTCCTGGTGGCGTGCGGAATGGGGCGAGACGCTGAAGCAATCTCGCGGGTATCCGCGCAGCTAAAGCGACGCTTTGGCTGGGTGGCCTATGCGATTGCCGGGTTTCGCACCATGCCGCGCAAGCCACTCAACGTGGCGGTTAACGGAAAGCCGGTGGCGGCATGGAGCGTCCTGGTCGGCAACGTCGGGAGGGTACCGTTCGTGCAGCTTTTCCCTGGCTCCCGCATTGATGATGCTCAGCTGCACGGAGTACGGATCTGGCCCGAACGCATCGGACACTGGCTGAGAATCGCAGCCCGCTGCCTGCTGCGCGATCCGCGCCCCACCGAACGGATGGAACGTTGGCAGACCACCGAGGTGACGGTTCAGGCGTCAAAGCCCACCCTGGTTCATATCGATGGTGACCGGGCGATCCCCGCTCGCACTCTGCGGTTACGCCTCCAGCCCGGCGCTATCGTCGTGCGCTGCTGAGGCCCTGCTACAGCAATACCGACAACTGGCCGAGAGCAACAGCCCCGGCAGTTGAGGCACGCAGGACCGCGTCGCTGATCAGCACCGGGACGGCTCCCGCATCCTGGAACTGCCTCAACTCCTCGGGAGTAATCCCACCCTCGGGGCCAACAATCAGGAGCACCTCGCCGTGCTCGGGTAGGTCTACCTGCCCGAGCCATTTCTCGGCTGACTCGTGAAGGATGAGGGCGCAGTTCGCAGCGCGGATGCGCCCCACCACGTCCCGGGTGTCCGCGACTCTCACCTCCGGCACTCGGTAGCGTCGCGACTGCTTGGCGGCCTCCCGCGCGGTGACACCCCACTTCGCCAGCGACTTCGCGGCCCGTTCCCCGTGCCATCTAACGATGGAGCGGGTGGCCTGCCATGCCAGAATCTCGTCGACGCCTAGCTCGGTCATCACCTCAACCGCACGTTCGGAGCGATCCCCCTTCACCAACGCTTGCACCACCACGAACCGGTGGGCCCGCGCAGGGGCCTCCAGCAGCTCGGTCACCTCCATGGCAAGCCGGTCCTTGGCTGCCGTCACAACGTGTCCTCGGACCGCTCGCCCTTGACCGTCTGCCACGAGGATGCGCTCCCCCACCGTGATGCGTTTTACAGCTACGGCGTGGCGCGCCTCGGAGCCCGTCACCGCCACGACGTCGCCCTGTTTGACCACCCCGAAGGCGGCTAGGAAGAGCGCATCGCTCACCCGAAGGTTTCCTTGAGCCAGCCCATGACACCCTTCGGGCCAGGATGCTTGGCCTCGACCTGAGTCTCGTCACGCAACTCGGCGAGCTGTCGCAGCAGTTCACGTTGTTTGTCATCGAGTTTGGTGGGGGTATCGACGATGAACGTGATGCCGAAGTCGCCGCGGCCGCCCCCGCGAAGGCGCGGGACACCCCGCCCCTTGACCGGAATTCGCTCCCCCGACTGTGTTCCGGCGGGCACGGTGACGCTCAGTTGCCGGTCCTCCGGCTTTGACTCGCTCCATTCCGCTTCCAGGGTTGTGACATCGACGCTGGTGCCGAGGGCGGCGGCCGTCATGGGCAGCTTCACCACCGTCTCCAGATTGTCCCCGTCACGACGGAAGCGGTCATGCTCATTGACCGTCAACTCAACGTACAGGTCGCCCGCCGGTCCACCACCTCGGCCAATCTCGCCCTGGCCCTCTAGGTGAATGCGGATGCCGGTCGACACTCCCGCTGGGATGCGCACCGAGATACTCCGGGAACTCCGCACGCGGCCCTCTCCCGAGCACTCGCCGCAGGGGTTGGGGATGATCGTGCCGAAACCCTGGCAGGTAGGACAGCGCTGGGCGGACCGGATGTCGCCGATGAAGCTGCGTTGCACCGTCGTCACTTCCCCCTGCCCACGACACGTGCTACACGTGACTGGCTGTGAGCCAGGCTCACCTCCGGCACCGTGGCACTTCGGACAGATCACAGCCGTGTCGATGCGGATCGGCTTCGTGCAGCCGAAAACGGCCTCGTGCAGGTCGAGACGCGTCCGGATGAGCGCGTCCTGGCCCGGCTGAGTGCGGGGTCTCGGACCCCGACCGGTCTGGGCTCCGAACATGGCGTCCATGATGGTGGAGAAATCGAAGCCGCCACCGAACCCAGCTCCGCCGAAACCACCGCCCCCAAAGCCGTTGCTGTGCCCCAAGGGGTCGCCGCCGCGGTCGTAGACGGCGCGCTTGTTGGCGTCACTCAGGACCTCGTAGGCCTCGCTGAGTTCCTTGAACTTTTCGGCGGCATCGTCGCCCTGAGCGACATCAGGGTGCACTTTCATCGCTTGGCGGCGATATGCCTTTTTGATCTCCTCCGTAGTTGCGTTTTGTTCAACGCCGAGGATGTCGTAGTAGTCCTTGCTCAAGTTCAGCCTTCCGTGAGGATGCGGCTCACGTAACGTGCGACTGCACGTACGGATGTGATGGTTGATGGGTAGTCCATGCGGGTGGGGCCGACGACCCCGAGCGACGCGGCCCGCTCGCTGCCGACGGAATACCCGGAAGCAACGAGGGAGGTCGACTGGAATCCGTGCGCCGTGTTCTCGGCGCCAATACGGACGGTGATGTCGTCGGTGGCGGCCTCATCAAGCAAGCGCAGCAACACTACTTGCTCCTCCAGCGCCTCAAGCAGCGGCCGCAATCCGGTGGTGAAGGAGTGGCCCGCGAGGTTCGGGACACCGGCGACGAGGACCTGGGCGACAGGCTCGGCCCCAAGGAGTTCGAGGGCGATGGTGAAGATCGGCGTGATCTGCGGGCGGAGCGCGGGCTCCAATTCGTCCAGCGCTGCCGCGACCCGGGCTACGGCCTCGGCGGTTGTGCGGCCGACGGTGGCTTCCCGAAGCTTCAATTCGGCCATATGGATAGCATCGTGACTCAGCCCAGGCTGTTCCAACAGCCGCTGATCCACCCGGCCCGTAGAACTGACGACGATCACCAGCAACTTACCGGGGGCCAACGTCACCAACTCTGTGTGGGCGATTGTGCTGCGTTGGGTCTGCGGATATTGAACGATGGCGACCTGATGCGTCAGTTGCGCCAGCAGGCGCACGGTCCGCGCCACGAGGTCGTTCACGTCCAAGGCGCCAGCCATGAAGGCGTCGATGGCGCGCCGTTCAGCGGCAGAGAGGGGCTTGATGGTGGCTAGCCGGTCGACGAACAGCCGATAGCCCTTGTCGGTGGGGATGCGGCCGGCACTCGTGTGGGGCTGCTCAATGTAGCCCTCCTCCTCCAACACCGCCATGTCATTGCGCACCGTCGCCGGGGACACCCCCAGGTGATGTCGCTCCACCAAAGCTTTGGAACCGACAGGCTCGCGGCTAGCCACATAGTCAGTGACGATGGCTCGGAGCACCTTCAGTTTTCGGTCGTCGAGCATGGTCACCTCCTCACGATTGGCACTCACGACATTCGAGTGCCAGTCTAGAGCACCGCACCAGTTTCGCGCGCGGCCTGTACTCTCGGGGCCATGAGCGAGTACTCCATCGGTGCTTGGGAAGCCGTCACGCCCAACGTCCGGATTGCACAACTGCAGCCGCACGGGGTCACCGTCGGCTTGGTGTGGGGAACCGAACGCGCAGTGCTAATCGACGCGGGCTCCTCACCGACGCAGGGAGCCGCCCTGCTGTCGGCCGCCCGGGAGACGGCTCCGATGCCGGTCACCCATTTAGTAGTCACGCATCCCCATCACGACCACTGGTTTGGCGCAGGCGGCATGGCTGGTGTGACCCTCGTCGCTCACGAGGATCTCACCACGGCACCAGACCCGGAGGTGCTGGCCGCCGCAGCAGGGATCGGCCTAATAGACCTGCCTGCGCCGGAGGTGACGTTCTCGCTGGTGCACGCACTGGATCTGGGGGACGAACGCGTTGAGCTACTGCATTTCGGTGCGGCGCACACGTGCGCGGATGTGGTTGTAATCGTGCCCAACCAGGACGTGATGTTTTTGGGCGATCTCATTGAGCGCGCGGGGGATCCTCAGTTCGGGCCGAGTTCGGATGTCGCCGCCTGGCCGAAGGTTGTGGACAGCGTCTTAGGAGCGGCGACGGAGTCAACGCGGTTCGTGCCAGGCCACGGCCAGTCCGGCGGCGGACTGCCGGGGCTGATCGTGGATCGGGCTTTCTGCTTTAAACAACGGGCGGACCTTGCTCTGATCTACGGCACCGCCGAGCACCTTGTGATGCAGGGCGTTAGCGTCGAGCAGGCTTACGAGGCGGCGGACTGGCCCTTCCAGGAGGAAACGATGCGCGGCGCGCTGCCCATCGTTTATGACCAGTTGGCAGCCAAGGGTGTCACGGTGCGGAAGAATCTGCCGCTGGTGTGACCGGCCACACCGTCGCCACCTGCTGCCACGCATCGGGCGAGTAGGCCGCGATCAACCCCGGGTATGTGGTGGCCGCGCGGTAGTCGACACCATCAAGGGTGCGGCAGCAGCCGCCGTGCTCGGTGACCATCAAACACCCGGCGAGGTGGTCCCAAGGGCAAACCTTCGTGTAATGGAGGAAGTCGAGTTCCCCGTGGAGTAGCCGCGGGTAGTCATAGGCGCAGGCGAAGCGAGTCGAGACGACAGGTGAGAGTGCCCCGTCGCCCGTGAAGTCGTGCAGGCGCTCCTTCGAGGTTGCTCCTAACGGCAACCGTTCGGGTCGCCGCGTCTCGACCGGCGCGTCGTTCAACCGGACCCCTGCCCCCTGCTCGACCACGTAGGCCCGCCCCGTTTGGGGCTGCCAGATCCAGCCGCGGGTCGCGCGCCCGTGACGCACCTCCGCCAGCATCACCCCATGTTCGATGCGGCCGCGCACGAAGTTCCTGGTCCCGTCGATGGGGTCGATGACGAAGGCCTGGGCGGCGGAAGGTAACCGGCTCAGCAGTCCCGGGTCGGTGAACGTGGCTTCCTCCCCCACCACGAGAGCACCGGGGAAGGCCTTACTGAGAGCGTCGGTGAGGAAGGCCTCGGCCTCCCGGTCTGCAACGGTCACCAGGTCGCCGGGCTCCGACTTGGCGGCGATGTCTTCGTCGCGCAGCGTCCGGAAGCGGGGCGTGATGATGGTTGCAGCGGTTTCCTTGATGAGGTCGAGGATCGCGGCCGTGTCCATGGGGGCCAGCCTAGCTATATGTCACCTGGTCAGTCCTGTTCAATGTGGTCTTGGGTGACGAAGTCGATGACCTGTTCCATGCGCTGGATGAACTGCAGCTCTAGATCATTCCAGTCACGCACGCGCGCCAGCATGGCCTGCCAGGCGCGAGCGATGTCGGCCTGGTCGGCGTGAGGCAATCCGAGGGCCTTGAGCGCGCCCTTCTTGAAGTCCTGATCCCGCGGGACCTCAGGCCAGGTCTTGCGCCCAATCCGCTCGGGCCGGATGGCCTGCCAGATGTCGATGAACTCATGCCCAGTGACCAGCACATAGTCGCCGTATCCCGCCTGCGCGACCTGCCGGGCGATTCGTGATTCCTTGCTGCCCGCCACCATGTGATCCACCAGCACCCCAAGCCGCCTTCCTGGTTCGGGATGAAACTCGGCAACGATGGCAGGCAGATCGTCGATGCCGCCGAGGTATTCCACGACCACTCCGACGTAGCGCAGGTCGTCGCCCCATACTTTTTCGACGAGTTCCGCGTCATGACGACCTTCGACATAGATGCGGGATGGCAGGGCCACTTTTGCGCGGGTCGGCTCATTGGTGACTCGGGAGCCGGAGGCGGTGTACTTCGGTTTTGCCGCCCGGCCTCGCAGCGGGGGGCGGAGGGCCGTCGGTTCCCCTTCGAGCAGAAATCCGGGGCCGAAGGGGAAGCTGCGTCTCTTGCCCTTCCGGTCTTCAAGAACGACGATCCCGTTCTCCCAGCCGACGACGGCCCCGCAGAAATTATCGAACTCCACCACCATGTCCCGTTCGACGGGAACATCCCGGGTCTTCTTAAGGTGGCTCTTCTGCCACCCCGGCTTCAGCACGTCGTCGCGGTATCGATCCATATCGGCCAAGGGTAGACGGAACCCCCGGCCGCGCGATGGACGCGGCCGGGGAGGTACCGATAGTCATCGCAGGCTAATGCGATGGTTCCAGCTGTGGGCCATCCACGGTACGAGAAGCACCGCCACCACAGCGATCGGCAAGAAGAAGCCGACGGGCATGAGGTTGTTTGCTTGATTCACGAGAGCCTCCACCATGTTGACCGACGCAAAATGCAGTCGACCATCAGTGGCGACGATGCCGACAGGCAAGAACATGGCTGGGAGCACGACCACCTGAAGCACCATGTTGGTGACCACCCAGGCCACCACCGGGCCAGCGATCCCAAGCGACGCCAAGCGCGGTCCGTTTCCGATGGTTGCAGCGAAGTAGTAGATCGCCTGGGAGAACCACATGAGGAACAGCACGGCCGCCACGCCCAGCACCCACAACCACCACGGCACTGCCTCGGAGACTTGCTGCAGGAGCTGTGGGAAGGCCTCGGTGAATCCAGGCCCATCCCCTTTGAATACCGGATTAGCCAGGTAGAGAAACAGCAGCAGGCCAAGCAGTAGCCAGAGACAAAGGGCCACCTGGACCACGAACGCCCAGAGAAGTCGGACCGTCAGGATGGTGGAGCCCTTCACCGGCAGGCTGTGAGTGAGGTAGCCCGACTTGCCCCAGGAAGTGCGCCAGAAGTCAACGGCGAGGAATAGCTGCACGGCAACCGGGAGCCCTGAGAGCACCATGATCCCGGCTATGGCGAAGATCTGGGAGACCACGGATAAGTTCACGTGAGCAATAATCCCGCTGAATAGCACAATCAGGGTCGCGATGCCGAAGGCGGCGCCCAGCCCAGGGGTGGTGCGCAGGGCCTCGTGCTTGATCAGTGTGCGGACCATGAGTAGACCTTTCGGAAGAGTTCGTCGACAGACTGGGAGTGCTGCGCCCGCAGATCGTCAACCTCACCCATCAGCAGCACCTTGCCGTGACGCATCATGACCACGGCATCCAACACCGGCTCAAGGTCATGAATCAGGTGGGTGGAGATAAGCACTAGGGCATCAGCCTCCAGGTTCCGGACGATGCCGTTCAAGATCACCTCACGAGCGGCGGGATCCACCCCGGAGATCGGCTCATCAAGAAGGAAGACCTTGGCGTCACGCGACATGGCTAAGGCAACCTGGGCCTTCTCCCGCATCCCTTTGCTCATGTGTTTGAGCTTCATCTCCTCCTGCAGGCCGAAAAACTTGACCGTGTCTCTGGCCTTGTCCGGCCGGAAATCTGGGAAGAAATCGGTAAACAACCGGAGGCACTGGGCGATGGTGGCGCCGTCGCTGAGGTAGCTGGCATCTGGCAGGAAGCTGACCCGCGCCTTAGTCTCAGGCCCGGGGCCGATCCCGGCGATGCGCACCTCGCCGTCATAGTCCTGCATCACGCCCGCGAGGATCTTCAGCAGCGTGGTCTTACCGCAACCGTTCTCCCCCAACAGACCGACGACGCGGCCGGCCTGCAACTCCACATCTAGGCCGTCGAGCGCCATGACAGGCCCGAACTGTTTTTTGAGACCGCGGACTGCAACCAACGGGGTTCCGTCGGCGTCGCTAGTCATGGTTGTGTCCACCTTTCTTTCATGAGTGTTACGGCTTCTGCCTGCGTCAAGCCGAAGCCCTGGACGCGCGAGACGAACTCGCCCACGGCATCAGTTGCAAGTTCATGCCGCAGCCGTGCGATGCGTTCTACGTCGGTCGTGATGAAGCGCCCAACTGCTCGCTCAGAGCGGCACAGGCCTTCGCGTTCGAGCTCCGCAAGGGTCCGCTGGACCGTGTTTGGGTTGACCCCTAAATCGACGGCTAGTTCCCGCACCCCAGGGATCTGCTGGCCCGGTTGCCAGAGCCCCACAACGATGCGCCGGGCGAACTCTTCACGCAGCTGAAGCCAAATGGGGCGGCTCGGATCGAAGTCCATAACACCTCCTCCGTATTGCCGTACTAAGCACTTAATACAGTAGCACGCAACGAGGTTCGGGACAACCGGGCACGCAGCTCACAGCTCTGCAAGTTGCGGCATACCAGGGGTCACTGCTGCATATGTGCAGGACCTGCTCACTGGAAAGCCCGATGCTTCAGTGCTTGCCACCATGCGTTCCGCGTTAAAGAAATGGGCTAGCGCAGTTCGCCAGCATTACCGTCAGTACATGAGAACAAACTCCTCGCTCCGCTGCAGAACCCATCCCACCGCGCGGGTCGTGGCTCGTCTGGCGCCGCCCTTTAGAACCTTTCGCAGTTTGTATTAGTGTTGCCTGACACGTGGACGTGCCCGGCTCAAGAGAGGACCAGTCCTGTGCTGCAACGTTGCCTCGGAGTGCTGCTGACGGCCCTGCTCTGTTTCATCACCGGATGCGGTCGCCACGACGACCCCTCACCCACGCCGTCGAGCGCCTCAAGCTCCGGGGCCATCACGTTATCCTCGGACAGCTTTCCCCTCACCGTCACGGACACTGGGGGACGCCAGATCACCCTTGAGCAGCGACCAGAACGGGTGGTGTTCCTTACCGGCACCCCACTGAACATCTGGTACGACGCCGGCGGCACCGCCGTGGGCCGACCCGAGTTGACGGAGAACATTCGCCTGGCCAGCGACCACGCTGAACGCATCATGGCGCTGCCATCGGTGGGCATGGCCTACGCAACCGACGCCGAAGCCGTCGCCGCCTTAAACCCCGACTTGGTGATAGGCACCGACGGTCTTCACGACGCGGCCGCCGAAGCCTACCAGAACCTGGGGATCAACAGCATTCTGCTGCGCATCCGGTCCTACGAGGATCTCCGGGACGTCTACCGCGCCTTCGCGGTCTTGGGCGGCTCCCCGGAAACCGCTGAGCAGCGGATCGCCACCATTGATGCGCAGCGCGACGAAGTGCTGGCAAAAAACCCGGGTGACGATATATCGGTGGTGATCCTGTACGTGACGGCCGATACCGTCGCCGTCAAGCTGGACAACAGCATCGCCGGGCAAATGGTGAAAGATCTAGGCGTCACCAACATCGCGTCCGGCGCCACCCCAGACAATCCAAAGTCGGAGACCACCCCGCTGGATATCGAGTTCATCGTGGCGCAACAGCCACATGTGATGCTGGTGACGTCCATGGTCGGCAACAACGAACTCGCCCGCGAAACCCTCCAGACGCAGCTTGACCAAAATCCGGCCTGGCAGGCCATCGACGCGGTCCGCGAGGGCCGGATCGCCTACCTGCCGCAGCAGTACTTCCTGTTCAATGCGGGTCCCTACTACGGCGACGCCCTGACCTATCTGGCCGCCACCATCTACCCCGACGTGTACGGCAACCCTGTCGAGCCATAATGACCCCTTCCCCCACTTTCCTGGAGACGCGGGAACGCGGCTGGTATCAAGCCGTGGTCTTCGCGACCCTGTTTGCACTGCTCATTATCGGCTTGTTCTATGCCATCGGCAGCGGCACCTTGGGCCTCAGCCCCGGGCGCATCGTTCAGGCCCTGTCTGCTCCCGGTGATGCCCCATGGCAGCGCGTCATCTGGGATATCCGGCTACCGCGGGTCCTCGTGGGTGCCCTGGTCGGGATGAATCTGGCCACATCTGGCGCCATCCTGCAGGCAGTGATGGGGAATCCGCTGGCCGATCCGGGCATCATCGGGATCTCCTCAGGGGCCGGGCTGGCCGGCATCTCGATCCTGCTGGTCTTCCCCCACCACCAGGCGCTCGTGCCGCCCATAGCCTTCCTTGGCGCCATGACGGCGGCCATACTGATCTACGCCCTGGCCTGGAGCGGCGGCATCCAGCCGATGCGGGTGGTGCTGGCTGGCGTGGCCGTCTCAGCGCTGTGCGCCGCCGGCATTAGTGCTGTCATGGTGCTGTTCTCCGATCGCATCCAAGGCGCGCTGATGTTCATGAACGGGGCGCTCACCCTCAAGGGATGGTCCGACCTGGGTACCCTGTGGCCATATTCCGCCATCGTGCTGCCAGTTGCCCTGTTCGCCGCGCGGCGCCTCGATGTGATCGTGCTAGGGGACGATGTGGCCCGAGGCCTCGGCATGAACGTACAGGCCAACCGCCTGGCACTGACCGCGATCGCGGCGCTGCTGGCAGCCAGCGCCGTCAGCGCCGTTGGTCTGCTCGGTTTCGTGGGCCTCATCGTCCCACACATCGTGCGTCTCGTGCTGGGCACCAGTCACGCCCTTCTCATCCCCGGCTGCTTCCTCTTTGGAGCCACGCTGGTGATCGTCAGTGACACCATCGCCCGCACCCTATTCAGCCCCGTCGAAATCCCCGTCGGCATCATGATGGCTGCGCTAGGGGTCCCTTTCTTCTTGGTCCTGTTGCGGAGGGCCATGTCATGACCGCGCATCTCAGCACCCACAAGCTACGGATCGCTCTGGGCGGTCGCCCTGTCCTGGACGGCATCGACCTGGATTTCGCCGCGGGCCAGTTGCACGGCATCCTCGGCCCCAACGGTTGTGGCAAAACCACCCTGATTCGAGTGCTGTGCGGGGCGCTGCGCCCCGACGAGGGCCATGTGCTGCTCAACGGCCAGCCCGTGCAATCGCTGTCTCCCGCCTGCCTGGCGCGCCTCATGGCGGTGGTATGGCAGGGCGGGCAAGTCAGCGGCGACCTCACCGTGCGGCGGCTCATCAGCTACGGCCGCTACGCGCACCTGCCCTGGTGGCGCCTGAACCCTTCTTCCCGCGACGGCGCCGTTGAGGACGCGATGACCGCCACCGGCGTCGCTCACTTGGCCCACCGCCGTGTGACATCATTGTCGGGGGGCGAGCGGCAGCGGGTATGGATCGCCACCGCACTGGCCCAGCAACCGCGGGTGCTGCTGCTCGACGAACCCACCACTTATCTGGACATCGCGCACCAGCTGGACGTGCTGGAATTGGTCCGAGACCTCAAGGAACGCGCCCAGCTGACGGTGATCTGCGTACTGCATGATCTGGGACAGGCAGCCCGGTTCTGCGACCGCTGCGTGGTGCTGGGCGACGGCAAGATCCAGGCCGACGGTGTTCCCACTGAGGCCCTGTCCGCTGCGCAGATCGGACGGACCTTCGCGGTCGACACATGGGTAACAACCGACCCCGAGGCCGGCCATCCCGTCATCGTGCCGCGTCGCCGCCTGCCAGCGTCTTCCTCCTCGTCACCGAGCGGAGAAATGCCATGAAAATCGTCGTCATCACCCACTATCCGGGGGCCCTGCGCGGTTTCATCGACGCCGCCGCCCACTATGACCAGGTGTCCCCCGGGTGGGGTCAGTTGATGCTGTTCAACTCCAGCCAACGTCTCGAAGATCCGGGCGTGTTGCACGACGCGATCGCGGGCTCCGACGCGGTGGTGGTGGACCTGATGCGCTCCGACCCAGACTGGTACGACGCGCTGGCTCCCCTGCTGATCGGATACCAGGGACAGCTGCTGCCCTTCGGAATGCAGTTCACGGACCAGACCCGGCTTGGCCAATTCCGGCTGCCACCCGGCACGCGTCCGCCGATGATGGGGGCGGCATCGGGCATGGCGCCCCCACCGCCGACTGGCCCCAAGGACGCCGAGGCGGCGCGGGATGCCCGAACGTTCGCCCGGCTGGCGCACGCTTATCGCACGATGCGCGGCGACGACGCCCCGTTCCTGTTGGGCACCCTGCTGCGCGACTACGGACCGCTGCCGGATCTGGCGGTGCCGGAGCCCGCCCCCCGCACCTCCGGCGTGCACCTGGCTGATCCGGCCACCCGCGCCCGCTACCCAGATGCCGAGGCCTACGTGGCGGCGCACGGCGTCCCGGACCGCCCCGTCGTGGCGCTGCTATACAACGGCGCAGGCTACCCCACCGACGCCGAACCGGCCGCCGCCGAAATCGCCACCGCCCTCGGCGAGCACGCCTGGGTACTGCCGATCGCGATCGAAACCGACGCCGCCACCGCGGTCGAACCCATCGTGGAACTGTGCCGCACGCCAGGATACGAACCCGAACTGATAGTCACCCTCATGAGCTTCCGGTTCGGGGCTGGTCCCACCGGCGGCGACGCGGACCGCGGCGTCGAAGCGCTCAACCAGCTCGGTGCGCCGTACCTCTCCCCCATCCTGCTTACCCGCACCACCGCTGAGGATTGGCGCGCATCAAGCGGCCTTGGCCCCTCGGATGTCCTGGTCTCGGTGATGCTGCCGGAGTTCGACGGCGCCATCAATCAGATTCCCGTGGCCGCCATGACTCCGCCGGAACGTGACGCCCGGCACGGCGTCGACACCGCCGAACTGCACGCCCTTGACGAACAGCTACAGCGCCTCGTGGGCCGCGTCGCTGGCCTACTGCGGCTGCGTCGGCTAGCGAACTGCGACAAGCGGGTGGCACTCATCGGCTACGATTACCCGGCCGGCGAAGGCAACTTGCTGGCAGCCTCGCAGCTGGACGTAGCGCGCTCCATCGCCGCGATCCTCTCTGAACTGCAGCGCCACGGCTACCGGACGGATCCGGTGACCGCCGACCAACTGCGCGCCGACCTCATGGCCGGGCAGATCAACTCCCCGCACTATCTCACGGCCCGCCAGCCGACCGTCTACCCGCGGCCGCAGGCGGAGGCTGATCTCGCGAATCCTCGGGCCTGGGGCGACATCGCCCAGACCTGGAGCGTGGATGACCCGCTGCCGATGGTCGACGGCGACGGGAACTTCCTCATCCCGCACATGGTTTACGGCAACGTGTTGGTGGGAATCCAGCCTGGTCGCGCGCCCGAAGTGGATCACGCCTCCGCGCACGACAACACCATCCCCCCGCACCCGCAGTACCTGGCCTATTACGCGTGGCTGCAGCACGTCTGGCGGGCCGATGTCATCGTCCACATCGGCACCCACGGCACGCTGGAGTTTCTCAAGTCCAAGGAGAACGCGGTCAGCGCCCGCGACTTCCCCGACCTGATGGTCGGCGACGTCCCGCACGTCTACCTGTACTACGCGGGGAACCCGGCGGAGGCCCTTCTAGCACGGCGCCGCTCCCATGCCACGATCGTCAGCTACCAACCACCCGTCATGACCCCCGGTGGGCTGCACAACGAGCTCGACGAGTTGGCGGACCTGCTGGCGTCCTACCGGCGCAGTCTGGCCACGGCGCCACAGACCAGCGATGACCTGCTGGCCGATCTGCGCCAACGCGCGGAACAGGCGCACCTGCCATTGGACCCAGATCTCCTGGAAGGTGAACTGGAGCGGCTCCGGGCCCAGCTGATTCCCCTCGGCCTCCACGTCTTCGGCAGCCGTTGGAACTCCGAGGAGGTGGCCTACATGGTCAGCGGGGTGATCGGAAACGGCGTCGACGAACTGGCTCCGGGCTACGAACTGATGGCCGCGGCCGACGGGCTCAACGCCGACCAGATCGCGGCGCTGCGTGAGGCCGAGATCGCCGAATACGCCGATGCCGCCAAACGCCTAGTGGAACTGGCACTCAGCGACCCGGCCCCTGCCGAAGCCCTGGCCGACGATGCCACCTCTCAGGCGATCATCCTGAGGGCCCGGGAGTTGGCGGGACGCTTCACTGCGAACCAGGAATGGGAGTTCCTACTCAGGGCTTTGTCGGGCCGCCACATTGAGGCGCGCCTGGGCGGCGATGTCATCCGCACCCCCGATGTGCTGCCCAGCGGCGCCTCGCTCTTTCAGTTCGACCCACGCCAAGTGCCTAGCGCTTTGGCTACGCGGCGCGGCGCGCAGATGGCCCAGCAGGTCATCGAGGCCTACCGAGCCGACAACGACGGCGAGCCGCCGAGCTGCGTCGGGCTGGTGCTGTGGGGGCTGGAGACCACCCGCACCCACGGCGAAACCTACGCGCAGATCATGGCGCTCATCGGCGTGCGGCGTGCCACGGCGCGCCGTCCCGGTATGCCTAGCTGGGAGGTCATTCCCACAGCGGAACTGACCGGCCCCCGCGTGGACGTGGTGGTGACGATCTCCGGGTTCTTCCGCGACCTGTTCGGCACGCTGGTCGAGGAGTTGGATGACATGTTCGCCGCCGTCGCGTCGCTGGACGAGCCAGCCGAGCTCAATCCGATCGCCGCTCGCACGCGCACTACCCGCGACCGTCTCGTCGCCGACGGCATGACCGAGCAGACCGCGGACGAGCTAAGCCATGTTCGGGTTTTCGGGCCACCCCCCGAGCTCTACGCCACGGGCCTCACCGAGGTCATCGACGCCGGTTCCTGGACGTCGATTGACGAACTGGCGGAGCACTTCACACAGAGCGCACAGCACATCTACTCGCGGCACCGGCACGGCGAGGCCATACCTGGTCTCTACCGCGGTCACCTGTCGCAGGTGCAGTTGGTGGCGCAGTGTCGCTCCTCGAACGAGCATCACATCACCGACCTGGATCACTATTTCGAGTTCCTGGGTGGGATGAGCGCCGGGGTCGCGGCCGCACGTGGCGAGTCCGTGCCCACGTTGGTGACCGACACCACGGGTCGTCGAGTACACACCGCCACTGCGGGGGATGCGGCCCGCGCCGGGCTGTATGCGCAACTGCTCAATCCCGCCTGGGTCGAGGCGATGCTCGCCCACGGGCACCAGGGCGTCGGAGAGATCGCGGACCGCACCACGAACCTGCTGGGCCTGGCCGCGACCACAGGCGAGATGGGCGATTGGATGTTCGACGCCGTGTGCGACCGTTTCCTCACAGACGAGCAGATGCAGCGGCGACTTCGGGACGCGAACCCGCATGCCACGGCAGCCATCGCCAATCGGCTCCTGGAAGCCCACCACCGCAGCCTGTGGCAGGCCGATGCGGACCGCATTGAGACGCTGGAGAACGTTCAGTTCGACATTGACGCCGATCTGGAAGGCGCCGGTGAAACCGGGGCTTAGAACCGAGAAAGGAAAACCATGAAGAAGCTCACCGCCACCCTAGCCGTCTGCCTATCCTTCGGGTTGGGGCTCGTGGGCTGTTCCTCCGGGAACGGCCAACCAACTCCTGCCGCTTCGGAGCCTACCGCGAGCAGCCCGGCCGCCCAACCCACGCTAGCCCAGGAGGGCACCCTGCTGGTCGACACGGATCCGAACGCCCAGGTCGTCGACGGCGCCGGCGTCAAGGTCAGCATCGACCAGACGGCCAAGACTGCCACCCTCCAGCTCATCGACCCGCAAAGCGGGCAGGACTTCG
Organism: Propionibacteriaceae bacterium; assembly: GCA_030532825.1. GTDB lineage: Bacteria > Actinomycetota > Actinomycetes > Propionibacteriales > Propionibacteriaceae > Arachnia. The sequence continues at coordinate 47,163 of JAUNKK010000016.1, forward strand.
CGAACTACTACGTGTTCGACTACGGTGCCCGGACCATGCTGAGTCACCGGCTAGTGGAGGTCATGCAGAAGGAATACGACTACACCTTGGATCTCGGCACGGGTGAACTCGTGGTGATCGTCGACGCCGAAGGCAAGGACGCGATGGGACCACTGAAGGAGATGGGGCGCTTCGACAAGGCGCAGACCGACCGCGCCCAGGAACGTACCGACCTGGAAGCGTGGTTCCAGGGACGCTACGGCAAGACGCTTGAAGAAGCCGTCCTGGCGTAACGTGCCGATCCATTTTCCGTTTTCTGCCATCGTGGGGCAGCCGCAGATGCGGCTTGCCCTGCTGCTGGTCGCCATTGATCCTGGCATCGGCGGGGTGTTGATTCAGGGTGCGAAAGGCACCGCGAAGTCCACGATGGTGCGTTCCCTGGCAGCGCTGCTGCCGTCGGGGCGATTGCGAACGCTTGCTCTGGGCGCGACGGAGGATCGCCTCGTCGGCGGGCTTGATCTGGAGCCCACGCTGACGGGCGGCAGTCCGCGGTTCCTGAGCGGCCTGCTCGCCGAGTCGGATGGTGGGATCCTCTACGTCGATGAGGTGAACTTGTTGCCCGATCATCTCGTTGGCCTGGTGCTGGATGCCGCGGCCAGTGGGGTGGTGGTGACGGAGCGGGAGGGTTTTTCCCGAACTCAGTCGGCCCGGTTCGCGCTGGTGGGCACCATGAACCCAGAGGAGGGGGCGTTGCGGCC
>JAUNKK010000118.1 GCA_030532825.1 Propionibacteriaceae bacterium
GAGGAGTTCGATGAGCTGGCTGAGGAGGCCCGGCAGATCGGCTACTCTGGCGTGCTGTCGGGGCCGCTCGTCCGCTCTTCCTACCGGGCTGGCAGGCTGTATCGGACGGCTATGGAAGAGCGCAAGAAGGTGGGGAGCAGATGATGGCACGCAGCGAGAGGGCCCAGGAGCTGGCCCGGAAACAGAAAGAGCAGCGACGGGCGGAAAAACTGCGACGCAAGAATTCGAACGATCCCGCCGACTGGGGACAGATCCGGCAGATCAAGGAGAGCTATAAGCTCACCAAACAGCATGATCCGAAGCTGCCGTGGGTGCTGCTCGCGGTGGGTCTTGGCCCGTTCCTTCTGCTGCTGGTTTTAGGGTTCGTGCTGAACTCGCCCGTGATGTTCGGCCTTCTGGGTTTCACGGCGGGTCTCATCGCGGTGACCATGGTCTTCGTGCGCCGGGTCAAGCGTGCCGCCTATGCCAGGTATGACGGCCAGGTGGGTTCGGCAGAGCTGGCGCTGGGGATGCTCGGAAAGAAGTGGCAGTACACCCCTGTAGTGGCCGCCACCCGCAACCGAGACTCCGCCGACGTCGTTCACCGTGCTCTGGGTCCTGGCGGCCTGATCCTGATCGGCGAGGGCGACGCGAAGCACCTCAAGCCGCTGCTGGCCTCGGAAAAGCGGAAGCACGAGCAGGTGGCTTATGGGGTCGATGTCCAGACCTTCGTCATCGGCAAGGGTGGCGGACAGGTTCCCCTCGACCAGCTGGCAGACAAGATCAAGAAGCTTCCGAAGGCCCTCACCCCAGCGAAGATCGCCGAAGTAGAGGCGCGCCTCAAGGCTCTGGATGCGATGCGCCCCAAGCTGCCGATGCCCAAGGGCCCCCTGCCGACCGGCAAGGGCGGCATGAAAGGCGCCCGCCAGGCGATGCGGGGCCGTTGATCCCAAACGTGCCTGGGTTGCTGCCGGGCTGCGCCTGGTAGCTTTCCCTGCGTGGCAAATCTCGTCAACCTCGAATCCGTCTCGCAGGCCTTCGGCACCCGGGTTTTGCTGGACGGGGTGAGCCTGGGGATCGGCGAAGGCGAGGTCATCGGCGTCGTCGGGCGCAACGGCGACGGAAAAACCACGCTCCTGCGAATCCTGACGGGGGACCTGACACCCGACGCCGGGCGGGTGACCATCTCCAATTCGGCCTCCGTCGGAGTGCTGACGCAACACCAGTCGGGTGTCCCCGGTCAAACCATCCGGCAGGTCGTGTTGGGTGGGGCCGACGACCACGTGTATGCCGCGCAGGCGGACCGCCGCCGTATCGTCGAGGTACTGTTGGTCGGCCTTGATCTGGACCGGCCGATCGAGTCGCTTTCGGGCGGCGAACGTCGGCGCGTTGGGCTGGTCGAGGTGCTCCTCGGCGACCACGACCTCATCGTGCTGGATGAGCCCACCAACCATCTGGATGTGGAGGTCATCGCCTTCCTGGCGAGCCACCTCCAAGCACGGATCCGCGCCGGGCTGGCGATGCTCGTGGTCAGCCATGACCGCTGGTTTCTGGATGCGGTGTGCACCCGGATCTGGGAGGTGCACGACGGGGTGGTTGACGCCTATGACGGCGGGTACGCCGCCTATGTGTTGGCGCGCGTGGAGCGGTCACGACAGGCGGCAGCAGCCGAAGCCCGCCGCAAGAATCTGGCGCGTAAGGAACTCGCCTGGTTACGGCGCGGCGCCCCGGCAAGGACCTCAAAGCCCAAGTTCCGGATCGACGCCGCAGAGGCCTTGATCAGCGATGTGCCACCGCCGCGCGACAAACTAGCGCTGGAGCGTTTCGCCATCTCCCGGCTCGGCAAGGATGTCTTCGATTTAGTCAACGTCTCCTATGCCGTCGAGGACCGCACGCTATTGGACCGGGTGACCTGGTCCATTGGTCCCGGAGACCGGATCGGTCTGGTGGGCGTCAACGGCGCCGGCAAGACCACCCTGCTAGACCTGCTTGCAGGTACACGTGAGCCGCTGGCAGGCAAAATCAAGCGTGGGGTGACGCTGCGCGTCGGCTATCTGTCGCAGACCGTTGGAGAACTGGACGACGACGACCGGGTGCTGCAGTCCGTCACGCGGCTCAAGCAACAAACAAAATTGGCGACCGGGCGTGAGACCTCCGCCAGTGGTCTTCTCGAAGAGTTCGGTTTCACCGGCGACAAACTCACCGCCCGCATCGGTGACCTCTCCGGTGGGGAGCGTCGTCGCCTCCAGTTCTTGCGGCTGCTGCTAGAAGAACCGAACGTCCTGATCCTGGATGAACCAACCAATGACCTGGACATCGACACCCTCACTGTCATTGAGGACTACCTGGACACGTGGCCCGGAACACTCATCGTGGTGAGCCACGATCGCTACTTCCTGGAACGGGTGACCGACTATTCGTGGGCGCTACTGGGCGACGGTTCCTGCGTGCTGCTGCCCGGCGGCGTTGAGGAATACCTGGCCCGGCGGGCCAAGGCCAGGAGCCAGCCGACCCGACCGACCACGCCCGTCGACAAGCCCACGTCTGGTGCCGCCGAGGAACGAGCACGGAAAAAGACCCTGGCCCGCCTCGAGTCGCAGCTGGACAAAGTCGTGGCGGAGATTGACCGCCTGCATGCGGCGATGGCGGCGGCAGCCACGGACTTCGAGAGGCTAACGACGCTGGACGCAGAACTGCGTGCGGCCGAAACCCGCAAGGATGAGATCGAGGAAGCCTGGCTGTCGGCCGCCGAGTAGCGGCTGCTGGGACTAGCCGGGATGACGGCGAGGTGCCTCGTGGGGTATGGGGTGAATCCCGGGGCTCTTCACGCCCAGGTGCTCAACTCGTCGCGGATGATCTGCGCTGAGGTGCCCGGTCCGTCACAGCCCTGGAAGATCTGCGCCATGCGGGTAGCGGCCTCGCGCATGGCCTCGTCAGCCAGCAGACGGGAGATGAGTTGGGCCCAATCGACACGCCCCGCGCGTTTGCGGCTGACCAGCCGAGCGTTGCCGAACTCGACGCAGCGGGTCACGTTGTAGCGCTGTTCCAGTTGGAGTGGAATCCCGATGAACGGCCAGCCGTTCGCGCAGCTGGTTTGGACGGTGCCCTCGCCACCGTGGCTGATGGCAACATCCACGAGCGTCCCGAGCCGATGGACGGGAATCCAACCCGTGATGTGCACGTTCCCGGGCAGACTTGCGCGGTCCGTCGGCGACAGGTACAGCGCGCTCGGGGAGATGATCTCCACATCGGCCCGGGCGGCGCTGCACAGCACGTCAAGCACTAGGCGGCGGCTGGCGGAACTACCCATTGCGACCAGCACCACCGGGCGTCCTTGTCCCCGCAGCTGAGCAATATCCTCGGGGATCGGCACGTCCAGCTGTGCGTATACCGGGCCGACCGCCCGGTAGTCGTGGGGCAGTCGGCACCAGTCGGGGATCAACTCGGGTGGGGAGGCCACCAGGTTCGTATCTGCTCCGAGGAAGCCCACAAAGCTGTGAGGCGCTTGCACCCCGCATTCTTCGGCAACCTGCCGAAACGCCTTGGGAGCAGGGATGGCTTTGGCCAACACCTCTCGAAACAGCCACGCCACGCCGCGGTCCAACGCACGCTCGGTTCGGGTGGTCGCGGGAAGGAAACCGGTGCGACGCATCTGCGTCATGTGCGGCACGGAATAAGCAAAAGGCTTCACATAAAACAGTGGTACTCGCTCGGCACGCGCGGAGATCAGCTGGCTGAGGGTCGTACCGATGACCACCGCCGCGGCCTTGAGTTCTCGGATGAGCGCCCGTTCGCTGACGACCCGCTGCCGCACCATATCCACGGTGAACGGGTGTCGCAGGCCCCGTCCCTGGTCGAAGGCCATGGCCATCTCGCCCTCGACATCGCTGAGCACCGGGGTGAGGGGCCGGTACTCGAATCCGGCTTCCCTAATGGGTGAGGCGAAACGCTCCGAGAATCCTGCGAAGACGCAGCGGAACTCAGGAAGCCGACGAGCAACCTCAATGCAGCGGGTGACCTCAGCGAAGTTGAAGGTCTCCGGCGCGAACAGCAGAGTCTTGGGCATCGACGAACTCCATCTACGAGGCGGGAACGCCCCATCATCTCGCACCCAGCCACGGTGCTCGGCTGGTTTCGTGTTTCGGAGCAGATGTTTTAGGGTTAACCAAGATCTTTGACGGGAGGTGCGATCATGCCGCGACCCGCAACCGATCCGCTGGTCTCGTCAAGCACCCTCCTGACGGCGCGCCTGCATGTTGATCTGCTGCGCGTCGCTGCTATGGCCTGTCATTCCTGAGACACCCCACATGGCCGGGTTCGGCCATGCCCTTTTCCACCTCGCACTCAGGAACACTCATGTCTTCATTTGTTTTTCATGCCTCGGGGTTGCTGCTGGGCGCCGTGCTGGGCTTCGTCCTGCAACGGGGACGCTTCTGCGTGACGGGCGCGCTCCGAGAGGTCTGGACCTCTGGACGTACGCGCTGGCTGACGGCCTTTCTCATCGCTATTGCGGTGAGCTCGGTCGGTTTCTTCATCCTGCTGCAGTTCGGCGTGGTCAACCACTCGACGGAGACCCTCACGCCCCTGGCCACCACCGTCGGAGCCATCATCTTTGGCGTCGGAATCGTGCTGGCTGGCGGCTGCGCCACCGGCACTTATTACCGGGCAGGCGAGGGGCTGATCGGCTCCTGGCTTGCGCTGATCACCTATGCCGCTTCAGCGGCCGCGATGAAGAAGGGCATCCTCAAGCCGATCAACGAAGCTCTGCCGGCCCTGAACGACACCGGACTGACGACGCTTTACGCCACCTTCGGCATCTCGCCATGGCCGCTGGTCGTTCTGCTGGTGGCGGGGGTTGGGTGGCTGGCCTGGCGTCACCTCCGGGCGGAGCGCGGCCTGAAGGTCGCCACTCTGCCGCCCACACGGACCGGACTGGGCCACCTGTTGTTCGAACGCCCCTGGCACCCCTTCTTCACCGCGGTGCTGGTGGGTGTCATCGCCATCGCCGCCTACCCCCTGAGCTACGCGACCGGCCGCGAGTCTGGGCTGGGCATCACGGGGCCGTCGTCGAACCTGGCCTACGGACTTATCGCTGGAGATGCGGCTGCCCTCACCAACTGGGGTTCTCTCATGGTGGTGGGGATCATCATCGGCTCGTATATCGCCGCGAAGGCCTCCGGTGAATTCCGGCTGCGGGTACCCGACGCCGCCACCATGGTCAAGTCGCTCATCGGCGGCATCGCGATGGGCGTCGGTGCCAGCCTGGCCGGGGGCTGCACCATCGGCAATGCCCTAGTGGGCTCCGCTGAGTTGGGCCTCAACGGCATCCTGGCCTTCGCCGGGTTCTTCCTAGGCGTCGGGGCAGCGGCCAAGGTCTTCCTACACCCCCAGCCGAAGAAACTGACCACCACCCAGACCACCGTCACCACCGCGTTCTGAACGAATCACAGAAACGAGACATCCATGGCTACCACCCACAGCCTTGAAACCGCGGGCGAGGTTTGTCCCTTCCCCCTCAACGAGGCGAAAGCCGCCATCGCCACCATCCCCAGCGGGGATCTGCTGCGCATCGACTTCGACTGCACCCAAGCCACCGAGGCTATTCCCCGGTGGGCCGCGGAAAGCGGCTACCCTGTCACCGCCTTCGAGCGGGTCGGCGATGCCGGCTGGACCATCACCGTCGCCAAACCTTGACCTGAGGCAGCGTCGTGGGGCCGTCGTGAAAGCGGCGGGCCCATTTCGTATCCCAGGGCCGAAGAGTATGATTCATCGCATGAAGAATTCATCGAATGGTGAAAACGTCATCGTCGGCTCGAAACTGGTGGTGCGACGAGGAGCCAACGAGGTACTCCACGGGCTCGATCTTGAGTTGAAGCGCGGCTCCGTCACAGGGCTCCTCGGTCCTTCCGGCTGTGGCAAGACGACGCTGATGCGCACCCTGATGGGTGTCCAACACATCACCTCCGGCTCGGCTATCGTCTTGGGGTTGCCCGTCGGACACCGCGCGCTCCGCCGTCGCGTTGCCTATACCTCGCAGGCCGTTAGCATCTACAGCGACACCTCGGTCCTGGCCAACGTCACCTATTTCGCCCGGCTGCTCGGCTTAGGCCGAGAAACTGCCCGCGAGGCCATCGAACGGGTGCAGCTGGATGGCTTCGAGCACCGCCGGATTGATCAGCTTTCGGGCGGGCAGGCCAGCCGCGCCTCCCTCGCGTGCGCGCTCGTCGGCCGACCGGAGGTCCTGATCCTGGACGAGCCAACCGTCGGGCTTGATCCCCTCACTCGCCAGAACCTCTGGGAGCTTTTCCGGAACCTGGCGGTAGCCGGCACGACCCTGCTGGTTTCCAGCCACGTCATGGATGAGGCGACCCGCTGCGATGCCGTCCTGTTCATGCGCGAAGGCCAGTTCCTGGCTCATGCTCCCGTCGCTGAGGTCCAGGAGCAGACCGGAACCGTCACCCCCGAAGCTGCCTTCCTGGCTCTGATCCGAAAGGATGCCGCATGACCACCCAAGCCTCCGCCGCCCGCTCGGTACCGTTCGCGACCGTGGTGCGGATCGTCTTTCAGCTGCGTGGCGATCCCCGCGCGGTCGGCCTGATCCTGGTGGTGCCGCCACTTCTGCTGACGTTGCTCTACTACGTGTTTCACGACGTTCCCGTCCTCCCGGGCCAGCCGCGAATCTTCGACTCCGTGGGCCCGCTGATGCTGGCGGTGTTGCCGATGTTCATGATGTTCATCGTCACATCGGTGATCATGTTGCGTGAACGAGCCTCCGGCACTCTAGAACGCATCCTCACCACCCCCCTGAGCCGCTGGAATCTCCTGGCCTCCTATGCCGCGGTGTTCGGGGGGCTCGCGGTGGTGCAGAGCACCATTTTGGTGGCACTGCTGCTGGGCCCGATGGGTATCGAGTTGGCAGGACCGCTCTGGGCCTTCGCCATGCTGGCCTTTCTCGGCGCGGTACTGGGTGTCGCCTTTGGACTGATGGCCTCGGCGTTCGCCCGCACGGAGTTTCAAGCGGTGCAGTTCATGCCGGTATTCGTTGCTCCGCAGGTGTTCCTGTGTGGGCTGCTCGTGCCGAAAGAGCAACTTCCCGACGTGTTGCGTGCCATATCGGAGTGGCTACCGATGACGTGGGGCGTAGACATCGTTCGCGACGTGATGACCAATCCCGAGCTCTCGCCCGACAGCTGGCGGAACTTCGCAATACTGGTCGCGGTGATCCTGGCGGCGCTCTTGGTGGCCGCCGCCTCCATGCCCCGAAAGACCAGGTAAGCCGATGGCATCGAGTTCAAAATCGGAGCGCACTAGGGAACGCATCCAGCAGGCAGCGGCGGAACTGTTCGCCGCACGCTCCTTCGACAATGTCACCACGCGAGCGATCGCGCGGGAGGCTGGAGTCGATGCGGCTTTGATCCACCACTATTTCGGGTCGAAGGAGGGGCTGTTCAACGCGGTGCTGAGCTCAGCGATTTCGGCTGAGCAGGTTGAAGCCGAACTGGCCATGGAGTCGTCTGACACCTGGGGGCATTCCTTGGTCTTGGCGGCGGAGCGGATCTGGACTTCCCCGGCGGGCCCCGCTCTTGCCGCAACGGTGCGG
>JAUNKK010000017.1 GCA_030532825.1 Propionibacteriaceae bacterium
CGATGCCTTCACCGTCACGACGACCGCCTGCATTGAGACCATGAACCGCGGCGGCCAATGGCCCGAAGGGCTTGCCGAGGAGATCAACGAGGGGTTGGCCCGGCTGGAAGAGCGCACCGGACGCAAACTGGGTGGCTCCGAGCGCCCGCTGCTCGTATCAGTGCGTTCAGGGGCCGTGTTCTCCATGCCCGGCATGATGGACACGATCCTCAACCTCGGCATTTCTGACGCTTCGGTGGGAGCGATTGCTGAGGAATCAGGCAACGAGCGTTTCGCCTGGGACTGCTACCGCCGTTTCATCCAGATGTACGGTGAGGTCGTCGAGGGCGTGCCCGCCTACGCCTATGAGGACGCCCTGACGGAGCTCAAGCGGGAACGCGGCGTGGAACAGGACACCGACCTGAGCGCCGACGACTTGAAGGGCCTCGTTGACACCTTCAAAGACATCAGCAACCAGCACCTGGGCGGGGAGTGGACTTCCGATCCTGTTGAGCAACTGCACCGGGCAGTCAACGCGGTGTTCCGCTCCTGGCTGAACCCCCGTGCCGAGGTATACCGGCGCGCCAACAACATCCCCGCCGATCTCGGCACAGCCGTGAACATCATGCAGATGGTCTTCGGCAACCGCGGCGACACCAGCGCCACCGGCGTCTGTTTCACCCGCAACCCCTCTACCGGCGAGAACGAGCTCTACGGCGAGTTCCTGGTCAATGCCCAGGGCGAGGACGTGGTGGCTGGCATCCGCACGCCCCGGCCTTTGAACGAGATGAAGGAGGTCCTGCCGGAGGCCTACGCGGAACTGATCGACACCATGCGGAAGATGGAGGCCCACTACCGCGACATGCAGGATATGGAGTTCACCGTCGAGAACGGGAAGCTCTTCCTGCTGCAGACCCGCAACGGCAAACGCACCGCGGCGGCGGCTCTGAAGGTGGCCTCGGATCTCGTCGACGAGGGCGTGATCACAAAGGAAGAGGCGCTGTTGCGGATTGAACCGGACCAGCTGGACCAGCTGCTGCATCCCGCCATTGATCCGCAGCACGGCAAGACCCCCATCGCCAAAGGCCTTCCCGCTTCGCCCGGGGCCGCGGTGGGCGAGGTGGTCTTTGACGCTGATACGGCAGCTGAGCGTGGCGGCCGGGGTGAGCCCGTGGTCCTGGTGCGCTATGAGACCACCCCGGACGACATTCACGGCGTTATCGTCGCCCAGGGTGTCCTCACCGCCCACGGCGGCATGACCTCCCACGCGGCCGTGGTGGCGCGCGGCATGGGCAAGCCTTGTGTGGCGGGGGCCTCCGGCATCCACATCGATGTCAAGGCGAAGACCCTCACGGTCGGAGACCGAGTGATCGCGGAGGGCGAGACCATCACCCTCGATGGGTCGACGGGTGACGTGTTCGGCGAGGCGCTGGAACTGATCCCGCCGCGCATCAATGAGGACTTCCAGCGTGTGGTGACCTGGGCCGACGAGGTGCGCCAGCTCGGGGTGCGCGCCAACGCCGACAACTTCGAGGACGCCTCCAAAGCTCGGGAACTGGGCGCTGAAGGCATCGGGCTGTGTCGCACTGAACACATGTTCATGGCCACAGATCGGCTGCCCGCCGTGCGTCGCATGATCCTGGCTGAGACCCACGAATCCCGAGCCGAAGCGCTGGCGGAGATTCTGCCGATGCAGCAGGCGGACTTCGAAGGCATCTTCACCGCCATGAAGGGCCTGCCGGTCACCGTGCGGCTTCTGGACCCGCCGCTGCACGAGTTCCTGCCCAACCTGGTGGAGCAGTCCCTGTTGGTGCAGCGCCTAGAGCTGACCGGCGGTGACGCGGCTGAACTGGAGGCGGCCCGCGCCACCCTGGCCCAGGTCAAGCGGCTCCACGAACTCAATCCGATGCTCGGCACCCGCGGCTGCCGGTTGGCGATGCTGTACCCGGAGATCCCCGAGATGCAGACCCGCGCCATCATCCGCGCCGCCCTGGCGGTGCTGGACCGCGAGGGTGAGACCGTCAGCGTCGAGATCATGATCCCGCTCGTCGCGCTGGCTAAAGAACTTGAGGTGCAACGGGAGATCGTGGAACGCACCGTGGCCGAGGAACTGGCCGCCGCCGGCCGACAGCTCGACGTCACGGTGGGGACGATGATCGAGTTGCCACGCGCGGCCCTGGTCGCCGACCAAATTGCCCAGCACGCCGACTTCTTCAGCTTCGGCACCAACGACCTGACGCAGACCGGCATCGGCATCTCGCGTGACGATGCCGAGAACGGGTTCCTGACCCAGTACGTGATGGAACACGTCCTGGAGCGTAACCCCTTCGAGTCCATCGACGCCGACGGCGTGGGGCAGCTGGTGGAGATCGGCGTCACCAAGGGACGCAGCGTCAAGCCCGAACTGAAGACGGGCGTCTGCGGTGAGCACGGCGGCGATCCGGACTCCGTCGAGTTGTTCCAGAAGCTGGGACTGAACTACGTGTCCTGCTCGCCCTTCCGGGTGCCCATTGCCCGCTTCGCGGCAGCAAAGGCCGTGCTGAAGCAGGCCTGACGGCTCGGCACATCCGGCGGCGGTCTCGCATTGTGCGAGGCCGCCGTCTGTCCTGCGATCATTCCCGCGCTCTCCAGCCAGCTTTGCGAGTGCTTTAGATGAATCGTGTCGTGCTCTTGAAATATAGGGAACGGGGGGTTAAATTGAATTATACATTTATTAGTTTGGGAGGGGGATCTGATGAAGTTCAGCCGAATCGCGATGGCGGGCGGAGTCTTCGCTGTTGCTATGACTCTAGTTGCACCTACCGCTCTGGCTAACTCTGGCGGAGATGTAGGGGGGTGGGATGAACTCACTGGACCATTCGTAGAGCACGCTGGAGAAAACCCGTGGGATGCCGCGCAAGATGGTCTTCAGCCTCAAGCTACTAAGGCCAAGCATCGAGGCGAAGCGGAGACGAGGACGATCAACGGCACAACGCACAAGCGGGCTAAGGGGTGGACAACCTGGGTCGGGGTCTATCACTACACGCGGGCACGTATGGAGACAAACGTGTGGGGAAAGCACGCCGTTCTTACGGACTCTGGTCGTAGCTGGGGACGTAGCGGGACTTCGGCTTTTTCCCCATGGAGCCGGGCTTACCTGGATCGAGACGAAACCCCGGGGTCTGCCCGTACATACTACGGACGCTGAAGCACGCTGCTGAGATGATCTCGACCGACTCACCGCGCCGGGCGTTGAACTGATATGCCTTACACGCTGCGGCAGGCGCTCGGCGCGGTGGCTCTGCTGCTGATCATCGGGTTAAGCGGCTATGCGCTCATGAGCTACGGCTTTCAACAGCATCGGGTGGGCCTGGAAGGAAGAAACCTCCACTCGTCGCAGGCGGTCCTCGTCGATATTGCGCCGGCCGAGGCCGTCTCCCTGGTCAAAGCGCTTGGTGGTGATGCGCGGGCGTTCGTCGATCTCGACGACTCGGGGACTGTTCGTGCCGTCGCGGCCGCGCATCTCGATAGGTTCGACTATCCGTCGCCAGGGCGGCGCGCGGGGGCCCCAATGACGGAAGGTGCGGCGCTGGCGGGAAGCGCAATGACCGATGCCGCCGAGCCTCAGCCTGAGTTCGTTCGTTTCGCATCCCGGTCCTATCCGATTGTTGGCAGGCTTGGGCTGGAAGAGCGCTCCCTGCTTTCCCACACCATGGTGATTGCGGATGAAGAGATGTTTGCAGCGGGCGCCGAGAGCACTGTCGTCTTCGACGGGACCGACATCGCAGCCCGCCTGACGGCCCAAGCGCCTCACCTCGCTACGCGTCCCGTGGCCGCGGGTGCCACCGGGCGGACGAACATTGACGAGATTTCCCCGACGCTGATGCTGCTGGGCGCCGTGACCCTGGTTGTTGCGGCGGGGCTATGCGGTGCCGTCTTGGCCGTCATGGGGCGCGCCTGGCTAGGGCACATGTACCTACTCGGCGGGGATCCGCTGTGGCTTCGCGTCAAGGCCTATGGCTGCATCCTCGTCAGTTGGGGTCTTGCTCTCGTGGTTGGCGCGCCGGTCGTCTGGCCCCTCCCGGCGTGGGACTGGCTGCAAGGGTGGCTGTATGTCATGATCGCGGTGCTGGCCATGGTGACTGTGACATTCTGGGGTAGCTTCCTGCGAAGGAGCGGGCGATAGTGATATTCCACGAGGCGTGGCGCGACGTCAGGGTGGCCGCCTGGGTCCGCTGGCTGCGCAGCACAATGCTGGCTGCTTTTGTGGCTGTCGCCTATTGCATCAGCGTGTTCCTGATCGCTGCGCAGGATGCACTTCAAACCGGCCTGCGGCCTGAGGCGGAACGCGAGTTCGTCAGCCTCACCGACTCGCTTTACGACCCGAGCGCGTTTGAGGAGTTCACCAGCTCGCCGGAGGCGCTTGCTCGACTCGCTGAGTTTCAGCATGGGCTGGGCACCCTCACGCGAGGAACATTCCTGAGTGCCTTCAACCAGCAGGTTGCCATTATGGACCCGCCCCCGAGCCCGGTTTTCGCCGCTGGCCCGGGAGGGGAACGCGGAGACCCCGATCCTTATTTCCACGACGGATTGAACGCCATGGCGCAAGATGTGAGGGCAATGCAGCTCAATGAGTCGGCATGGGACTTCTTCGGCCTCAAGCTGTCCGATGGTGGCCGTGCTATTGACTGGGAACAGGTTGACTACTCAGGCGCGTCGCCGGTTCCGGTGATCCTGGGAGCTGCGTATCGTGACTATTACGCTGTTGGCGATCGCGTCACGGTGGGGTTCTACAACCAAGTTATTGATACAGAGGTGCACGGTTTTTTGCCTGAACGCTCCATGATGTACTACAAGGGCGAAGTGAATTATTCGCTCGATGAGCTCATGGTCTTTCCTTACCCGTCAGCCGTGAGTGCCGCTGACTTGGCCGGTGATCCGGGCGTGGACTTTTACCGGATTCTGTTGTTTGCCATGATGGCGGGAGAGATAGCCCTCAATGATGGGGAGACCGTTGATGCCATTGCGGATGAGTTGGCCGTGCTGGCTCAGCGGAGCGGTTTCTCGGACTACCTGTTGCTTGGTGTCCCGGATTACTTGACGCAGTTTCGGCTAGTCCGAAACCTCGTGGCAGGCAACCAAGGGCTCGTTTTGCTGACTCTCGGGGCGCTCGGAGTCGTCGTCGCGCTGGTATCGCTCTGGGCCTCCTTGCATCTCGCCAGGAAACGCAGTGCGTGTGCCCGGATTCTCTGGCAGGCGGGGGTGTCTCTGGAAGAGATCCGGGTTATTCATTCGCTGGGCAGCCTCGCCTACTTCCTTGTCACTGGGATCTTGTTTTGGGTGATATCTACCCGGTTCCCAGGGCAAGATTTCCGGTTGTTATTGCTGGCGGCGGGGGTGTATGGAGGCTATTGCCTGGTGGAGCTGTACATCGAGTTTAGAGCGACGGTTGCTCATCTCGTCTCCGGATAGGTGTGGAGGTAGCGTGATAGATCTGAGAATTGCCGAGAAATCGATCCCTGAGCCCGGCGGGGGCAAGCGGGTGCTGTTTAAACAGACGCGATTCCAACTGACGCATGAAGATGCCTCGGTGGCGCTGCTGGGGCGCAGCGGCTCCGGCAAGACCACACTGCTTCGGATGCTGGCCGGGTTAGATGTTCGTTACCGCGGCGAGTACCGCGTGAAAGGCGCGAGGCAGGTCGGGGGGCTACGTGAATTGGCGTTGATCCGTCGCCACACCATTGGCTACATCACGCAAGAACCCTCCCTTCTCAGGGGGCGCTCGATCAGGGACAACGTACTGCTGGGAATGTGTCGAAGCCAACGCTCTATGGATTTGGCGGAGCAGCTCCTCGGCGAGGTTGGGCTCGCGCTGTCGCCACGCACCCGCGTCGATCACCTCTCAGGGGGAGAGGCGCAACGAGTCTGCATCGCGAGGGCGCTGGTGCGAGAACCGCGAGTGATTCTGGCCGATGAGCCCACGGGCTCGCTGGACGAGGCGACTGAAAGCTCGGTGCTGGGGCTACTGCTCCGCCTGCAGGAGAAAGGGGTGCAGTTCGTGGTAGCGACCCACAGCTCGACTGTCGCAGCAGCGTGCCACCGGGCTGTGCGTATTGAGAACCTGAAGCTCGTGGCTGCTTGAGCTTCGGGGCAAGCCTGACGGTCGCGGGACGGTCTGTCACAAGGTCCAAGCCTCTTGGAGGTAACTGCGTTCCCAGAACAGCTCCTCGTAGCGGGTCGCATCGACGAACACGCGAAGCATCGCCTCGCGGGTTGGCTCGTCGGTTGTCTCCGCGGCCTCGTCGAGCAACTCGATGGCCCGCGCCGTAGCTTCCTGGAATCCGGGATCGGCGTAGGTAGCGATCCAGGAGGGGTAGGGATGGTTCGAGACGCCCGCTGCCCTCGCCGCGAGGTTTAGACCGACCTGCGCATAGAGCCAGTAGCAAGGCAGCACAGCGGCCACACCGATGGGGTAAGGCTCGTATGCGATGGCCGCCTGAATGAAATGCACGTAGGCGCGGGTCGTGGGCGACGGGGTCTGAGCGCGCGGCGCCTCCTTCAGGAGGGGATCGTTCAGCAGGGCCTCGTGCATGAGTGCCTCGTCGGCGATCGCCTCGGCAGCGCTCTTCGCCCAGAAGCCCCGGGACCTGGCGTCCGAGGCCCTCGCCGCCAGCAGTGCCAGGGCCCGCGAGTAGCCGTGCAGGTAGAAATCGTCCTGCACGAGGTATTCAACGAATCGTTCCGGGGCCAGCGTCCCAGCCGCCAGTTCTGTCAGCAGCGGAAGGCGGTCGATGCGCTCCCGAATCGGTGTGATGCGTTCCCAGGCTGTTTGGCTGAAGGTCCGGGTGCGCCAGGTCATGACCGTTCCTGGAGGGTGACCAGGTGATTGACGGGGCCGTGGCCCGCATCGGGGGAATGGCTGATGCGCCAGTCAACCGCGGCCGCGATGGCGCGGTGCAGGAAGCTGCGGGCGCGCTCAACGACGACCTCTGGGATTGCCCCGCCGGGGGATAGTCCGGCAGCAGCGGCTGAGGCAGCGACGGCGGAACTGAGCGTGCACCCGGTGCCGTGGGTATTCCGAGTCGCGATGCGTGGGCTCGTGAAACGCCGCAGCCCGCGCGGGGCTGCCAGGTAGTCAGCGAGCTCACCACATTCCAGATGCCCGCCCTTGGCCAGCACTGCTCGCGCCCCGGCCTGCACGAGGCGCTCAGCCTGGGCGGCTAGCTCATCGGTGTTTCGGGCGGGCGGCTCGCCGAGCAGCACCGCAGCCTCGGGAACGTTCGGGGTGACCATGTCGGCCAGCGGCAACAGTTCCTCCCGCACCACGGCGACCGCATCGTCGGCGAGGAGCTTGTCGCCCGAAGTGGCCACCATGACGGGATCCAGCACGATGACGCCGAACTCCTCGCGCCGGGCGCGGATCAGCGCTGCGACCCGCCCGGCGATCTCAGCATTGGTAAGCATCCCCAGCTTGGTGGCGCCGACGGGGATGTCGTCGAGCACGGCCTCAACCTGCGCCGCCACCAGGTCCGGTGCGAGCGCAGCTGCGGCGCGCACCCCCTGGGTGTTTTGCACCGTTAACCCGGCTAGGGCGGCCATGCCATAGACCCCAAAGGCCGAGAACGTCTTCAGATCGGCTTGGATGCCAGCGCCGCCGCTGGGGTCGGAACCGGCGATGGACAACGCGGTGGGTGGGGTCATGACGTCCTCCAGGCATCGGCTAGTTCGCGCGCGGCCTGCCGCGGGTCACGGGCAGCGGCGATGGCCGAGACCACGCAGATGCCGTCAATGCCGGTGGCTATCACAGCGGGTGCGGTATCGCGACTGATCCCCCCGATGGCGACGGCGGGCAGCGACGCAGGCTTGGCAGCTAGCAGCCTCCGCACCCCGTCGAGTCCCAACGGGGGCGGGGCGTCTGGCTTCGTGCTGGTAGCCCACACCGGCGACAAGCCGATCACGTCGGCCACGTCCTGCGCGGCAGTCAACTCCGCCACGGAACTGACGGAGATGCCGAGCAGTCGGTCGGACCCCAAGGCTGCCCGCGCAGCCCCCGGATCGCCATCCGACTGGCCAATGTGCAGGTGGGTGCCGAGATCAGCCGCCACAGCCGTGCGGTCATTGACGAACAGCTCCGCGCCAGCCGCGCCCTGGGCGACAGCCGCGGCGATGGCACGCTGGCAGGCCGCCACGCCGCGACGAAAAGTGGTGTCGTCGGCCAGTTTGTCGCGGAACTGAACCACGGTGGCCCCGCCCAGGACCGCCTGTTCCACCGTGTGAGGTACGCGGTCACGGCCGCCAGCCAGGTCGGGGTCTGTGACGTAGTAGAGCCGCCAGTCGACTGGCATCAGGCCTCCTCGACGGTTACGAGCTCCGTCACTTCCTCGGGCCTGAGCGCATATAGCGCATCCCGCCAAGCCACCTCGAAGCTCCCAGGGCCCTCGGCCTGACGGCCCGCGACGATCCCCGCCGCGGCGAAAACGGCGTGCGCGGCCACCACAGCCTCATGGGGGCGCGGCGCTTCGCGGTTGGCGCCAAGGGCTGCCGCGACGGTTGCGCCCAGGGAACAGCCGGTGCCGATGACCAAGGGCATCAGGGCATGGCCGCCCACTACCCGGGTGGTGCGGCCCCGGCTGACGACGATGTCCGTCGGCCCAGAGATAGCGACGACGCACTCATGCTCCGTGGCGAGCCGTTGGGCGGTCTGCACGGCCACCTCGACGGGGTCTGTGGCGTCAACTCCGCGCCCACCTGCCCCCGCCCCGGACAGCCCAAGGATCTCGGAGGCGTTTCCGCGGACCGCCGCTGGGCGGAAGCTGAGTAACTCTCTAGCTAGGGCAGTGCGCACGGGCAGGGCTCCTACGGCAACAGGATCGAGTACCCACGGCGTCCCAGCCGCTTGGGCTGCACGGGCGGCGGCGCGTTGCGCGCTGTGCTGTTCAGACGAACCGTTGCCGACGTTGATCAGTACCGCAGATGCCACCCCGGCGAAGACCTCGGCTTCCTCGGGAAGATCGATCATGGCGGGTGCGGCGCCCACCGCGAGCAATACGTTGGCTGTGATCGACGGCACCACCGTGTTCGTCAAACAGTGCACCAGAGGGGTGGCGGATCGGATGTCGGCGAGAACGGATGCGTAGTTCATGGTGCTCCCTTCGTCAGTGCAAACTGCATCAGGTTCGACGGGTGTGCTCTCAGCCCCAGCCCAGGGGCACCCCGGCAGGTGAAGCCTAGCAGTGTCTACCACCGTATTTCGCCTAGCCAAACAGCAATATTATTTAGTTAACCCAGGTGTGGCTTAGGGTGGGTGGAGACGCCTGGGTTCGCCGGTGGGTTTTGGCAGCCCGGGTACGCGCGAGATGAAAGGCAGACAACGTGCGATTAACCAGAATCATTGCCGCAGCCGGGGCGGCGGCACTCGTCATCCCTGCGGCGGTGGCCTCAGCGGATGAGCGAGGGGGGGCCGAGACGGTCGCTGATCTCGTAGCGGCGGCACCCGATGCTCCGTCCGAGGAACTACCGCTTCCGAGTGGGGAGACGGGACCGCTCAACGTGATGGTGGAACTCGAGCAGGACCCCGTTGCCGTAGTGGAGGCCCAGACTGCAGGCACCCTGGAGGAGGGGCAGAAAGACGAGATCAAGTCTCAAATCGAGAGCGCCCAGAACAAAGTAGCCGTTGCCATCGAGGGGAAGGGTGGCACGGTCATTAACCAGTTGCAGTCGGCGTATAACGGCATTCGCGTCTCTATCGATGCCAGCGAGTTGTCGGCTCTTCAGGAGATGCCGGGCGTCAAGGACGTCCATGTGCTTCGCGCGGTTGAGACAGACAACGCGTCGAGCGTGCCTGCTATCGGAACGCCGGGTGCCTGGCAGGGTGCTGGCAATACTGGGTACACCGGCGCGGGCGTGAAAGTCGCTATCGTCGACACCGGCGTCGACTACACCCATGCCACCTTCGGTGGTCAGGGGACGCCCGAGGCGTATGCAGCTGCGGCAGCCGCTGCCGATCCATCGTCCTTCTACGGCCCGAGGTTCAAGGGTGGCGTTGATCTAGCGGGCGATGCCTACGTTTCCGGAGCCGTCGATCCCCAGCCCGACGCCAACCCCATCGATTGCGAGTCCGCCGGGCATGGAACGCATGTCGCGGGCACGGCGGTCGGCTCCGGTGTGCTCTCCGACGGCAGCACTTTCGCGGGGCCTTATGACTCTTCGACGTACAACAACGGCTTCAAGGTGGGGCCCGGCGTGGCCCCCGAGGCAGACATTTACGCCGTCAAGATCTTCGGGTGCAAAGCCAACAGCACAGACTTGGTGGTCGATGGGATCGACTGGGCCGTTGAAAACGGCATGGATGTCATCAACCTGTCCGTAGGCAGGGCATTTGGCACCGCTGGCGATCCTCATTCCGTGGCGATAGCCAACGCCGTCGCCTCCGGGGTTGTCGTGGCGGTTGCCGCGGGCAACGAGGGTAGTCAGCCATACCTAGCGAATGGGCCCAGTGTCGGCAACGGTGCGCTCTCGGTCGCCGCGGCCGATGGTCCCAGGCAGCCGGACGGTAGCCCTGTGCGGTACGCGAATTTCAGCTCAAGCGGGCCGCGATGGGGTGACTCAGCCCTCAAGCCTTCCGTGACAGCTCCCGGTGTCGCCATTAGCTCGGCTGCGGTGGGCACCGGCAATGGAGCAGCTGATTCGGAAGGCACTTCCATGGCTACCCCGCATGTGGCCGGGGCAGCGGCGCTCGCGATTCAGGCGCACCCAGAATGGAGCAGTTCTGAGGTGAGCGCGGCCCTCGTCAACACGGCGGATCCATCCAAGATCGTGGACTACCAGACGACGCGTGGCGGCGGGCTCCTTGATCCGGCCCAAGCGGTTGCCACCTCAGTGGTGGCGTTGGGGGACACCCATGAGGTTGACGGCAAGCAGATCCGTGAGCCATCCCTGAGCTTCGGGTTCAACGAGATCTCCGACACTGTGGCGGCCGAGCGCACCGTGACTCTTGTGAACCACGGTGACTCTGCGGTCGAGTACACGGGCAGCGTGGTGCCATCCAGCGCTTCGGCGAAAGCTGAGGTG
The DNA here is from genome assembly GCA_030532825.1 of Propionibacteriaceae bacterium. Lineage (GTDB taxonomy): Bacteria > Actinomycetota > Actinomycetes > Propionibacteriales > Propionibacteriaceae > Arachnia. The sequence continues at coordinate 11,029 of JAUNKK010000017.1, forward strand.
ACGCTAGAACCGTCGACGGTGACCGTCCCGGCGGGGCAGAGCGTCGATGTGAAGGTTACGCTCACCGCAAACGCCGCTGACATCCCGAGCAGCTTCCTGGCGGACGGCGGAGCCCCTTGGTTCCATGAGATCTCCGGAAACGTGCGTTTCGAGTCAGGCGAGCAGCAGTTGAACGTGCCGTACCTCATGGTGCCGCGGTCCCTGTCCAACGTGGCCGCCACGCAAAAGCTCTCGGGTGCCACAAACACGCTGAACCTCACCAACTCTGATGTGGCCTTGGACACCAAGGCGGCAGTGCTGACCTGGGGTCAGCAGGACGACCCGGACGATATTGATGCGTCGCGGGACGTTGGCCAGGATCTGGCCAACGTCGGCGTCGCCAGCGCTGAGGTGGACGGCGAACAGTTGCTGCAGTTCGCTTTGAACTCCGAGACCCGCTACTCGAATGCCGCCCGGTTGACCTACGGCGTCGACATCGACACCAACAACGATGGGACGCCCGAGTACCGGCTGATCAGCCACGATGCGGGCCAGGTGACCAGCTCCACTTACAATGGCATCCCGGCGGTGTGGGTGGAATATGTGGAGCGTGGCATGGTTCGGCCGACCGGGTTCAGGACGCTAGCTCCCACGGATTCCAGCACCGTTGTCTTGCAGGTGAAAGCCAGCCAGTTGAACATCACCGGCAAGTTCACCTACAGTGCCTGGGCGGGGCCGATGGGTGAGCCTGAGGCGCGAGACGTCATCGACGGTGCGGCCACCTACGACCCGAGCAACAAGGCACTGCAAGACGGTGCTCTGGTTGACCTTTCGGCTGGCGGTAGTCAGAGCGTTTCGGTGGAGCGAAACGACGCCGCGGTTGAAGATCAGAAGCCGCTCGGCCTGGCCGTGTTGGCCTTGGATAACAACGCCGGCGTGCCCGAACTGCTGACGATCCCGTTGGGGCAAGACGATCCCGACCCGGCGGAGCCCACGCCGGAACCGACGGGTGACCCCAGCGGGGCCCCCACGGTGACCCCGACAGCGAACCCGACCGGCAGGCCGACGCCGGTTCCGGTCAAGCCGGGCCCGCCCAAGACGGGCACCGCCGAGGCCTAAACTACTGCAATCACAGGGCCCCTGGGAGATCCCAGGGGCCCTGTGCATTTTTGAAAGAGGTTGCGTGTCTCGTTGACAAAGAGTTAAGGTTAGGGTCACCTAATTGACCTGGACGGGGCGTCGCGAAAATCTGCGGTGCCCGAAAGCCAGGGTCGCACTCTAGAAAGGCAGGATTGTGCGGCACAAGAAAATACTCGCGGCGACAGGGGCGTTGGCGCTGCTGCTCCCCCCACACCTTTGCTTCAGCAGATGAAGCGTCAGAGACACCAGCCTTCTCAGATCAGATAGCGGCAGCCCCCGCGGGCCAGCCCCGCGATGACGCGCTGAGCTCCATCCAGTCAACGCAAGGGGAAGTGACTGTGATGGTGGAGCTGGTGGACGAGCCCGTAGCAGTGGTAGAGGCTCAGGCCGGCACGGAGCTGAGTTCGGCCAGCGAAACCGAGATCATTGAGAAAATCGAGGCTGCTCAGGACGATGTGGTCGAAGCCATCCAGGCTCAGGGCGGTTCCGTCGGGAATCGGATGCACTCGGCCTATAACGGGATGCGGGTGACGATCGATGCCAGTCAACTCGACGCCATCGCGGAACTCCCTGAAGTCAAAGCGGTGCATGACCTTCCGAGGCACGAACGCAGCAACTCGTTTAGCGTCCCCGGGATGGGCACCCCGGGCGTGTGGCAGGGTGGTTTCACTGGGAAGGGCGTGAAGATCGTCATCATTGACAGCGGAATCGACTACACGCACGCCACCTTCGGTGGTGAGGGAACCCCGGAGGCGTTCGATGCAGCGACGGCGGCCACCGACCCGACGGACTATTACGGGCCGCGGGTCAAAGGCGGCTACGACTTTGCCGGCGACGCCTACTCGGGAAGCGAAACACCGCAGCCCGACGCCAACCCCATCGACTGCGCCAGTGATGGACACGGCACCCATGTGGCCGGTACGGCGGCAGGCTCCGGCGTCCTGGCTGATGGCGCCACCTACACCGGGCCCTACGACTCGACGACTCACGAGAACGAGTTCCGGGTCGGGCCTGGAGTCGCTCCGGAAGCGGAGTTGTACGCGCTCAAGGTCTTTGGCTGTGGCGGGAGCACCACCCTCATCCCCGAGGCCATCGACTGGGCGGTCAAGAACGACATGGATGTCATCAATTTGTCGCTCGGTTCCCGATTCGGCAGAGCGACGGATCCCGATTCAGTTGCTGCATCGAATGCGGTTGCGGCGGGGGTGGTCGTGGTGGCGGCTGCTGGGAATGACGGGGCGTCGCCCTACCTGGCCGCCAGACCCAGCGCTGGAGCAGGCGTGCTCTCCGTGGCCGCCAGTGACGGGATCGCGCAGCTGCCTGCGGCCGAGATCGGCATTGACGGCGCTACTATCCAGGCCATCAATGCCAACGGGGCGACCCTGCCCGCCAGCGGGCCCCTGTACGTGCTGCGCAAAGACGGCGAGCTGAGCGAGGGGTGCGATCAAGATGAATATCGCGTCATGCCGGTCCGCGCCATCGTGGTCACCAGGCGGGGCGGTTGCTCGCGCGTGAAGAAGGCGATCCTCGCTCAGAAGTTCGGCGCGACGGGAGCCATCATGATCAATGACGCCGACTCCCTCCCGCCCTACGAAGGGCTGATCACGGGGGACCCCGAAACCGGCGAGCAGTGGCGGGTCCGCATCCCCTTCCTGGGCATCAAGTCCTCTGATGCCGAGGCATTGATCGCGGCAGAAGGTAAAACCATCACCTTCTCGGCGAACGCACTCGACAACCCCGCTTTCGGCACCTACGGTGACTTCAGCTCCTCCGGCCCGCGCTGGGGCGACTCGGGGCTGCGGCCAAGCGTCACGGCACCAGGGGTCTCCGTGTTGTCCGCCCAGGTTGGGACCGGCACCCGGGGCAAGGTGCTGTCGGGTACCTCCATGGCGACGCCTCACGTGGCGGGGGTCGTGGCCCTGGCAATCCAGGCGCACCCTGAATGGTCGTCAACGGACATCGCGGCCGCGGTCGTCAACACGGCCGACGCTGAGAAGGTGCCCGATTACAAGACCAGCCGCGGTGGAGGGCGGATTGACCCGGCAGGCGTCGTCGCCACCGATGTAGTGGCTCTAGCTGACCCCTTCACCGTCGACGGGGCTGAGGTTCGCGAACCGACGCTCAGTTTCGGGTTCAAGGAATTTGCAGATCAGGTGACGGAGGAGCGCGTCGTGACTCTGGTGAACCGGGGGAGAGAGGCCGCGAGCTTCACCGCTGTCACCGCCCCATCCACGGGGTCTAGAGACGCCACTGTCACTGTGACGCCCGCCTCGGTCACTGTGCCCGCGGGGCAAAGCGTCGATGTTACGGTCAAGCTTGAGGTGAACGGTAGTGCGGTGCCCAGCAGCATCCAGGGCTCCAGTTCGCCTTGGTTCTATGAGGTTTCGGGCAACGTCCGTTTCGAGCGGGAGGGTGGCGAAACGCTGAGCGTGCCCTACCTGCTAGTGCCACGCACCACATCGGACGTGACGGCGACTCAGACGGTAACCGGCACCGTCAACGACATCACCTTCGCCAACGGGAGTCCCAACAGCAACACCTATACCGCTGTCCATACCTGGGGCCTCCGGGACCCGGAGGACATCCCCGACGCCCTGGATGTCGGTCAGGACCTCGCTAGCGTCGGCGTCGCCAGCTACGGGAACGATCAGCTGGGCCGGACCGTTCACTTTGCGCTGAACTCGAGTTCTCGGTTCTCCAACCCGGCGAGATTGATGTACACGGTCGACATCGACAACAACGTGGACGGCAAGGCTGATTTTCGGGTGCTGAGCGTGGATTCCGGCTTCGTACGTACGCTAGAGCCCAACGGTATAGCCGAGGTGTTCGTCGCCAACTTGGAGACGGGAGCCATCTCGGTCAGCGGCAACATGACCCTGGCCCCGACGGACTCCAGCACGGTGATTCTGCCGGTGGAGGCCAGCCAGCTGGGTATCACGGGCAAGTTCACCTACACGGCCACCGCCACCGACTTGCTTAACCCCAGGGCCATCGACACCATCGATGGCTGGGCTGCCTATGACCCGACGAATAAACCGTTCCAGGACGGACAGTTCCTTCGGCTTGATGCCGGCGCCTCCAAGACCATCCAGGTGGAGCGCAACGAGGCCGCCTACGCGGATCAGCAGCCTCTCGGATACCTGGCGGTGGCGTTCGACAACCCGGCAGGCGCATCCGAGGCCGTCACAGGGGAGGTCAAGGCGGGAGACGGCGAACCGCCTACACCGGAGCCCTCGGAGTCCCCGACGCCGGCTCCGACCGACGATCCGGCCCCGACGGTTTCGCCGACCGCAGTGCCGACGGGCGACCCAGCCCCGACGGACCCGGTTCCGTCTCCGACCGGTAGGCCGACCCCGGTACCGGTGAAACCAGGCCCGCCCAAGACAGGCGTGAAGGCGTAACGGCAATGTGTGAGGGGGTGGTCCCGACCGGGACCACCCCCTCACCTCGTATCCGGTTAGCGACTGCCGATGATCTTCATGGCGATGTGCCACAACTCGTCGTGAATCTCTTGCGGCACCTTCAGCCCGAGCGACCGCAGCCAGCGCCGCATGCGGGGCAACTCATCGGTCCACTCCTGGGGGACGTAGCGGAGAACTTGCTCCAGGTGGTCGTCATCAATGTCGAGGCCTTCGACGTCGATGTCTTCCTTGCGGGGGATCAGGCCAGCCGGGGTGTCCACGGCGTCCACCCTCCCTTCCAGGCGTTCCACGATCCACTTCAGGACCCGGGAGTTCTCGCCGAAGCCTGGCCAGAGGAAGTTGCCCTCAGCGTCGCGCCGGAACCAGTTGACGTAAAAGATCCTCGGGAGCTTGCCGGGTTCAGTGCGCTCGCCGATGTTGATCCAGTGCTGCAGGTAGTCGCCCACGTGGTAGCCGATGAACGGCAACATGGCCATGGGATCACGGCGCAGTACTCCGACGGCGCCAGCCGCAGCTGCGGTGGTCTCGGAGGAGCAGGTGGCCCCCATGAACACGCCGTGCTGCCAGCTACGCGACTGCGCCACCAAGGGGATGGTGTTCTCCCGGCGGCCCCCGAAGATGATGGCATCCACCGGAACCCCGCGTGGGTTGTCAAAGTCGCTGGACAGGATCGGGCACTGCTGGATAGGTGTGCAGAACCGGGAGTTTGGATGGGCTGCCTTCTCGTCGGGGCGCCCACCCTCGGGTCCGCTCTCCGGGGTCCAGGACCGGCCCTTCCAATCAGTCAGGTGTGACGGTGGCTGCTTGCTCTTGCCCTCCCACCAGACATCGCCGTCGTCAGTCAGGGCCACGTTGGTGAAGATGGAGTGTCCCGCCTCAATCGTGGCCATCGCGTTGGGGTTCGTGGCGGTGCTCGTGCCTGGGGCGACACCGAAAAGGCCGGTCTCGGGGTTGACGGCATACAGGCGTCCGTCGTCGCCAAAGCGCATCCAGGCGATGTCGTCACCCAAGGTTTCGACTTTCCAGCCGGTGATGGTGGGCTCCAGCATGGCCAGGTTGGTTTTACCGCAGGCCGAGGGGAAGGCCGCGCACACATGGTAGGACTTGCCTTCGGGGGAGGTGAGCTTGAGGATCAGCATGTGCTCGGCCAGCCAGCCCTCGTCACGGCCCATGGCTGAGGCGATCCTGAGCGCGTAGCACTTCTTACCCAGCAGGGAGTTGCCGCCGTAACCTGAACCGTAGCTCCAGATCATGCGTTCTTCGGGGAAGTGCACGATGTACTTGATGTCATTGCACGGCCACGGCACGTCCTTGACGCCCGGGGGCAGCGGCATGCCCACCGAGTGTAGGGCGGGCACGAAGTCCGCGTTCGTGCGCTCTATGGTTTCAATGACCTGGGAGCCCATCCGCGTCATGATCTTCATGGAGATCGCCACGTAAGCTGAGTCGGTGATCTCCACCCCGAACTTTGGGTCGGGAGAGTCGATGTGACCCATGCAGAAGGGGATGACGTACATGGTGCGTCCCACCATGCAACCGTTGTACAGCCGGGTCAGGATGGACTTCATCTGCTTCGGGTCCATCCAATGGTTGGTGGGCCCGGCGTCGTTTTCGTCTACGGAACAGATGAAGGTGGAGTCCTCGACACGGGCGACATCTTCGGGATCTGTGCGGGCATAGATCGAACCGGGTTGGTTGGCAGAGGCCAAGCGCTGCACCGTTCCCGCCTGGACGAGCTGATCGACCAGTTGTTCGTACTCCTCATCAGAGCCGTCGCAGAAGTGAATTGCGGCGGGGTTGGTGAGGGCAGCGACCTCCTGAACCCATGCGGCGATTCTTGGGTGAGCGGGGATGTGTCCGGTCACGGGAATGGTGGTGGTCAGTCCTTCTTCGGTCAGGCTAGACATTGCGCTCCTTCGACTAGCACTTCAGCGGGCCATCACTTACGAGCCTAACGCCTACTGGCCCGGAATGAGGGCGAACGCGCGACGAACGTCCGTGGTAACTCCGCCCTGTGGAAAAGTAAACTTGAGTGTGGTAGGCTCAATCTTGAAAAATTGCACTCTGGAGGAGCACTTGAACACTGAGAAGCTGACCACCAAGAGCCGCGACGCCGTGACCGCGGCAGTGCGGCAGGCTTTGACGGCGGGCAACCCGTCCGCTGAACCCGTGCACCTGCTGCACGGCCTACTTCTGACTCCTGACAACACGGTTGGCCCGCTGCTGGAGAGCGTCGGTGCCGATCCGCGTGCCATCGACGCCCAAGCTGTGAAAGCCATCGAGAAACAGCCCGCTACATCGGGTAGTTCCGTGGCTCAGCCGACGATGTCCGGGGCGCTGGCCCGTGTGTTGGCCACGGCCGAAACCTTGGCTGAACAGCTTGGTGACCAGTTCGTCGCCACCGAGCATTTGCTGATTGCGCTGGTGAGCGTCGCATCCGAGGCGCAGGGCATCCTGCAACAGGCGGGAGCCACCGCGGAGCGCCTGACGCAGGCCTTCCATGAGTCCCGGGGTGGCAAGCGCGTTACTTCAGCGGAGGCTGAGGGTGGGGAGTCTGCTCTCGACAAGTACTCCGTCGACCTCACCGAGCGGGCACGTTCCGGCAAACTCGATCCGGTCATTGGCCGCGACCAGGAAATCCGCCGCGTGGTCCAGGTCCTCGCGCGCCGCACCAAGAACAATCCCGTGCTGATCGGTGAGCCCGGCGTTGGCAAGACCGCCGTTGTGGAGGGTCTTGCCTTGCGGTTGGTTGAGGGCGACGTCCCCGACTCGCTGCAGGGCCGTCGCCTGGTGTCCTTGGATCTGACGTCCATGGTGGCCGGGGCGAAGTATCGGGGGGATTTTGAGGAGCGTCTCAAAGCAGTCCTCGCGGAGATCAAGGAGTCCGAGGGTCAGATCATCACCTTCATCGACGAACTGCACCTCGTCGTGGGGGCTGGCTCAACGGGGGAAGGCGGCATGGACGCAGGCAACATGCTTAAGCCCATGCTGGCGCGCGGTGAGTTGCGCATGATCGGCGCGACCACTCTTGATGAGTACCGAGAACGCATCGAGAAGGACCCGGCTTTGGAGCGCCGCTTCCAGCAGGTCTACGTCGGTGAACCCTCCGTCGAGGACGCCGTCGCCATCCTGCGGGGGCTGCGGGAACGCTACGAGGCGCATCACAAGGTGCGAATCACGGACTCCGCCCTCGTGGCGGCCGCGGTGCTGTCGGACCGCTATATCACCAGTCGGCAGCTTCCGGACAAAGCCATCGACTTGGTCGACGAGGCCGCCTCCCGGCTGCGGATGGAGATTGACTCCTCCCCGGAGGAGATCGACATGCTGCGCCGTGACGTCGACCGCATGCTGATGCAGGAACTTCACCTAAAGAAGGAGGACGACGCCGCGTCGCGCGAGCGGCTGGCGGCTTTGCAGGCCGAACTGGCTGATGCCCAGGAGAAGCTCCGTGGCCTGGAGGCCCGTTGGGAAGAGGAGAAATCGGGGCTGAACCGCGTCGGCGACCTCAAGGAGAAGATCGACACCCTGCGTGTGGCTGCCGATATGGCTCAGCGCTCCGGAGACCTCGGGCGTGCTTCCCAGATCCTGTATGGGGAGATCCCAGCCATCGAACAGCAGCTGGCCGAAGTGGAAAACCGCGATGCCGATACCAGCCGGATGGTCTCGGATGAGGTCTCCGAAATCGACATCGCCGAGGTCGTCGGGGCTTGGACGGGCATTCCCGTCGGCCGCCTCCTCGAAGGCGAGTCAGAGAAGCTGCTGCACATGGAGGAGCGCCTCGGCGCGCGCCTCATCGGGCAGCGCGAGGCTGTGAAGGCCGTCTCTGATGCTGTGCGACGCTCACGGGCGGGCATCTCCGATCCGAACCGGCCGACGGGCTCGTTCCTGTTCCTCGGGCCGACGGGCGTTGGCAAGACGGAACTAGCGAAGTCTCTGGCGGACTTCTTGTTCGATGACGAGACCGCCATGGTGCGCATCGATATGAGCGAGTACTCCGAGAAACACTCGGTCGCCCGGCTGGTGGGGGCGCCGCCTGGATATGTCGGCTATGAGGAGGGCGGTCAGCTGACCGAGGCGGTGCGCCGTCGTCCCTACTCCGTTGTGCTGCTGGACGAAGTGGAAAAGGCCCACCCGGACCTGTTCAACATCCTGCTGCAAGTTCTTGACGACGGCCGCCTCACCGACGGCCAGGGGCGCACCGTGGACTTCCGCAACACGATCCTGATCCTCACCAGTAACCTCGGCTCCCAGTTCCTGGCCGACCCGCTGCTTGGTGAGGAGGAAAAGCGCGAGCAGGTGATGGGCGTTGTGCGATCCGCGTTCCGGCCTGAGTTCCTGAACCGGCTAGACGACATCGTGCTGTTCGAGCCACTGACCCGGGAGGATCTGCGGCAGATCGTCGCCATCCAGTTGAGGAAGCTCGACGATCGGCTGCATTCCCGGCGGATCACCGTCGAACTGACGGACGCCGCTGTCGACTGGCTGGGAGAGGTGGGCTTCGACCCGGTCTACGGAGCTAGGCCGCTGCGGCGCTTGATTCAGAGTGCTGTGGAGGATCCCCTGGCGAAGGGGCTGCTTGCGGGTCAAATCCACGACGGGCAGAGCGTGCGTTTTGATCGGACCGAGGACGGGATCGGGATCAGCTAAAAGGCCGACAGCCTCCCGGCCCGCGGGTGCCGTTAATCGAGGTTAAGGCTGGGTAGGGTTGATTTATGCGAGCCCAATCCCAGAATCTGCTGCCCCGGCCCGTGAAGTCGCGTCGCCGTTCCCGCCTGCGGCGATGGGTGTTTCGAGGGCTGGCTGCGCTGGCGCTGGGGGTAGCAGCGGCGTTGACGGCTCGTCCCCTGGCCCAGTTGCCTGAGGCTGAGCCGACACCCCTCAAGGATCTCGACTTCGAGGTCCTTGAGGTGGTGGAGGCACTGCTGGAGCAAATCGATGACTTCGGGGCTCAAGAACTGCGGGCCCAACTGCTGGTGGCTCGGCAGGGAGAGACTCAGCCTGGACGGATCATTCTGACGGTTCCCCAGGACACGCAACGGACTCTCCTGGATTCCTACACTTTCCCCGTTTACGCCACCGCCGAGGTGGAGGGACGGGAGGCCTCGTTTGCACTGCAGATCGTGGACGGGCGGCTGCGGGCGCTACTGCTGCGCGGGGCCGCGGAGCCCGGGCGGCTACCGGATCCCCAGACGTTTACTTTCCATTACGGGGGTTAGGAACCGCCCAGCACCAGCCAGGCGTCGGTGCGCTCGCGCCTCCACAGAGTGATGGCGCGAACTCCCATGAAGCCGACGCCGAAGGCCAGCCACAGCCAGACCAGGCCCGCGCTCCCGACCGGGGCGAAACGCGCGACGAGTAGTGCTAGGGGCGCGTAGGCGGCAAGAGTCACCAGGCTGGCCTTCGCTAGGTAACGCCCATCACCCGCACCGATCAGCACCCCGTCGAACAGCGTCACCCAGGCCGCTAGCACCAGGCTCGCCGCGATCACCACGAGAGCCTCGGAACTAGCCTGCTGCACCGCCTGATCTGGGCTAAAGAGCGTCACCATCGGACTACGGACTGCGAAGATGCCCACTCCCAGCGCCAGCGCGACTGTTACCGACCAGCCGACCATACGCCGCGTTAGCATTCGGGCTTCATCGGGTCGCGAAGCTCCCAAAGCTTGCCCTATCAGCGTCTGCCCGGCAATCGCTAAGGCATCAAGCACGTATTGAAGGAAACTCCACAGGGTAAAGGCCACCTGATGGGCAGCTAGCGCCACCGCCCCGAACTGTGCGGCGACCCACGTGGTCAGCACCAGGGCCGCGCGCAGCGCCAGCGTGCGAATCAGCAGCGGGAACCCGATGATGAGGGAACCGCGCATCCCACCCCAGCTTGGCCGCCGTCGCGCCCCCAATCGGGTCGCCTCGCGCAGCACGAGCCGACAGCCGACGGCCCCCATCAAGAGCTCCGCAAGGGCGGTAGCGGCTCCCGACCCGGCAATGCCCTTTCCCGCTCCGAACACCAGGCCGACATCGCCAGCCAGGTTAAGTATGGCTGCGGCAATGGCCAGCAGCATGGGCGTCCGGCCGTCGGCCAGCCCTCGGAGCGTGCCGGTGGCGGCCAAAGTGGCGAGTATCCCAGGCATTCCCGGCAGTGACCAGCGCAGATAGGTGATGGCGTAGTCGTGCGGCGCACCTGCCGCCCCCAGCCAAGAGACCAGCCGGGGCGCCAGTAGCCAACCCGCGGCAGCGAGTCCCACCCCGAGCAGCAGTGCCAGCCAGATCGCCTGGACGCCAGCGCTCATGGCTTCGGTTTGCTTCCCAGCCCCCTGGAATCGCGCCACCACCGCCGTGGAGCCGTACGCCAGAAAGATGCACGTCCCCACCAAGGTGGAAGAGATGGTGGCGCCGACACTCAGCCCCGCGAGGGGGTCGGTTCCGAGCCGCCCGACGATCGCGGTATCCGCCAAGACGAACAGCGGCTGAGCCACGAGAGCCGCGAAAGCTGGTACCGCTAGGGCGAGGATCCGGCGGTTGAGTGACACCTCAGCGGCACCCGCTGGTGAAGGGCACCCCCGGGACGAGGCGCTGCCATTCCTCAACGCTCAACCGGTCGCCTGCCCTGGCGCACAGGCTTTCCGCAGCTGTCGAGACGTCGCTCGGCCACGCGGCTGCCGTGCCGTTTCCGAGCGCCAACAGCAGCCGCCCCCCTCCGAGCTGTGCGTCGTTGATCGTCATGCCCTCTGGGGCCAGGCGGAGACTTAACTCCAGTCCGGCCTCTCGCCGCTCCCATGCCCACAGCTCGCCGTCGTTCGTCACGGCCACCAGATTGGTGCCGTCGCCGTCATAGCGCAATTTCGCCAGCGGGGTGTGGGCCTCCGGCAACTGCGCTAGGGACGTGGGTGCCGCAGGGTCCGTTACATCAAGAAGTGTGACCTCGCCGTTGAGATCACCGGCGGCCAGCACCCCGCTGGGAGCAAAGGCGAACGTGTTGGGGGCGACTCGCCCAGGCAACTGCGCTACCGTGCTAGGTCCAGGACCGTCAGCTGCGATGGGTGTCAGCAGAAGTCCGGTGCCATCGGAGGCGGGCGTGGCGGCCAGTGTCCCCGCTTCGTTGAAGGCAAGTCCCGCAGCTAATGATGGAATGTTGCCCGTCAGTTCCCAGCCGGATTCGCGGTGCTGATAGAGGGTGTAGCCCTCGTGGTCTTGGCCGCGGATGCCCAGCAAGTTGCCGCCGGGGGACAAAACCAATTCCGTTGCTGGTTCCGAGGTGAGCACCTGGTCGATTTCATATCCGCTGGAGCCCCGACGCAGCACGACGACCTGCCCAGCCTGGGACTGCGCAGCTATGACATCCCCCGAGGAACTTGCGCTGAACAGGGAACCGTAGCCGGTGCCATCAGGTGCGCGAGCGACGTTGACTTCAGTGACGCCGGCCCCGGCGGTAGCTAGTGCCCGGGGGCCGCCTGAGGTAGCGATGAGTACCAGGTCTCGCGCCTGCACGACGTTGAGGATCTCGGCACCTTGCGCCTGATAGAGCGGAGTGGGCGGACGCCACAGCGCCAGTGTGCCCTCCGTCGTTCCTGTGATGACGCCGGCAGGACTGGAAGCCAGGCTCGTGACGACACCGCGGGCGGGATAGCGGTCCAGCCTTTGGCCCGATGCACTCCAGAGCGTCACCTCGCCGTCTGAATGCCCGATCAGCAGACGATCGCCCAGGTGGGCGACGGCATGGATGCTCTTGTCCGTCGACAGCGTGATGGTGTGGCTTAACCCCTCCGGGGATACCGTGAACAACAACACCTGACCATCGGCCAGGCCCGCCATGATTGTGCTGCCGTCCGGCGAGGCGCCTAGGCATCGCACCTGGCTTGGCAGCGACACCTCGGTTGGGGCGTCGGAGGTCGGGCCGAACGTGGCCAGGCGGTCCGATTGGCCCCCGGCAACTACTAGGCCGGGTGTGGCAGCCAGCGCTGACGCGGTCGCGTCCTGCCCTAGCCGAAGCGGCTCTAGCTCTTCGGGATAGTCCGGGATCTGGGTATCGATCCGCAGGATTTGGCCATCGCGCAGCCCGATGAACGCGATGTCCTCCTGCCACACGGCACTGTGGGCCGATAGCCCTGTGGGGGCCCAGTCACCGAGCTTGCGAGGCGTGGCAGTTAGATCCCATATGGAGGCCGTGGCCTGGCCGGCAACGATCGCCAAGAGCCGGGAGCTGTGGCTGGTGAGCGCGACGTCGGCGACGGGCCCGCCGCCCGTCTCCACAACCTCAGGGGCGGCCGTCAGATCACCCTCCCGCCAGACGGAGAGCCGACCGACGCTGTCGCCCCGGACGATCGCGGGGCTTTCGGGCGTGGTCGCGAGTTGCGTGGCCCCGGCGGGTCCCAGCACTCGATACGGCAGGTTTGCACCGGCGGCCTCCAGGACGGATGAGCGAGTCTGCGGGTCCTCGTCTAGAGCGTGGGCGGCGACGGCAAGTTGAGCAGCGACGTTGGGCTCCTCGGTGCGAAGCTGTCGGGACAGTAGCGCGACCCGCTGCGCCTGGGCCTCCCGGGTTGTGCGTTCAGCCTCCCGAGCTGAGTTGGTGGCATGGATACTAGCCACGGCAGCAATGATGGCCAGGAGTACAGCGCCGATCGTCACGGTGACAGTCAGCCGCTGGCGCTGGGAGGTAGCCCGGGCCTCGGTGCGCAGGCGCTCCTGCCCAGTCCGGCCGTGGGCTAGGGATTCGGCGATGAACTCGCGTTCGTTGGCCGAGAGCATGGGAGCGCTGTCTGACTTGGCCCAGGCATCCCACACCTCGGCCTCGCCGGGCAGCAACGCTTCAGGAGAGCGTCCACCTTCGTCCCAGAGCTGCGTCGCCATATGGATGCGGCGACCAACGAGCAGGGTTGCTTCTTCCTGTTCTACCCAGGTGCGTAGGCGCTGCCACCGCGTGAGCAGCGCGTCGTGGGCGATCATCACCTGACCGTCATTGCGGCTGAGGAGGCGCGACCTGATGAGGGTTTCTGCCACGATCGCCGTGTCGGGTTCCAGGGAACTGTAGGGGATGGAGCGGCGCAGCAGCTGATCCTGGTCGATCACCACCAGTGATAGCAGCAGACGGCGAGTCAACAGCCGCTGGGATTCGGGCAGATTGACCCAGACGGCCTCGGCCTCATCGTTGAGCGAGTTCCACAGCCCCCCGCTGGTGAGGTAGTCGGAGGTTGTCAGCGTGTCGCCGTTGGCGCGTTCCCAAGTCCGGCGGAGAGCACTTGAGAGCAGTGGGAGCACCGTGCCAGGGTCGGGATAACCGTATTGATGCAGGTCCCGGAGCGCCACCTGTACCAGGTCCGGGGTAACGCTGCGGCCATGGAGCCGGGCTGGGGTCTCGATGATGCTGCGGTATTCGGCTGTTGTGAGGGGGCCGATCAGGATGGGGGCCGCCAGGTAGGGTGCTAGTTCGTCGTGGCTGAGGATTTCCCCCACAGCGTTGGCATTGAGCCCGAGGACACACGTCACCTCGTCCGGTAGGTTACATAACACACGCACAGCCTGATTCGCCTCTCGGGCTGTGAGGTAACGCAACTCTTCGAACTGATCGATGACCAGCAGCGTTTTTCCAGTGGGTGCGTTCCAGTTGGCCAGCTCCCGGACCGCCAACCGGACGGGGGGGAGGTCAGCGAGTGGTCCGTCGGGGGCGGTGCCGCGTCCGATGAGTCCTGCGGCGAGCAGCGATGATTTTCCCACCCCGGTTGGTCCGACGAGGAACACGAGACGCGGAGCGGAAGCCGCAGAACAAGCGCCGTAGAGTTCCTCCAAAGTCCGTTCTCGGCCGACGAAAAGGTTCGTCTCGGAGACATCGTACGGCCGCAACCCGACATATGGGGCTTCAGCTACAACGCTGGAGCGTCGCATCTGCTCAATGGCTTGAGCCCATTCCTCTTCGTCGTGAACCGTCGCAAGTTGCAGGGCGCGCAGCAACGTCATGAACTGTGGCATCAACGCGGGCGTCGGTAGGTGTCTTCCATCGAGCCACCCTTGGGCTGTTGAGGCCGGCACTTTGGCGATGGCTGCCACGCGTCGGATCGAGAGTTGCATGCGCTTTCTCGCGGCGGCGAGCTGCTGCGTTAGGGCGCTCCGACTCGGGGGAGGAACCATGGACACTAGTCTAGAGCGTGTCGTACTAAAGGACGACCAAGTGCATGGATCGCGTTCGGCCATGATCTCGGTCAATGGGATTGCTCGTCAGCTGATTTGCGTTGGCTAGGATAATTACCCGAAAGTAGGGTCTCGTACAGGCCCGTACGGTCGAAGGTTTGGAGTGGGCGCCATTCACTCCCTAATGTTCGACTCAGCCCAGGTGTGTGTCGCAAGGCAGGAGGGGGTACCTGGGCGAACTGCTTACATGAGGGGAAGCTACGCGAGCGCGAGGGAGTAAGTACATGGCGATCATCACGCGTAAGCGTGCCGAGACCGCTGTCGTTGCCCTCCTCGCAGTGGCCCTCGGGGTGCTGGCGTTCCTCCACCGCGGGGTTCCCGCTTCTGATGTGGAACTCAACGACGGTGGCATCTGGGTGACCAACCAGAACGAGCGGCTCGTCGGGCACCTGAACTACGAATCCCAGACGATTGACGGCGCAATCCGTTCGGCTGCCCCCTCCTTTGACGTCACCCAAAGCGCAAGCAATGTGCTGGTGCGCAGTTCTGACACAGTGCAGCCTGTTGACGTGGCTTCCGTATCCTTCCAGGGTGAGGCGGGTGTCGCCGGGGTGCTAATGGCTCACGGGGGTGACCAGGTGCTCTTTGCCGACCAGGCCGGGGGGCGAGTCTGGGCCCACGACACCATCTCCTCCAGCATGTTCAGCCTCACGGCGGAACCACAGATCAAGGACCTCGACTCGCCCAGGGTTGCTGTCGGGGTCGATGGGACCGGCTATGTTCTGACGGCCGACGGCCGCCTATTCGCGATGCGCGGGAATGGACCCGAAGCGGTGGTCTCGGACCTTGGCATCCAGACCAGAGGAGACCTCAGCGAAGACGCCCAGATCTCGGTGGTCGGAGACCAGCTCGTGGTGCTCGACGGGACGAGGCTGGTTATCGGTGGGCGCGAGATCGAGGATCCTGCCTTCGCGGGTGGTGTGTTGCAGCAGCCGTCCGCGGCCTCCGCGAACGTGGTGGTCGCGACCGCCACCGAATTGCTGCGGGTCGATATCGCCTCCAGCCGAATCACGCGGGACACGGTCAACAGCGGTGAGCCGGTGGCCCCGGTGCAGTTGGAGGGTTGCATTTACGGTTTATGGGGTGGCTCGGGCTACTACGTACGGGATTGCGGCGGCGACGATTACGAGGAAGCCCAGTTCCCTGATCTGGCGAATGCCAAGGCTCCCGTGTTCCGCACAAACCGCAAGGTCATCGTCATCAACGACACCGTCACGGGCGATGTTTTCCTGCCACTGGAGCAGATGATCAAGGTCAACAACTGGGAACAGGTGGCCTCGCAGCTTCGTGACGAGGAGCGTGAGGACGAGGACACCGAAGAGGTCGACGAGACCCAGACGCGGGAGTTCTCTGAAGAGCAGCACCCACCAGAGGCCGTCGACGACGAGCTAGGGGCACGCCCCGGGACGTCAACCACGCTGCCCATCCTGCTGAACGACATCGACTTGGATGGTGATGTTCTGACCGCCATCTTGCGCGATGTGCCGGATGGGGTGAAACTATCGCTGGCCAAGCAGGGGCGCGCCGTGCGCATTGAGGTGCCAGCGGAGGCCAGCGGCCCTTTCACGTTCACCTATCAGGCTTATGACGGGATAGATGTCTCGAATGTGGCCACTGTCACCGTCAAGGTGCGCACTGACGGGGGCAATTCGGCCCCCGTCCTGATGCGGGAGAGCACCATCAACATCAGCGAGCGTTCCGAGGCCAGCTACTCGGTCCTTTCGGATTGGGTCGACCCGGATGGGGACCCGATCTTCCTCCAGAAGGCTGAGTCGGAGGAGGGCTTCGATCTGACCTGGCGGCCCGATGGGTTCGTTTCCGTGACGGACACTGGCCAGGGAGGCCCCGGGCGTCGAAGCGTGAACCTGACCGTGAGCGACGGGAACGACGCCGCATCTGGGGCACTGAACGTTCAAGTTTCGCCTGGCTCTACGAACTCACCCCCGGTGGCGAACAATGATCACTTTGTCGCCACCGTCGGCGAACCCCTCACCATCGATCCGCGCACCAATGACACTGATCCGGATTCGGATCAGTTGAAGCTTGTGGAACTGTCGGAGGCGCCCGCCGGGGTGGAGGTAACGCCCGACTACCAGGAGGGGAGCATCCGCTTTCAGGCCTCAGCGGCGGGCAGCTACACCCTCGTGTATGGCATCAGCGATGGCCCAAACACCGCCCGTGGCCGGATCCGCGTCGATGTGGTGGACCCGAACTCGGCCGGGCTCCAACCCGTCGCGGAGAACGATCTGGGCCTGCTACCCGCCAACGGGTCCGTCGTGGTGGATGCACTGGCAAACGACTACGACCCGGCTGGCGGAGTCCTGGTGATCCAAGGCTACTCCCTGGGCGATGCCACGGGGCTCAACGTCGAGGTCGTCAGGCATTCATTGCTGCGCATCACTGCTCCCGGGGGGATCGATTCACCCCAGACCTTCACCTACACCGTCAGCAACGGGCACGCCTCCACCACCGCCAAGGTGCAGGTGGTGCCACAGCAGGCACCCGAGAGCTCGCAGGGACCGGTTGCGGTCTCCGATTCGTCGGCTGTCCGGGCAGGGGATCTGGTGACCGTCCCAGTCCTGTCCAACGACTATTCGCCTGCCGACCTCAACATCTCCCTCAGCCCGGAACTTGATGTGCGCTCAGACCCTGCTTTGGGCGAATTCTTCATCTCTGAAAACACCGTCCGGTTCCGCGCCGGCGCTGAAGTGGGGACGGCTGAGGCCATCTACACCGTTGTCGACTCCGAGGGAGCACGCTCATCAGCCACGGTGACAGTGACCATCCGGGAGTTGGAGGAGCGCAACCAAGACCCAGTGCCTAAACCCATCGAGGCCAGGACCTTCGCGGGCTCGTCGGTGCGCATCAGCGTGCCCCTGGACGGCATTGATCCGAACGGGGATTCGGTGACACTCATTGGTCCAGGCGACCAGGTACCCCAGAACGGTGCTGTCTCGATTGAGGGCAACCATATCGTCTATCAGGCTTCCCAGAATGCGGCCGGCACCGACGTCTTCTCCTACCGCGTTCAGGACCGCTTCGGAGCCGAGGGAGTTGGTACGGTTCGCGTCGGTGTTGCACCAGCGCCCACCACGAATCAGCGTCCCGTTGCGGTGGCCGACGAGGTCGCGGCGCGTCCATCCACGCGGTTGGAGATCCCAGCACTCAGAAACGACATCGACCCAGATGGCGACCAAATCTCCCTCATTGAGGGCGCCGTCAAGCCGGCGGACGCCAGCTGGGATCCGCAGGCGGAGGTCAAGGGACAGAAGATCGTGGTGGTGACCCCAGCGCAGGAGGGCATCTATCAACTGCTCTACTCGATTACCGACGGGCGCGGCATATCGGCGCAGGGCGCGGTCACGGTCACGGTCGATAAGGACGTACCTCCCGTGGCTCCACAGGCCCATGACGACGTGGTGCAGGCGTCCGCCATCACCGGAGTCGACAGCGTTGACATCCCGGTGCTGGAGAACGACTCCGATCCCGACGGTGTCGTCTCCGATCTCACGGTGCAGGTTGAATCACCAGGAACGGTCCGGGGCGGCGTGGTGACGGTGCCGGTGGCCGAGGATCGTCAGATCGTGCTCTACACCATCACCGACGCTGATGGGCTGAGTGCCCGGGCGGCGATCGTGGTCCCTGGACGGGAGAACCCACCGCAGCTC
Organism: Propionibacteriaceae bacterium; assembly: GCA_030532825.1. Lineage (GTDB taxonomy): Bacteria > Actinomycetota > Actinomycetes > Propionibacteriales > Propionibacteriaceae > Arachnia. Next base: position 29,419 of record JAUNKK010000017.1, read on the forward strand.
AACACGGACAAAGGGCCTGCGCAGGTCACCGCGGGCGAGCCGTTGACCGTCAGCCTCGACGAGTGGGTAGTCACGCGGCCGGGCCGCCAGGCCAAGCTCACTAGCTTGGACTCCGTGATTGCCGGGCCGGGTGGAGATCCCGCAATTGGTGACGGCGGCATAGAGGTGGTCGACGACAAGACCCTGAAGTTCACCCCGGACATCGCGTTCTCTGGCGTGACCACCGTCTCTTTTGAGGTGACGGACGGCCAGACCCTTGATGATCCGAGCGGGAAGGTGGCACGCATCAACTTGCCGGTCCAAGTGGCTTCCTCGGGGCAGCAACCACCCTCGGTCCGGCCGACTCAGTTGAGAGTCGCGCCCGGCGAGGCCGCGCAGGTTGTGTCGCTGGTCGAGATGGTCGATGATCCTGATCCTGGTGACGAGGAGCGGATGTCGTTCACCATCACGGGGACCGAGGGGCCCGTTCAAGCTTCCGTCTCCCAGCAGCAACTGTCGGTGCAAGCAGTCTCGGGTGCGACCGTCGGCGCGACAGCGACGGTTAACGTCTCGGTACACGACGGGAGCACCGACCCGGTTAGCATGGCGATCCCTGTGACGATTATTTCGTCCACGCGGCCGCTCATGACGGTGCCGGAGATCACCGAGCGGGATGCTCGGATCGGCACACCCCACACCTTCGACTTGGCCCAACTCATCACCAACCCGTTCGCCGATGTCGGCGGCGAGATCACGTTGGTCAGTGGACCACAGGTGCGAGGAACCGCCACCGCCACCGCCGAGGGCACGGTCATCACGGTCACGCCGGGTGAGCCGGACGCTTCAGCGGATGTGCCCGAGGACATCACCGTGACCTATCGGGTTGCGGACGCCACGAAGGACCCGGAACGTGAGAAGACCGGCGTCATCCGACTGATCGTGAAGAACCCGCCGAAGGCACCCGCAAACGTCTCGGCTCAGTACCTGAAATCTCAGACAGCTCGTGTGTCCTGGACCCATGCCGGCTGGCGAGGCGGAACGCCCAAGGGCTACCTGGTCTCCTGGCCGGGCGGTAGCCGGGAATGTGGGCTGCAAACCACATGCGATATCTCAGGCCTACCCAACGGCGGCCGGTACCGGTTCACGGTCAAGGCACTCGTGACGGAGTCAGACCTCAACGCTAGAAGCCCCGAGTCGGAGCCCAGCAACGAGATCCTTGTGGATGTGTTGCCCGACACCCCCCAGGCCCCGACTGTGGAAGCCGGCGATCAGCGAGTCACCTTGTCTTGGCCGACCACGACCGTTCCGAGCGGCGGCTCGCCCGTGACACGCTATACCGTGACGAAGTACCCGGGTGGTGAGCAGCAGGACACCACCGGCACTAGCCTGACCTGGGCGGGGCTGACCAATGGGCAGGCCTACACCTTCACCGTCGCTGCACACAATCGGCTGACAGATGGTGACAGCAAGGTGGCCCCGCCCGTCAGCCCGGCATCGCGCGCCGTGACCCCCGCCGGGGCGCCCAGCAACCTCAGCGCCCCCTCGGTGTCGATGATTGGGGCGGCAGACGGCAGCCAGCTGACCGCGCGGATTAGTTGGAATCCCCCTGGTTCCGCGAATGGGGACGCTCATTACCGCTATATCGTTACCGACAGCAACGGGCGAGATGTGTGTGGGGAGCGCAGCGATACGTCATGCGAGACCCCGCTGAGCCCATCGACGGACCCCGTGACCTTCTCTGTGAAAGCCACCAACTCGTCCGGCCTGTGGTCGGCTCCTTCTCCCGCATCCAACCCCGTGCGGGCTTTCCAGCCGCCGTCCGCGCCGGAAACCTTTGAGGTGACACCGACAGGCTCGGGCTCCGAGGTGATCCTTAAGGTGGGCGGTGCCCGTGGCAGCGGCATTCGGGACGACGAGATCTCGTACCGCTGGAGTGCCGGTGGTGACGGCGGCACGGTTGGTGCAGGGGAACACCGCATCACCAGTTCGGCGTTTGCGTTGGGACAATCCGTGACTGTCCGCGTCACCTCCGTGGCATCAGTGATGGGACAGACCTCGGAGGGCGGCTCGAAGACGGCCACCGTAACTGCATACGCGCCACCTCAGGCCCCGACTGTCAGCTCGGAAGGGGGCGTGAATCAAGTCACTCTGAGGTGGGACTCCAGCCAAAACAGCAACGGCGCGCGCGTGACGCGGGTGCGTTACAAGATCAACGGCGAGGTCCAGGAGACAGACAAACTGTCTGGTAGCCGTGAGGTTGGAAACGGTCGGAACCAGCGGTATTGCATGACTGCGCAGGTGCAGAACGAGCATGGGAACTGGAGCGAGGAGTCTCAAGAGACCTGCGCAAGCACCTGGGGAGCGGCCAAAGCTACCCTGACCAGGGATGAAGCCTATAACTGCGGCGACAGGCACCATCCTGCGACCTGCTACTTTGGTCGAGTCACTGTGACCCAGTGGACGCCCGGTGAAGACGTGGAATGCAACATCAGGCGGCCCTCAACGGGAGAAACGGTCGAGGTGGAACTCGACGGGGTTGATGCCTCGGGCAACGCCAGTGCGAGATCCAAGGACGGGATCTTCACGGATCGGGACTACGTCCCCTCTGGAGGTATCGATGTCACCGCCCAGTGCCACGAGGACTGACGTTCCAAGGACAAACGAAAAGGTAGCGAGACACTATGACGATGACCCCGGAACAGGCTGCGTTCTTTGCGGATACTTTTGCGCGGCTGACCGACAATGTCGGCCAGGCACTGCTCGGTAAGACCCCGGTCATCCAGTTGGCGCTGACATGCATGCTTGCCGAGGGGCATCTACTGCTGGAAGATGCTCCCGGTACTGGCAAGACGGCGTTGGCTAGGGCCATCGCTGCTTCAGTGCACGGCAGCCACAACCGCATTCAGTTCACGCCGGATTTGCTGCCATCCGACATCACTGGCATCACCATGTACGACCAGGCCACCTCGCGGTGGACCTTCCATCATGGGCCGGTCTTCAGTTCCATCGTCCTCGCGGACGAGATCAACCGTGCCTCACCGAAGACCCAGTCTGCGCTGCTGGAAGTGATGGAGGAGGCGCAGGTCACCGTCGACGGCCAGCGCTATCCAACGGAGCGACCTTTCATGGTCATCGCTACCCAGAACCCTATCGAACAAGCCGGCACCTACCGCCTTCCGGAGGCGCAGCTGGATCGCTTCCTTATGAAGACTTCGGTGGGTTACCCAGAGACCGACGCGGCGATTCAAGTGCTGGCCGGTTCTTCGCAGCCAGACCGCTCTAAGCGGTTGGCGCCGGTGCTCGCCCAGCAGGCCGTCGCCGAGATGATTGATTCGGTCAAGGACAACTATGTCGATCAGTCGGTGCTGTGGTATATCCAGCGTCTCGTTGAGGAGACCCGCGACGATGCCGACACCGCCATGGGGGTTTCCACCCGCGGCGCCATTGCCATGGTGCGGGCCTCCCGGGTCTGGGCGGCTGCTCATGGTCGTCATTACGTACTACCTGACGATGTCAAGGAGTTGGCGGCGCCAGTGTGGACCCACCGCTTGATCCTGTCCCCGGAGGCCGAGTTTTCCGGGGTGAGCGCCACCGATGTGATCGCGAGGGTGCTGTCGTCGGTCGAGGCCCCAACCAACCGCATGAACGCCTGACGCACGTGTCCACCTCCCCCAAGCGCATGCGCCCCGGATCTCGTGACAAACGCCCCGAGGCTGAGCACCGGCTCACGACGATCACCCCCCTCGGATGGGTGCTCATCATCGGACTGGTGGTCACGGCCGTCCCCGGATGGCTCCTCGGCTGGCTCGAGTTTCGTGCCCTATCGGTGATGTGCGCCGTCGCGTTGGCAATTGCCGTCGTGGCCATTCTAGGCCGGCGGGAACACGAGGTGCTGTTCCATCTTGAACGTCCCCGCGTGCAGGTGGGGGATACCGCGGCTGGGGCCGTGCTAGTACGGGCGACGAGCGGACGGCCCTCCGGCTCTGCGACCCTCGAGTTCCCCGTCGGGGGAGAGGTGGCGAACTTCCGGGTTCCGCTGCTCGTTCCCGGACAGATCCACGAGGAGCCTTTCACCATTCCTGCGACTCGGCGTGGGGTGATTGAGCTGGGGCCGGTGCGTTCCGTGCAGACGGATCCGCTGGTGTTGCTCAGCCGACAGAAGCTGCTCTCGGGTGTGAGCGAACTGTTCGTCCATCCTCGGATCCTGCCCCTGGAGACGGGGGCGGTTGGTTTCCTCCGCGATGTGGAAGGGATTGCCACACAGAACCTGTCGTCTTCCGACGTGTCGTTCCATGCGCTGCGGGAATACGTGCCTGGCGACGATCGGCGCTCCGTGCATTGGCGGACCACGGCGCGGACCGGGCAACTCATGGTGCGCCAGTTTGAGGAGACCATGCGCGCGCACCTGCTGATCCTGCTCTCGACGACCAACAGCGACTACGAAACTGAGGAAGACTTCGAGTTGGCTGTCTCCGTCGCTGGATCGCTGGGCGCCTCGGCGTTGCGCGAAGAACGCCAGGTGACGCTCTGCACATCCACGGAGGAACTGCGGTTCCCGCACGCTATTGGATTGCTCGACCGGCTTTCTGGGGTGCAGCTGGGGGCTGAAGGGCGGGACGTGCGGAAACTGGCCATCAAGCATGGGTCGCTTCCGGGGGTATCGGTGGCGGCTTTCGTGACTGGCTCTACCGCCCCGGCTGCGCTGCGCGGCGCTCAGCTGGCGCTACCGCCGGGAATCTTCCCCTTCGCGTTGCGCTGTGGGCCGACGGCCGAGTTGGCACGCCGTCGGGTAGGGGACTTGATTATCCTGGACCTGCCGAGCCTGGATGATCTCCGTCCCGCAGTCAGGAGCCTCGTGTGAACCGGACGCCCGCGTTTTCGCTTCCGCGCGTTCTGGGAGCGTGGCTGCTCTTGCTGCCAGGCTGCATCGCTTTTCAGCCTGTCTTTGGGGGAGTGCGGGGGTACCTTCCGGGCCTGCTCGGCATCCTCTTTGGTGGCCTCATCGCGTTGCTGGCCATCCGGTTCCGCTGGAGCGGGGCGCTATGGCTTGCTGCCTTCGTGGTGGTCTACCTGATCGTCGGTGGGCCGTTGGTGGTCCCCGAGACCACCGCCTTCGGCTTTCTGCCCACCATTGCCACGGTTAGTCGCCTGGGAGAATTGTCGTTTCAGGGCTGGTACGACATATTGACCGTCGCCACACCGGCCGGGGACCTCTCAGGACCCCAGGCGGTACCGTTCTTTGCCGGGTTGCTGGTGGGCATGGCCACTATCGGAATCGTGCGGCTCACCCGAGGCGTGGTATGGCCCTGTGTGATTGCTGCTTTGTGGTTGGCGCTTGGCAATGCCTTTGGATCCAGCATCGCTCCCACGGCCATCTGGCTCGGCGTAGCGTTGGGGGTTGGTGTTCTGGCGTGGAGTACCGCCCACCGTCTGAGTCGCATGGGGGCTGCGAACGCCGCCTTCCTGGTGCGTCGGCCCGGCGGGCTGTCGCATCGCACGTGGCAGGCGATCGCCGCGACTGCTGTGATCGCGCTGGCCGCTGGCGCGGCGCTTAGTGTCAACGCGGCGACGGGGGCGGGCGAGCGGGTAGTGCTGCGCGACTTCGTCAGTCCCCCCCTCGATTTGGCGGAATACCCCAGTCCCTTGACCCGCTACCGGCGCTACGAACTAAACCTCAAAGACGAGGTGCTATTCAAGGTTTCCGGGCTGCCCGCCGGAGGACGGCTGCGGCTGGCCGTCATGGACCGCTGGGATGGTGTGGTTTTCAACGTTTCTCAGGACAGCAGTGAGTACCTGCAGGTTGGCCGTGAGATGCCGTGGCAGCCCTCTGGGGAAGCAGTGCGCGCGGACATTACCGCCGAACTATACGACGATGTCTGGCTGCCGTCCTGGGGAGAACCAGCTCGGATAGAGTTTTCTGGAACGCGCGCCATGGAGCAGGGCAAAGGACTGTATTTCAACCGCGACACCCACCAGGCGATGACCGTCGCCCGATTCAGCCACGGTAGTAGCGTCACCGTCGAATCGGTCCCCATCATTCCCCTGTCCGAGGCGGAACGAGCGAATCTCAAAGACGCCGCTGCGGGGGACGCCCCGTTAGCTCAGGTGACGCGTGTGCCCGAAGTCCTGGCAAAGAATGCCGCCGAGTGGACCGCGGGGGCGGCTAGTGCCTTCGAAGAATTGGAGATGATCGAGCAGCGCCTGCGGACTGAGGGCTACTACTCTGATGGGTCGGACAACCGGTCCCGGGCGGGTCACACAGCCGAGCGCCTCGCCTATATGTTCAACCGAACTCAATGGGTTGGTGACGACGAACAGTACGCTTCGGCTATGGCGCTTATGGCTACACAGCGCGGTATCCCAGCCCGAGTGGTGATGGGTTTCTATCCGGGGGCTGATGCGCAGATCGGCGATGTCTGGTCGGTCCGGGGTACTGAAGCGCATGTCTGGGTCGAGGCATACCTGGAAGGTGCGGGATGGGTTACCTTCGACCCGACGCCTGACCGCGACAAGGTACCGGAGACCGAGGACCCCCAGCCGAAGCCAAAGCCGAAGCCCCGTGTCGATACTCCGCCCAGCCCACCCGAGCACATTGAAGACGATACGGTGATCGCGGACGAAGAGGAGGTCGAGATTGATGACCGCGACAAGGAAGAGTCGCGGCTGGCGGCGATCTTGGCCATCATTGCCGCTGTTGGGGGGGGCATCGGTCTGGTGGCTTTCCCCTTCCTGCTGATCGCGGCGCTGAAAGCCCGCCGAGCGCTACAGCGTCGCAAGCGGGGTGAACTCACCGACCAACTCGCGGGGGCTTGGAGCGAAGTGATGGATCGGGCGCGGGACCTGGGCTACGAGTTCACGACCGACCACACACGCCGTGAGTCCGCATACGAACTGCAAAAAGTGCATCCACAATTACCGATTCGAGAGATGGCTGACCGGATCGACTCCTCGGTTTTTGGGCCTGAAAAGCCTAGTTCATCGCTCAAGGAGTCGGTATGGAAGCAAGCGACGAAGCTCAAGAGTTCACTTTTGGCCAGTAGGCCTTGGTACGCTCGGCCAGCTGCTGTGTTTTCCTTGAAGTCGTTCCGCCGGTCGAAAACCGAAGCGGCGAGGGGCTCCAGAAAGCGTTCGGCCGACAACCGGTCTAGGCGCCAGGGGAAACCGAGGAACTGAGGAGATGATGATGCGTAGGCAGTTCGGCGCAACAACGGCGACGCCTGTACCGGTCGGGGCGCGGGTCCGCGCCCGGCTGGCGCTCTTGATCGCCCTACTGGTCCCGCTGCTGTTGGGCATTTGTGGGGGTTTGCTGCCGGTACTGGTGGTGGGATTGATCCTGAGCATTGCCGGCTACCTGGTCATGGCGGCCGTTGCGGTGTGGTTTGTGGTCGTGGCGCTCAAGCAGTCCACCTCCTTGGGGGGAAGCTGGGTGGGTTTCCGGTTCGTCGACACCCGTACCGGCCAGCCGAACGGGACGTCGGTGCTGCTGAAGTACCTTGTTCAAGCGGCCTTCGAAGTTGCGACCCTGGGGGTCGGGCCCATCTCGTATTTCTTCACCTATGAAGATGGCGGTCAGTGGCTTGACCGCGTCTTCCACCTGAAAGCTGTCATGATGACTGACTCTGAATCCACTTCCCAGAAAGCCGACGCGTCGGCGACACCGGTACCGCGACCGAACGTGGCCACCCCCTTTAGTTCACCGCAGAGCCGTGCTTTCGACCCAATGCCGCAGCGAGGAGCCTCGCCGTCACCTGCTTCGCCGCAACGGCCCGCTCCGGCCCCCCCGGCCCCTGGGTTCTCTGCCCCCCAGCCCTCGGGCTTTGCCACAGTGGCGCCGGCGGCACCCTCGCCGGTGCCTGCACCGCCCCAACCCCGGTCCGGACAGCCGTCCTCACCGGCGCCATTCCAAGGTATTTCCGTGCCGCAGCCAGCGAGCAGACCTTCGCCGGCGAGCCTGTTTGAGCCGAGCCCGGCAGCAGCCAGTCCGGAGCCATCTGCCCCCCCTCCCAGCGCATCACCTGTGCCACAGCCGTCGCCCTTCTCGCCACTGGCTTCACCCCAAGCCTCCGTATTCCCGTCGCCCTCGTCCCCCGACTCGGCAGGGCAGCGGGCAAGTCACGCCTGGGCGACTTCGCCCAACGCGCCGGTGTTCCCCCCGGTCACCCACATTCCGGCTCGGGCCACGGAATACGAACCTGCGGAAACCGTGGCCATCAAGCCAACCCACGCGGCGCGTGCCATGACGGAGGACCCCTGCCAGTTGGAGGACGCGACCGTAGCCGATATCGCGGGGGCGAGTTCGCTGGCTGCTATGTCACAGGAAGTCATCCTGGATGATGGTCAGCGCCTGAAGGTTGACGAGCCCTTGGTGCTAGGCCGCAACCCCCTGGTGCCCGATGCCTATCCGAACGCCCGTTCCGTCCAAATCATGGACGAGACCATGCGACTCTCCAAGACCCACCTCGTGTTGTACCCGGAGGATCGGCGCATCTACGTGGTGGACATCGGCGCTACGAACGGTGTCTACGTTGAGATCCATCACGAGCGCTCCCGTCTAGTGCCGCGTGAACCGCGCGAGTTGCGGAAGGAAGACCTGATTCACTTCGGCGGCCGTACCCTCAGGCTGGCGCCCTGACCATTCCCGGATGCGGAGGGAACTGGTGGACATCTCCAGCGAGGTCAGGTGGAGCCCGGGCGAGTACACCGCGTTCGCCTGGGCCGATGGTTTTGCTCTGCTCGCTCCCAGCATTGAGACATCGCTGGCACAACAGCTGAGATTGCTGCTGCAAGACGGTTCGGAACTTGGAGCTTTTGTCCGTGCCCTCGCGCATGGCACAGACCTGGGTTTCCTAGACTTGCCGCCATTTGGGGTGGCGATCCGGGACGGCGACCGGTGGCATCTAGCGGTTCGTGGGAACCTCACGATGGCTTTTCAGCGCGGGCGCGGCCCGGAGCGACTCACGGGCGTAGGCGTACCCACCTGGGACGAGCGGGTGATCTCGGGCGTCATGGCATTGAAAATGGGCTGGCCGCAGTCAGGCGCCGCTGCGTATGAGGGCGGCTTAGTCGCCGCCGCCGGTATCGGTTTTGGTGCCTTCACCGACGAGGAGCCCGTGACAACACCGCGGCGCGTACGTGAGGAACCCGAGCCTGAGGCGGACTATCTGGGGGGCGACACTGTCGACGACGAGGTCTCGCCCAGTCCTCAGTATCACGGGGCGGTCCGCTTGGCTGCCAAATTCTGTGGCCGTCTGCATCCAAACCCCCCCGACCGAGCGCGGTGCTTCATTTGTGACGACCTCGTGGCGGGGCCGCTCCGGCAGGCCAGGCGCCCACAACTCGGTTGGCTGCGCGCTCCGCACAAAGAACCTATCGCCCTCAACGGGCCGGTGGTCGTAGGGCGCCATCCCACCGCTACCGCGTTGCCTCTGGAGGAGCCGCCGGAGCTTTTGACCTTGTCATACCGGCATGTTTCGGGGAATCACCTGGCGATCCTGCTGGATGGCTGGCGGGTTTTGGTCCAAGATTTGGAGAGTACAAACGGGACATGCTTACGGCGCAGGGCCAAACTGCCCGTGCGATTGCCACACCAGGCTATTACTCTGCTCCCTGGAGACGTGATTGATCTGGGTCACGATCTACTCTTACATCTCGATCGGATTCCTTGATGGCACAGCGAACGACGCCCCCGGAGATACCGGGCTTCACCTACATCGAGTGGCTCGGTGGTGGGGGCTTCGCTGACGTCTTCCGGTACCGGGACTCCCTGGGTCGGGGGGTCGCAGTGAAGGTGCTGCACCAGACCGTCAACGAGACGGCTTTCAATGCTTTCGCGGCCGAGGCCGTGCTCATGGCTCGCCTGTCAGGGCATCCGAACATCGTCACCATCCACAGTTCTGGGCTATCGGCTGACGGGCGGCCCTTCCTGGTCATGGAGGAGTGCTCCACGGCGCACCTGGGCACCCGTGTCTCGAACGGTGTGCTTGCCACTACCCTCGCGATGGAGTACACCGTCCAACTGGCGGGTGCCGTGGAGACCGTGCATCGTCAGAACATCCTGCACCGCGACATCAAGCCCGCCAACATTCTTTTCACGGGCTTCCAGCGCCCGGCACTAACCGACTTTGGCATCTCAGCCTCCCAGGACTATTCGGCTAACGCACACGCGCTCAGCCCGCTGTGGGCGCCTTCCGAGATGCACCCCGACTCCCCGCTGGAGACAGGGCCCTGGAGCGATGTCTTCTCCCTGGCAGCGACGATGTGGGCCATGCTCGTGGGACGCAGCCCCTTGGCCGTGCCGGGCGGCGACAACGAACGCCACACCCTGCGGGAGCGGGCCCGAACATTTGTGGCCCCCAGGACCGGGCGCCCCGACGTGCCAGAGATGCTTGAGCAAGTGCTCAGCACCGCCATGGCGGCGCACCCTGCCCGCCGGTACAGCTCAGCGCTGGAATTCGCCCGCGCCATCCAAGCGGTCCAGGGCGCCATGGGTGTTCCAGTCACGCCTGTGGACGTCTTGACCGAATCGGAAGACCACACCGCCTACGGAACCTCACACCGCGAGCCAGGCACGGTCGAGCCAGGCTGGCTGTTGGGTGACTCTGGCTCTATGCTCACCTCCGGCTACACCATGGGCATGTCCTCGCTGACAGGCGGCTATACCTTCCACGACCCGCTCAGTCCTGCTTTCGATCCGACGCCCCCGGGGGTGTCGACTGGCGCCCCCGGGCCGGGGGTGCTGCTGCGTGGGCAGGGGTTTGCCCAAGCGGGGCTGCGGCACGTCGAAGGCCTGCCGGTGCCAACTCCCAAAAGCCCCGACGCGGACCCTGCGGCTGCCGCGGAGGCCGAGCAGAAGAAGCGGGCCCGACGGCATCGGAACATCCTGTTGGCCGGTACCTTGACGATCGCCGCCGCTGTAACCGCTGGTGTGTTGTTCTTCAACGGCATCATCGGCCCCGACAAGGAGGAGCCGCCACGTGACCGGGGCACCAAGTCTGTGCCTGCGGTTGAGAATCTGAGCGGTCAAGTTACCGGCCAGCAGGTCGAGTTCACGTGGACCAATCCGGATCCGCAGCCCGCCGACTCCTATCTCGTAGAGATCCTCGGTGCGGAGGAAAACAAGACTCAAACGGTGACCGAATCCAGCACGATCGTCCCGGTGCAGGGAGAACAGACCTGTATCCAAGTCCAGTTACGCCGTGCCCGCGGCCAGGTTTCACAGCCCGTCACGGGGTGCGCTCCCGCCTAGGTCTCATGATGGCCACGGCGAGGGCATAGAGTGTCACGAGCACGCCGGCGGGCCACCACGGGGGCAACATGGCGGTTGTCAGCAGCTGCCAGGCGGCGCACCCGGTTGTCTCGGGGCACAGCCACGAGGCGGTCCAAGATTGCAACATCTGATTGCGGGCCATGGTGGGGTAGAACAGGCCGAGCACGACGGCCACCACGCCGATCAGCGTCGGCACTAAGCAGCGGAACTGGGTTTGGCCTAGGACCAACCAGCAGACCGTGAAGGTAGGAAAGACCCACCAGGCGAACATGGTGCTGGCCGTCAGAAGCACGGACGGCCAGTCGGGGGTCACCAACTGGGTACGCAGCAGAATTGTCGCCCAGCCCACGCCAAGCGCGACACCCGGTAGGGCGGTGGCGAACCAGAGCCAGGTGCGCCGTCGAGCCATCTGTGTTGGGTCTTCGTCAGGCTCCAGCGGTGTGGCGGTGATCACCACCCCGTATAGCAACGCCAGCAAGCAGCCAAGGAAGGGCGCGACGGCCGCCCCGAGGAAGCTGTAGAACAGCGACGGGCTGGCCTCGGCGGAGACCAGCAGGGTGCCGAGCCGTAGATCTCCCGACGCCAGAATCCCTCCGCACAGGGCTAGCGCGTGCAGGCTGGCCACCGCCCCGGGGCTGAAACGGGGATGAGCGGCGAACACAGCGGTGACGGACGCGAGTACGAGGGTCGCAGCAAACTGACATGCGGGGTACAGCCACCACCAGCGCGGATCAAGCCCTGGCAGGATCTCGTACAAAAGCTGCCCCCACAGCGCCCACACAATGGTGAACATCACGCCGATCCCCAGCATGATGAGCGTGCCGAGCCAACGTTGGGCAGTGAGGGCACCGGACGGGACGTCCTCCGCGACTTCGGCGGAAGCTAACCGCCGGATGAGCTTCGCCCCGGATGACTCGACGGCAGCGATCAGTGCAATGGCCCGGGCCGGGGTGGACGTGGGACGGTCTGCTAGATCGGCCACCCAGGGGATCTCCATCAGATCGGGATGGCGCTCGGCGACAGTGAGGAACTCGGTGCGCAACGCGTCCTGCTGGGTCGGGTCCAAGGCAAGCCGCCACGTGAACAACAGCGCCGCTTTCGTGACCTCGTTGCGTTGCCGCCCGATCTCCTCCGGCAGTGCCGCGATGGCTTCCTCCAGTAGGTCGCGCCAACGATCTGCCAAGGTTGCCAACTCTGGTCGTCCGGCTGCGCGTCCGAGGATCGCGAGCGCCTCCCCAGGGAACAGATCCTCCAGGAGACCCGGCTGATAGGCCACCTGAGCCAGCCCCATCGGGTCCGCGAGGTTCAGGCCGCGAAGGACGATCCGGCCATCGTCAGCCAGGGCCGTAGCGATGAGGGCGGTTGCCGCCACCTGAGTCAGGGTGTATGCATGAGTGGAGGCTTCCCGGACGGCCTCAGCGCGAGGACCGCCTTGGGCCCAGATCACCACCTCTGACAGACGGTCCGCCAGAATGTCCGGGCCCCCCTCGCGGAGCACCGCGGCCACGTCTGTCTCCGTCGCTGCCAAGCGTTGACCGAAGGCGAGCGGCGCCCGGTTGTCGACCGATGGTGCTTCCCCCATCCCTTCTTCCTAGTCGTGAGGTTGTCTGAACATCCCTCCCTAGGTAAATAGTGGCAGGCCGCGTGGCCATTTACACACGCCGGGGCATAATCCAGTTATGAGGCTGGTTCCAGATCCCGAGTATCCCGGGGCCTTCCGGGTGCAGTTCGGCGGAGCCTCCCAGTCCTGGGTTGACCCAAGCCGCCCCGATCTACTGCTGTTCGAGTACGTGGTCCATCTCTCGCTGCTTTTTGAGAGCCTGCTGGGAGCCACGCCAGCGGATCAACGCCTGCGAGTCGTGCACATCGGTGGCGCGGGCATGACGATCCCACGGTGGATCGCGTGGCGCCGACCAGGGACCGCGCAGATCGTCTGTGAACCCGATGTTGCGCTGACCGAGGAAGTGCGTCGCAAGCTGCCCCTTCCGCCGCGCAGCGGTATCAAGGTTCGCGACGTTGATGGGCGTAGTGGGGTGGCGGCCATGCCCGCCGAGTACGCGGACTTAGTGGTGGTGGATGCCTTCGCGGGTGCGCAGGTACCTGCCGACCTGGTGACGACCGAGTTCCTGGACGATGTGGTGCGGATTGGCCGGGGACGGCGCGCCGTGATCTTCAACGTGACGGATACCTCGCCGTTTCGGTGGAGCAGACGGGTGGCTGCCGGCCTGGCTGAGCGCTGGCCCGGATGCTTGGTGGGAGCGGAGTCGGCGGTGCTGAAGGGGCGGCGGTTCGGCAACCTGCTGCTGGCCGCCTTTCAGGGACAGATCGCCCTGGCCGATCTCCGGCGTGCCACCGCGCCACAGCCCTATCCATACCGCTGGCTCGTGGGTAAGGAACTCGGCGGCTGGGTTGGGGGAGCAGTACCATTCACTGATGCCGACACCAGTTCCTCACCGCCCCCCTCCGGCCGCAAGCTATGGTTCTTCTAATGCAAAAATGGCCCCATGACTGAACACACTCCCGGAGAGCCGCCCCGGCGGCGACCCGGGTTGCGGCTTGCGACCATCGTCGTTTCGCTGGTCCTCGTACTTGGCGCGGCAGGATTCGTCGCCTGGGAGTTCTGGGGAACGGCTGTGGTGGCCCGCGCCAAGGCCCAGGAACGAGCCGCTGAGTTGCGCGCTCGGTGGGACTTCACCACCCCGCAGGAGCGCTCACAGGTGCCGCGACTCGTCGTGAATCCAGGTTCGGGGGAGCCCCAGTGGCTGATGCGGATCCCCGAGTTGTGGGGGGAGGATACGTGGCCGGTCGTCGTGGGGGTCGCTGCCGATGACCTCACAGGCGGCATCGGCTGGTATCCCGGGACAGCCCAGCCCGGACAACCCGGCAATTTCGGCGTGACGGGCTACTGCCTGACCCGTGGAGAGCCCTTCCGACAGTTGCGGGAACTCCCCGTCGGGGCCGAAGTGATCGTGGAAACCGCGGACGCTACATTCACCTATGAACTGATGTCGTCAGCGGCCAGCCTGACGGTTCAGCAGGATGACTCCTGGGTTCTCGACCCCGTGCCTGGCCGGCCCGATGAGACTCCTTCCCAGGCGCTCATGACGCTGACCACCTGCGAAGACCTGTACCCGACGTCCGAACGCTCAGTCGCGTTCGGTGTCCTAAAAACGACGGAGCTGAAATGACTGACCGTGATCACCTGATTGAAGCCGTCCGTGACTTGGCCGTCATCCGGGGGCGGGTCACGTTGGCCTCGGGCCAAGCGGCTGACTATTACGTTGATATGCGCCGGGTCACGCTTGATGGGGCGGCCGCCCCGCTCGTGGGGCGGGTGATGAACGACCTGGTGGCGGACCTGAGCTTCGACGCCGTCGGAGGGCTGACCCTCGGTGCGGACCCCGTGGCGACGGCGATGCTCCATGCCCGCGCCGCTGCGGGTGGGCGACTTGACGCTTTTGTGGTGCGCAAAGAAGCCAAAGCTCACGGGCTGCAGCGACGCATTGAGGGGAGCGATGTGGCAGGGCGTCGGGTGTTGGTCGTGGAAGACACCTCCACGACCGGTGGTTCGGCGCTCACCGCCGTGTCGGCCGTTCGGGAGGCGGGCGGTGAAGTCGTCGCCGTAGCAGTGGTGGTGGATCGTGCAACGGGGGCGGCCGAGCGGATCGCCGAGGCTGGGCTGGAATACCGTTACGCCCTTGGGCTGGGGGACCTGGGCCTGTGACGCGGTACCGTGTACTCAGGCGATGATTGAGGAGAGAGCGATGGAACTTCTAATAGGCATCCTGGTCGTGGTGTTGGTGCTCGTCGTTGTGGTGCTCATGTGGGGCATGTCCGCGTACAACGGGTTCGTCAAGGCCCGGAACCTGATCCAGGAATCCTGGCGCCAGATCGATGTAGAACTCAACCGCCGCTACGACCTCATCCCCAACCTGATTGAGACCGTGCGGGGGGCCGCTGCCCATGAACGGCAGAGCCTTGAGAGCATCGTGGCTTTGCGCAACCAGGCCCTAGCGCTGGCCAATCAGACCGGCGGGGCTCCCTCGGAGCAGCGGGCGGATGTTGAGGCTCAACTCAGCAACGCCATGAAGGGGCTGATGGTGTCCGTTGAGGCCTACCCGACGCTGCAAGCCAACAGCAACTTCCTTGAGTTGCAGCGCGAACTCGCCGACACTGAGGACCGCATCGCGGCCAGCCGCCGTTTCTACAATGCCAACGTGCGCAGCTATAACACGCGGGTGGAGTCGGTGCCCAGCAACATCATTGCTGGGATTGGCAAATTTGAGCGAGCCACCTACTTTGAGGTCAACGACCCGGCAGTCAGGCAAGCCCCAACGGTGAATTTCGGCGGCTGAGCGCCCAAGCCGGTTCCGTCTGGGCCTGATCTGCCGGTAACGTTGGGGCGTCGCCCAAGCCCGAGGAGTGAGATTGTCCGCCCCACAACGCGCCGCCCGGCGCTTCGACCCGATTGCTGCCGTCGTCAACCTTGTGCGCGGTGCCCTTATTGGGCTAGCTGAACTAGTGCCCGGTGTTTCCGGCGGCACCATTGCCTTGATCGCCGGGATCTATGAACCGCTGATCAACTCCGCCGATCACGTCGTGAACTCTCTCAAGCACGTTGTCACGGGCAAATTCGGTGCCGCCCGGACCGAACTGGCGAAGGCCCATTGGTCGGTGGTCATTCCCGCCCTGCTGGGCATGGGCCTGATCGTCGTGACCATGGCGGGCGTCATGAAGGTCTTCGTCACCGACACCCCCCAGCTGGCGCGCTCGCTGTTCCTCGGCATGGTGGTGGCTTCCGTCGCGGTGCCGCTGATGGGCGTCAAACGTCAGGACGTAGCCACCAACCGACAGCGTGCCATCCTCGGCGTTGTGTTCGTGGTAGCTGCCATCGGTGCCTTCCTGCTGACGGGGCTTGGCAGCGGAACCACCATTGAGAATCCCCCGGCGTGGCTGGTCTTCGGAGCGGCTTCAGTGGCGATCTGCGCGCTGGTGCTGCCCGGCATCTCCGGATCCTTCATGCTGCTGATCTTTGGCCTCTACGCGCCGACCGTGGCCGCTGTCAATGACCGTAACCTCGGGTACCTGGCGCTCTTTGCGGCGGGCGCGGCGGTCGGTCTCGGGCTGTTCGTCAAGGGCCTGAACTGGCTGCTGGAACACCAGCATGCTCTCACGATGGCCGTGATGTCGGGGCTGTTACTCGGGTCCCTGCGTGCGCTGTGGCCGTGGAACGCGGACGGCACCCCGCTGGCCCCAGATGCGCCCTGGCCTGCGCTGCTCGGTCTCGCCTTGACAGGGGCCGCCGTCGTGGGAGTCATCGTGTGGGTTGACCGGCGCCTCAACCGACAGTGACGGAGCCCCACGACCCCACCGCGCCGAGCGTCGGGGTTGGTCCCCACCCGCTGCCCTGGCCTGAGGACGACCGGCTTGATCCAGAGCTTCTGGCTGACGGCGATCGGCGCAACGTCATCGATCGGTTCCGCTACTGGCGGCTGGAGGCCATCGTTGCTGACTTAGATGAGCAACGCTCCAGGCTGCACGTCGCGATCCAGAATTGGGAACATGATTTCAATATCGGCTCCATCGTGCGCACGGCCAACGCCTTCAACGTTGGTGGGGTCCACATCGTCGGCCGACGGCGTTGGAACCGCCGTGGGGCCATGGTGACTGACCGCTACCTGCGTGTGCACCATCACGAGGACGAGGCCGCTCTGTTCGCCTGGCTGGCCGAGCGTCACCTGGATGCGATCGGGGTGGACAACCTGCCTGGCTCCGTTCCCCTCGAAACCGAGCACCTGCCGCGCGACTGCTGTCTGGTGTTCGGGTCGGAGGGGCCCGGGCTCACCGAGACGATGGTGGCGGGTTGTGCCCGGCTGGTGGCGATCACCCAACGGGGCTCCACCCGGTCGCTCAACGCCGGGGCCGCGGCGGCCATTGCCATGTACCACTGGAGCCTGCAACACCCCTGATCAGGGCCGTCCGGCACTATCATGACCCCATGACTTCGGAGCGGTTCACCGTCGGCCTCACTCCCCTGGTTACGGCCTCTCGGGTGGCAAAGCAGCGCTCCGCTTTGAGGTTTCAGCTGGTTCTAGCGGCCCTCATCGGGGCCGTATTGCTGCTGGCCTGGCTCGGACCGCAGTTCTTGCCCTACGGCCCACGCCGGATGATGACGGAGGTAGTCCCGAGCTGGAGTTTGCCGACCATAGCCGTGGCGTGGGTGCTGTGGACGTTTGGACAACTTGGGGTCACGTTGTGGGCCCTTTCCCGGGCGAAACGGGATCTGACGGCCATCGGCCATGGCGAGGCCATCGCCATCGACGCCGAGGGCATTGAGTTTCTCCACCCGACGCCTGTCCGGGCGAGTTGGGCGGATGTTTCTGGCTTGAGGATCTCGGGTTCCGCTTTCGGCGCGGGACCTGAGCTGAAGCTTGAGGTCGGGGGTGAGGTGGTAGCCAAGATCCCGATCAGTTTCCTTGACGCTATGCCAGCTGCCATCGACTCGGCAGTCGGTGCCCGGTCCATGGGGCGCATCCGGGTTGA
This sequence comes from Propionibacteriaceae bacterium, assembly GCA_030532825.1. Classification (GTDB taxonomy): domain Bacteria; phylum Actinomycetota; class Actinomycetes; order Propionibacteriales; family Propionibacteriaceae; genus Arachnia. Next base: position 47,207 of record JAUNKK010000017.1, read on the forward strand.
TGTGTCCGCCATGGACCGCATGATCTAACGGAACACCGACGTCGGGGGAATTGTTTCGCCATGGCGCGATAGGCTGACCTTGTTCACAAGTCTCAGCACTGAAAGAGGCATCATGCCAGTTGCAACTCCCGA
>JAUNKK010000119.1 GCA_030532825.1 Propionibacteriaceae bacterium
TACAAGATCGGTGAGGTTCACGACGGCGCCGCCACCATGGACTGGATGGAGCAGGAACAGGAGCGCGGCATCACCATCACCTCCGCCGCGACTACCGCGTTCTGGCACGACACCCAGATCAACATCATCGATACCCCCGGCCACGTTGACTTCACCGTCGAGGTGGAGCGTTCGCTGCGTGTCCTCGACGGTGCCGTCGCCGTGTTCGACGGGGTGGCGGGCGTCGAACCGCAGTCGCAGACGGTGTGGCGCCAAGCCACCAAGTACGGCGTGCCGCGCATTTGTTACATCAACAAGCTTGACCGGACTGGGGCGTCCTTCGATCACTGCGTCAAGACCATCCGTGAGCGCCTCAACGCCACGCCGGTTCTGCTGCAGCTGCCGATTGGCGCCGAGGCGAATTTCCAGGGTCAAGTGGACCTGGTCACCATGAAGGCCAATATCTGGCCTGTCGAGGTGACCAAGCCCGCCCTTGATGACTACGAGGTCACCGACATTCCCGCCGACATGGTCGAGGCCGCCGAGACCGCGCGTGCCGAGATGCTGGAAACCATCGCCGAGAACGACGACGAGTTCATGGAGTTGTGGCTTGAGGACCCCGACGCCATCACCGTCGAGCAGATCAAGGCCGCCATTCGACGCGGGGTCCTGGCTTCGGCTTTCACCGCTGTCGTCTGTGGAACTTCGTTCAAGAACAAGGGCGTGCAACCGCTGCTTGACGCGGTGGTGGACTACCTGCCGTCGCCGCTCGACGTTCCTGCCATCGACGGCTTCAAGCCGGGCGACGAATCAGTGCAGCTGGAGCGCAAGCCGTCCGAGGAAGAGCCGCTGTCGATCCTGGCTTTCAAGATCGCCGCGGACCCGCACCTGGGCAAGCTGACGTTCATCCGTATTTACTCCGGCGTTCTTAAGGCCGGTTCGCAGGTGCTGAACGCCACAAAGGGCCGCAAGGAGCGGATCGGCAAGATCTACCAGATGCACGCCAACAAGCGTGAGGAGATCGAGTCGATCGGTGCTGGCATGATCTGCGCCGTGATGGGCTTGAAGGACACCACCACGGGCGAGACCCTATGCGACCCGAGCCACCCGATCATTCTGGAGTCGATGGAGTTCCCGAACCCCGTCATTGAGCAGGCCATCGAGCCCAAGTCGAAGTCGGATCAGGAGAAGTTGTCAGTCGCCATCCAGCGCCTCGCCGAGGAGGACCCGACCTTCCGCGTCCACACCGACGAGGAAACCGGCCAGACCATCATCGCCGGTATGGGAGAGTTGCACCTTGAGGTGCTGATTGACCGCATGAAGCGTGAGTTCAAGGTCGAGGCCAACATCGGCAAGCCCCAGGTGGCTTACCGCGAGACCTTGCGTCGCAAGGTCGAAAAGATCGAGTACACCCACAAGAAGCAGTCCGGCGGTTCCGGTCAGTTCGGTCGCGTCATCATCGATCTGGAGCCGAGCGAACCCGGGGCAGGCTACGAGTTCGTCAACGCCGTTACCGGTGGGCGCATCCCGAAGGAATACATCCCGGCCGTGGATGCTGGTATCAAGGAGGCCATGCAGTTCGGTGTCTTGGCGGGCTACCCGGTTGAGGACATCAAGGTGACGCTGACCGACGGCGCCTATCACGACGTTGACTCGTCCGAGTTGGCGTTCAAGCTGGCGGGTTCGATGGCATTCAAGGAGGCCGCCAAGAAGGCCGACCCGGCCATCCTGGAGCCGATGATGGCCGTCGAGGTCACCACCCCCGAGGATTACCTCGGCACCGTCATCGGTGACCTCAACGCGCGCCGCGGCCATGTCCAGTCCATGGATGAGCAGCACGGTAACCGCATTGTGCGGGCGCTGGTGCCACTGTCGGAGATGTTCGGCTACGTGGGTGACCTGCGCTCAAAGACCTCTGGCCAGGCGTCGTACTCCATGGAGTTCGATTCCTACGCGGAGACCCCGAAGAACGTCTCGGACGAGATCGTGGCTAAGTCCCGCGGCGGCGAGTGAGCATGCCGCGACGTTGAAGGGCCCGGAACCTGGTGGTTCCGGGCCCTTCAACTATTGTGGAGGACTTCCCAATTCACGACAGGGAACGTGGCCTCGGCTGGCTAACGGCTATTCCTAGGCCGACTGGCGCATTTCAGTGTCGTCCTCCAGAAGCTCCATTCGCCGGGCGCTTGAGTTCATGGCCTCAAGGCGGGCGACAGCTTCTTGATTCCCAAGGGCTGCGGCGCGCTGCAGCCATGCTTGGGCCGCGACGAAGTCGCCATGCTCTTTCAGCATTTCGCTGAGGAAGATCATGCCGTCCGTGCTTCCGGTGTTTGCCGCGCGATAGAACCACTGCAGGGCCTGTTCGCGCTCAGCGGGGTTATCGTCGGCAAGCAGGCCCAGGTTGATCATGGCTTCGGCGCGACCATGCACCGCCGCCATCCGCCACCAACGGGCCGCTTGAGCGATCTCTTCTCGTTCGTAGGCTCTGTATCCGAGCTCAATCCAGTTTTCAGCATCCGAGGACATGTAGGGAGCCTAACCTCTTTCTGCCGACCAGTGGGGGTTTACTACAACGCGCGCCATTGGTGTCTGTCGGTGCCAGGCGGGGAGGAAAGCCCGGTTCTTCGCGGTTTTTGGGCGCTGTCGGGGCTGGGCCAGCCATGCCGGTCGGACAAAAGGAGGACGCCGTCGCCTAGCCCGTGTGAGCTTCCGAAAACACCGAAGTTAACGCGACGAAGCGCGGGACTGAACTCTGTCAGCGTGGACCGGTACGGTTAAGCCATGAAAATCGGAATCACCAGCGATCATGCGGCTCACGGCCTACGGCTCGACCTCATTCCGCGGCTGCGAGACTCGGGCTATGACATCGTGGATCGCGGTCCAGCGACCGGGGAGCGCACCGACTACGCTATTTGGGGCGCTCGGCTCGCCCGTGAGGTCGCCGAGGGCGTGTTCGATCTTGGGATCGCGATCTGTGGCTCCGGCATCGGAATCTCGATCGCCGCCAACAAGACGAAGGGGATCCGGGCGGCCTGCGTCTCCGAGGCCTATTCGGCCGCGATGAGCCGTCGACACAATAATGCGAACATCCTGTGCTTTGGCGCGCGCGTCGTTGGGCCTGATGTTGCGCTGGAAATCTGTAAAGCCTTTCTCAGTACCCACTTTGAAGGCGGTCGACATGAGGGACGGGTGGCTCAGCTTCAGCAACTTGATGCCGGGGACACGAGCTTCGCCGACTAGCGCCGCCAGGCGCGGCTGCGACGCGACGCCCAGTTTGACTTCCCCCGCCTGGCCGATAGCATTACATGAGTATGCGCCCGGGTTGTAAACTTGGGCGTCGAACCCTTGGTGACACCCATTGCTCAGGGGTGCACCAGACTCACGGCCACGCAGGGTGCGTGGTGAGACCAAGAAGGAGCCCAAGTGGCAAAGGCCAAGTTTGAGCGGACTAAGCCGCACTGTAACATCGGCACCATCGGACACGTCGACCACGGCAAGACCACTCTGACCGCGGCGATCACCAAGGTGCTCCACGACAAGTACCCGGAGCTGAACGAGCTGTCGCCGTTCGACAGCATCGACAAGGCTCCCGAGGAGCGTCAGCGCGGTATCACCATCTCGATCGCTCACATCGAGTACCAGACCGAGAAGCGTCACTACGCACACGTCGACTGCCCCGGCCACGCTGACTACGTGAAGAACATGATCACGGGTGCGGCGCAGATGGATGGCGCCATCCTCGTTGTGGCCGCCACCGACGGCCCAATGGCTCAGACCCACGAGCACATCCTCCTGGCCCGTCAGGTGGGCGTGCCCGCGATCGTCGTCGCCCTGAACAAGTGCGACATGATCGCCGAAGAGGACTCGGACCTGATCGACTTGGTCGAGATGGAGTTGCGTGAGATCCTTGAGGCCCAGGGGTTCGACGGCGAGAACCTGCCGATCGTTCGCGTCGCGGCCTTCCCGGCCCTCAACGGCGACGCCAAGTGGGGCGAATCCATCATTGAGCTGATGAACGCCGTCGACGAGTACATCCCGCAGCCGGAGCGCGACACCGAGAAGCCCTTCCTCATGCCTGTCGAGGATGTCTTCACCATCACCGGTCGTGGCACCGTCATCACCGGCCGTATTGAGCGCGGCGTCGTGAAGACCGGTGACACTGTCGACATCGTTGGTATCCGCGAGGAGAAGCAGTCCACCACCGTCACCGGTGTTGAGATGTTCCGCAAGATCCTCGACGAGGGCCGCGCTGGCGAGAACGTCGGCCTGCTGCTCCGTGGCACCAAGAAGGAGGACGTGGAACGCGGTATGGTCGTCATCAAGCCAGGTTCGACCACCCCGCACACCGACTTCGAGGCCTCCGTCTACGTGCTGAACAAGGAAGAGGGCGGGCGTCACAAGCCGTTCTTCTCCAACTACTCGCCGCAGTTCTACTTCCGCACCACGGACGTGACCGGCGTTGTTCAGCTGCCGGAAGGCACCGACATGGTGATGCCCGGTGACAACACCGAGATGACCGTTCACCTGAACAAGCCCATCGCTATGGAAGAGAACCTCAAGTTCGCTATCCGCGAGGGGGGCCGCACCGTTGGTGCCGGTTCCGTCACCAAGATCCTGAAGTGATCTAATCCGATCTCACCGAGTGGCCCGTGCCGAAAGGCGCGGGCCACTCGTCATTCTGGCGACCAGGTGTCAGCTCAGCCGACGACGCAGTGTTCTCAACCAGGCCAGGCGCCCCGACGCGTGGCTGCCTTCCTCGGGCATGGCCTGTTCCGGGACCTCGGCGGGCGGTTTCAGCTGAGCGTCTTCTTCGTCATGCTGCTGGGCTTCCCAATCGGCCTTCAGCTGCTCGACGAAATCCTCGCGCTCCCCAGGGGGTGGGGCCGTCGTGGTCTCCGGCTCCAGCCGGGTGCGCGGCAGTGCGTAGACCGTCTGGGTTTGCAACCAGTCGATGAGTTCTTCTCGGACTAAGCAGCGTAGGTCCCAGAGCTCCGACGAGGTTTCGGCTGACACGACAGCCCGAAGCCGCACCGAACCCCCTGTGGCATCGGTGACCTGCAGCCCAACCTGGCGCCCATCCCATAGATCACTGGCCTTGACGATGCGCTGCAACTCAATGCGCATCGCCTCCACAGGGACAAGCCAGTCCAAGTCGAACTCCACCGTTCCCAGCAATTTTGGTTCCAGCCGAGTCCAGTTCTCGAAGGTCTTGGAGGTGAACAGCGTCGACGGCACGATCCAGCGACGCTCGTCCCAGCTTTTCATCACGACGTAGGTGAGGGTGATCTCCTCGATCGTGCCGGTATTGCCGTCGGCTACCACAATGTCGCCGACGCGCAGCGAATCAGTGAAGGCGATCTGCATCCCGGCAAACACGTTGGTCAGCGACGACTGTGCCGCCAAGCCAGCTACCAGCGAGATCAAGCCCGCCGAGGCGAGCAGCGACGTGCCGATGGCGCGGAACGGCTCGAAGGTCAGCAGCGCTCCCGCGCTCGCACCAACCCACACCACCCCGATGAGTACCCGCGCGATCACCTGCATCTGAGTGCGAACTCGCCTGAACTGCGGGGTTTCCTGAGCGTTCCTGTTACGGGCGATGACGGCGTCCTCTATCGCCTTGATGATGCCAGTCACCCCGTAGGCCGCAGCAAAGATCATCACGATAAAGAAACAGTGTTCGAAAGCTGGCCGCCACGTCGGCGAGGCTTTCCAAATGGTGGGGTCTGTGGCCACCAGCACGCCGGTGCCTGTGCCGAGCAGTGCTAGAAAGACGCGCTGGGGAACGCGCAAGTTCTTACTGAGGAAGTTGAGGTTCTCGCGTTTTCGGCCGATGAACCGCATGAGCACCGTAAGGACGATGGAAATAACTGTCGCTATCAGGAAACCGACGGCGGCATACCCCGCGATCGTCAAGAGATCCAGTGCCACTTCCGTCGGGGATTCATCAGCAGGCCACATGCGAACAACGGTAGTGCCTTTTGGCATGTGTGGGCTGTGGGACCGCTGTGTGGCCCAGCTGCCTGGACACTAGTCCATTCTCCTGCGGCGCGACGGGCAGGGAGCGCCGCACATCGACGCCAGCACCGACCACGATCTGTTCTTCGCCCAGGGCTATGTGCCTGCCCAGGAGCGGTTCTTCCAGACGGATTATCGCCGTCACCCCAGCATGGGCCGATTCGCTGAACTCGTCGGGGGCCGGGCAAGGAGGCCGACGTGCTGATCCGCAGCCTCAGCTGGCGGCGGATCGCAGAACAGGAGCTCCTTTCAGCCGAGGCGAAGGTCTACTATCAGATCTACGCCGACGGCGTACACGCCTATCTCAAAGACAGGGCGCCGTGGCAGGTGGTCACTGAGTACACCGTGCCGCGGCCAAGCTAGGGTTCAGCTCGCGGTGCGCTTCTGGTGGGCGGCCCATTCGTCGCGCAGGCCCACCGTGCGGTGGTACAAGCTGGGTGTGTTCTCGTCGGCGGCGAAGTAGCCGAGCCGCTCGAACTGCACCACCGCTCCGGGTGGGGTCTGCGCTAGTGCGGGCTCGCCCCGGCAACCGGTGAGCACCTCGCGCGAGTCCGGGTTGAGGTCGTCGAGCGGCTCACCCGTCGCGGCTCCCGGATGCTCGGCCGTGAACAGCCGCTCGTACAGTGCCACATCCAGGTCGACGGCGTGCGCGGCCGAGACCCAGTGCATCGTGGACTTCACCTTTCGGCCGTCGGGGGCGGTGCCGCCGCGCGAGTCCGGGTCGTAGCTGCACCGCACCTCGATGATGTTGCCGTCGGCGTCCTTGACCACCTGCCGAGCGGTGATGAGGTAGGCGCCCCGGAGCCGGACCTCGCGCCCCGGTGATAGGCGGAAGTACTTCGGCGGCGGAACTTCACGGAAGTCGTCCTGCTCGATCCACAGCTCACCGGTGAAAGGCACCTGGCGGGTGCCATCGGCAGGGTTTTCGGGGTTGTTCGTCACCTCAAACCACTCGACGACGGGCTTGCCATCGGCGTCGGTAGGCCAACCGTCGAGGACGAGCTTCAAGGGACGGATGACCGCCATGCGCCGTTGCGCCGTCGCGTTGAGTTCCCGGCGCACGTAGGACTCGAGTTCTTCGATGGCCTTGCGGGAGTTCGTGCGCGTGGTGCCCACCTCGCGGCAAAAGGCCCGGATAGCGGCAGCGGGGTAGCCCCGACGGCGCAGGCCACGGATCGTTGGCATCCGGGGGTCATCCCAGCCGTCGACCACCCTGTCGGCCACGAGCTTCGCGAGCCGCCGCTTGCTGGTGACGGTGTGCGTCAATTCCAGCCGCGCGAACTCATACTGCCGCGGCGCCGCGTCGGGCAGGTCGAGGTGCTGCAGGAACCAGTCGTACAAGGGGCGGTGCGACTCGAACTCCAGCGTGCACAACGAATGGGTGACGCCCTCGATAGCATCAGACTGGCCGTGGGCCCAGTCATAAGTGGGGTAGATTGCCCAGGCCTCGCCCGTGCGATGGTGGGCCATGTTCCGGATGCGGTACATCACGGGGTCGCGCAACTGCATGTT
>JAUNKK010000120.1 GCA_030532825.1 Propionibacteriaceae bacterium
GTCTCGTTCATCCGTACGCCGAGCACCTCGACCTTGCCCTCGTCCGGGCGATCCGCCCCCACCAGGCAGCGCAGCACCGTCGATTTGCCCGCGCCGTTGCGCCCCGTGAGGGCCACAGCCTCACCCGCCATCACCTTCAGGTCGAAGCCCTCAATGATGGTCACAGGGCCGTAGGCCTTCTTCAGCTTTTCCGCTTTGAGAACAATGTCCTTTTTCGCCACACGAACCATTGTGACCTATCCAGCCGGGGCCCTGACGAACGCACGCTGCTGAGACGGCCGCTGGAACGCCTCACCAGGCCGGTAGACTAAGGGAAAGTACCAACGGAGGTCATGTCATGAGGGGTACCGCCTACGTTCATCCCGAGGCCACTCTGCACCCCGGGAAGCTGGAGTTGCTCGCCGCCTGGCTGCCTGATCAGTGGTGGTTTGATGGGGACGCCGATGACCTGGAGGTCGTGGCCACTTTCCGCTTTGTGGACCCAGCGGGGGAGGTCGGTTTCGACGGCCTACTCGTTCGTTCTCGCGACGCGGTTTACCACGTCCCGATCACCTGGCGCGCCCAGCCCCTGGACGGGGCGGCCCTGATCGGCACCGCCGAACACTCGGAGCTGGGAACGCGCTTCGCCTACGATGCCCAAACCGACCCGGCGTATCTGGAGGAACTCATCCGGGTCATCCGCGAACAGGACTCGGATGCCGATGTCGTCGAGGTTGGACAAACCACCCCTCGGCCGAAGAACATCAAGGTCTTCGGCAGCGGCCTGGTCACCGGAGAGACCAGCGGCTATCCCCATGTGGTGCATAAGCTCGACCGCGCCCCCATCAAAGATGTCGTAGGTCAGCTCATGGGCCAATGGCGCTACCACGGAGCCGAGCGCGTCGACCTTCTGGCTGTCCTTCACTGAACCGGGGCACCGCGCGCTGGACGATAGGCTGAGGCCATGCATTCAACCCGCGCGGACCTCGATAAGAAGCGCGCCGAGGTCTCGGCGATGTTCGACGGGGTGGCGGCCCGCTACGACCTGCTGAACACGCTGCTCTCTTTCGGCCAGGATCGGGGCTGGCGGCGCGCCACCGTGGCGGCTGTGGCTGCTCAGCCGGGCGAACGAATCCTTGATGTGGCCGCCGGGACTGGCACGTCGTCGGAGCCCTTCGCCGAGGCGGGCGCACAGGTGTTCCCCACTGACCTATCCATGGGGATGCTGCGGATCGGCAAGCAGCAACGGCCCGGGCTCTCCTTCGTCCGCGGCGACGCGCTGGCGCTGCCCTTTGCAGATGATTCCTTCGACGCGGCCACCATCAGCTATGGACTGCGCAACGTGGAGGACACCGCTGCGGCGCTACGCGAATTGCGGCGCGTCACAAAACCGGGCGGCCGCCTCGTCATCGCAGAGTTCTCCACCCCAACAAATCAGGCGCTCCGCTTCGCCTACGCTCAGGGCGCGCTGCGGGTACTACCCTTCGCGGCGAGAATCTCAAGCAACCCCGCCGCCTACCACTACCTGGCAGAGTCCATCCTGGCGTGGCCCGCGCAGGAACCACTGGCGGAGCTGATGGCAGAAAACGGCTGGCGGGGGGTGGAATGGAAGAACCTGACGGGCGGAATAGTGGCGCTGCACCGGGCCTGGAAATGAGCTTCCTGCTGGATGCATACGCGGCCCGCAGCTGCCCCGTCAAGACCTTTAACGCTTTCGATCCCGATACTCCGAAACCCGGTCAACCGCTCGACGAATCGCTGCGGGAGGCCTTCGCTGGCGGTGCAGAGTTCCGCGAGCGGGTCCTGTCTGCCATCCGCCGCGGCCGCGAATTCTTCGACCTACGCTCCACCCCCAGCGGCGAGACGGAAACGCTGGAAGCCATGGCGGATGGGGTGCCCGTCATTATCGGGGGCAAGCTGCCCGACGACCCGACCGGCCATCGGCATGGCAGACCGGACGTCCTGATCCGCGGCGCTAACCAGCCGGATGGTCGCCCAGGGTATTGGCCGGTCCGGGTCAAGCCGTATCGCGTTCTGGAGCGCCAGCGCCAGGCCGAGGAGTTGCAGGCTTCCAGCCTGGCGGCCCCCACCCAGCTGGCGCCGCTCCACGGATTCCGTTTTCGCGCCTACCGGCAGGGAGTGCTGCTGGAGTTGGCCCATCACTGGCGGCTGCTGCAAGCCTGCGGGTACGCGGCCGCTATTCCCTTGGCCGGGGTCGTCAGCACAGACGACAAGCATTCATCCCTGGTCTTCTGGGTGCCTTTGGAGTTGCGGTTCCTGCGCACCTTTTCCCGCACCTCCCCCACCGGGCATCGGCTGCGCTCAGCGCTGGAGCGCTACGATCACGAACACAACTTCCGCGTTCACGTCGCGAAAGAAGCAGCAACGCGCCCGCCCGACGATGACCGACCCCCCGTCGTGCGCCCCATCCGCATCGCGGAGTGCGAGTGGTGCGCCTGGTGGGAGACTTGCCGACCGCGGATGGATGACGATGACATCTCGCTACGGATCTCCAAGACACCCCTGGATGTCCGGGAGCTACAGACCCTGATGGGGCTTGGCATCACGACGGTTTCGCAGTTGGCTGAGGCGGACGTTGATGCCTTGCTGCCGCAGTACTTGCCGCTCACCGCGCACCGGGACCGCTCCGAGGCCCGCCTACGCACGGCCGCACGACGCGCCCGCATGCTGAAGCGGGGCGTGGCCCTGGAGAAGGTTTCCGTGGGTCCAATCGGGGCACCACGCGCAGATATCGAGGTGGATCTCGACATTGAGACCGACGAGGGTGACCGCACCTACCTGTGGGGGGTGTTGCTCACCGATCGAACCACCGGAGCCCAGCAGTATCGCCACTTCAGCGCCTTCGTTAACCTCGGCAGCAGCGCTGAAGCGAAGCTGGCGGCGGATTTTGCTCGCTGGCTGCTGGAACTCGTGCAGCAGCATCCGGACCTGAAGGTGTACCACTACTCTGACTACGAGGTAGTCCACCTCAAGCGCCTGGCCGAACGCAGCCAGGACCCAGACCTGGTGGCGGCCTGCGATCTGGTGAAGGGCCACTTCGTGGACCTCTTCGGTCTCGTCCGCGACAACTTCGTGGGGGTCGACGGCCTGGGCCTGAAGGCGGTGGCGACGAAGGGCGCCGGGTTCGCGTGGCGGGATAAAGAGCCGGGGGGCCTGAACTCCCAGACCTGGTTCGCCGCGGCCGTCAATGCCCCCACCGCGGAGGAACGGGCCGCCGCCAGGCGCCGCGTCCTGGAGTACAACGAGGACGATGTCCGCGCTACCTGGCATGTTCGCGAGTGGATGCAGCGGCTTGACGCCGGCGAACCGGCCTGACTGCGCCATCCACTGCGGATCGGCAGCACCCGGATTGGCTCGCCCAGGGGACCTGGGTCCACACTCGCGAGGGCTGGGTACGACCTGGGTCTGAAAGCTCACAGCTACCCCTTGCCGCGGTTGGGACGCACACACTAAGGTCGCGGCGTCGGCTACGGCTGACGCGGTGCGGTCGGCCCTGGCCCCGCCCCCGCGGACAGGTCTGACCGACATCACGGCAGGTGACACACTTCACAAGGGGTAGGGCATGGGGGCCTCAGCAGAACCGGCGACGCCGCTGGTCAGGACCCGGGACCTGAGCAAGGTCTATCGGGTTGGTGAGTCACGTCTGGTCGCCCTGAATCGCGTGAGCCTGGAGATTCCCCGAGGCCAGTTCGTTGCCGTCGTCGGCACCTCGGGTTCGGGAAAGTCCACCCTGCTGAACATGCTGTGCGGGCTAGAGAAACCGACAGCGGGTGAGATCTGGGTGGATGGGCAACCGCTGCACACCTATTCCGAGAATCGGCTCGTCACCTACCGCCGCGAGCAGGTGGGATTCATCTTCCAGTCCTTCAATCTGCTGCCCGCCCTCACCGCCCTGCAGAACGTAGCCTTGCCGCTGTCCTTCCGCGGGATTCCAAAGTCCCGGCGGAACGCGCACGCCAAGAAGGTCCTGGTGGCCCTGGGACTAGGCGATCATCTGCACCATAGGCCAGCCCAGCTCTCGGGCGGGCAGCAGCAGCGCGTGGCTATCGCCCGTGCCTTGGCGGTGAACCCCAAGCTGGTGTTCGCCGACGAGCCCACCGGCAACCTCGACTCCAAAACCGCCGAGCAGACCCTGCAACTGTTTCGACGGGTGATCCGTCGCTTCCACCAAACCTGGCTGATGGTCACGCACGACCAGCATCTGGCCAGCTACGCCGACACCGTGGTCGCCATCTCCGACGGCCGCATTCAGAGCATCACCCAGCAATCCCACGATCCTGCCCAGGAGTACGCATGAGAACCCTCCGTTTCCTTGCCCTCACCGCGCTGGCCTCGCTGCTCCTAGGGCCAGTCAGCACCGCCGTTGCGAACGCTGATCTGGTCGCCTTGAAAGAGTCGCCCACCACCTCACCCAGTCCGTCCCCAACCACGGGTTTCGACGATGGCTCAACCACCCCCAGCTCGGCTCCGGAGGGTCCGGCGGGGGTTTCGGTACCGCGCGTGATGCTGCAGAGCCTCATCACGAACCCCGAGTCGGTGACAGCGGGTTCCCCGTTCACAGTCTCGTTCACGCTCGTGAACACCTCAAAGACCACGCGGGTGAACAACATCAAGGTGACGCTCAGCCAGGGCGAGGGGGCCTTCCTGCCACAAGGCGGGTCGTCGTCGCTGTACATTCCGACGCTCAAAGCCGAGGGCACCGCGTCGCGGGACATGTCCTTTAAGTCTCTGCCGACGCTGGAGAACCGGCCCTATGCCATGACGCTGGCGGTGGAATACGAGGACACGGAGGCGCATGCCTTCTCCATCACCGACACCGTTGCCGTAAACGTCACGCAGCCGGCCCGTGCCGACACCAGCACCCTCACGGTGAGCCCCGAGTCGATCAGCATCGGGCAGGAGGCCGCCGTGACCTTCAGCATCAACAACCTGGGTAAGACGAAGCTGTTCAACACCACCGTGACGGTCGCGGAGGGCCAGGGGGTAGCGGCGAAGAGCCAGTTCGTCGGTTCGATTGAGCCGGGGGCCGCCGGAAACGTGGAGCTGTCGCTGCTGGGCATCGAGGAGCGCCAGGAACCGATGGTGCTGGTCATCACATACGAGGACGCAGCTGGCACGCCCACATCCATCGAGAAGCAGCTCGACCTCATGGTCTTTCCAATGCTTGAAGAGCCTCAGTTCCCCCTCGGCGATGTTCCCGTCGAGCCGGAACCGAAGGGCTTCGTCATTGAACCTTGGCTGTACTGGGCCGGGGGCGGGGCGCTGGTCGGTTTGGTCGTGCTGATCGTATGCCTCCGGCTGATCCGCAGGCACCGTCAAAGCAAGGAACAGGCCTCGGACCTCGACCTGCTCGACGGCGACCCGTTGGTTGGAGCCTGACCCGTGAGGTTTGGCGATCTGCTCCAGGCGGCGCTGACGTCGCTGTGGCAGCGGAAGTTCCGCAGCTTCCTGACGGTGCTGGGGGTGCTGATCGGCACTACCGCAGTGATCGTCATGATCTCCCTGGGCTTCGGGCTGACCGAAGCCCAGTTGGGCAGCATTGAGAAGCAGCGCAGCCTGCGTCAGGTCACGGTCAACGGCGGTCCTCAGAAAGCCGAGCCCGGGAAGAAACCCCCGCGCATGGACGACGCTCTGCTGCAGGAACTTGAGTTGCTTCCGGGGGTGGTGCGGGCCTGGCCCGTCTATGAGTTGCAGGGCGAGGCCAAGTTGGGCGGGCAGACGCAGTTTTTGATGATCCAAGCCCTCCCCGCGTACGCGCTGCAATATCAGGACTTCGACTTCGCAGCCGGTGCCCTGCCGACGCAGGGCGGGCAGCTCGGGCTGGTGCTGGGAAACATGGTGCCTGAATCGATGATCGACCCGTTCACGGGGCAGTCCGCCCTGGGCAACGGCAAGGAGGTCATCGGGAAGACGCTGAAGGTGGCATTCGTGAGTGGCGATGGGGGGATGACGGACCCGGGAAGCGAGGGCGGCCAGCCGCCGGCGCAACCGAAGAAGGTCAGCGCCGTCGTCACCGGGCTCCTCAACGGGGAACCGGGGGTCTACACCATGGACAGCGTCTCAATCTTTGCGGATCTGGACGAGACCGTGAAAACGCTCAAAAAGGCCAATCCCGGCAAGGCGCTGCCAGGGCAGGACGCCAATTCGGAGGGCAAACCGACCGGGACCTTCCTGTACTCCCGGTTCGTCCTGGAGACCAACTCGGTGGCGGACGCCGAGACCCTGCACAAGCTAGCCCGGGAGCTCGGCTACGACGCCCAGGCCGACATTGAGTGGATCAAGCAGGTTCAGCAGCAGGCGCTGCTCATCCAGGCTGTCTTCGGCGGTATCGGCGCGATCTCCCTGCTGGTGGCCGCGATCGGCATCGCCAACACGATGATGATGAGCGTTTACGAGCGCACCAAGGAGATCGGCGTGATGAAGGTTCTGGGGGCTCGGCTCGGGGACATCCGCAAACTGTTTCTCCTTGAAGCCGCAGGCATCGGGTTCTTCGGCGGGTTGCTGGGCACCGGGCTGAGCCTGCTGCTGTCCGGGCTCTTGAACGACGCCTTGGGGCCGACGCTGGGCAACGGCATGGGCGGCACTGCGACCACGATCTCGATCATTCCGGAGTGGCTGCTCCTGGCGGGAGTCGGCTTCGCGACCTTCATCGGCACCGTGGCCGGGTTGCTGCCAGCTCAGCGCGCCATGCGACTGAGTGCTCTGGAGGCAATTCGCAACACCGGTTAGGCTGAGTTCAGCCAATACGCAAGGAGTCTCATGCCTAAACCCTCCCGGGTCCGCCGCACCGCGACGGTCGTCGACCGTGAACGACTGGCGCCGAACATGGTGCGCCTGCGGCTGCACACGACTGAGTTGGCGGGCATGGAACTGCCCTTCACCGACCACTACATCAAGCTGATTCTGCCCCCGCCGGGAGCGGACTACACCTGGCCCTTCGACCCCGACGAATTGCGCGAGCACCTGCCAGCTGAGCAGCGGCCGGCGCTACGCGCCTACACCGTCCGGGCCTTCGACCGGGAGGCCGGGCTGCTCACCGTCGACTTCGTCACCCACGGCGCCGGAGTGGGCGGGCCCTGGGCGGATTCCGTTGCTCCCGGAACAGCCGTGGGGTTCCTGGGTCCGGGGGGTGCCTGGGGACCGAGACCAGGCTATGACCGCTTCGTTTTAGCCGGCGACGAGGCCGCGGCACCGGCGATTGCCGCGGCCATTGAAGCGTTGCCCGAGGGCACCACGGCAACGGCTTTCGTCGAGGTGGCGGATGCCGCCCACCGATTCCCCATGCCGACGCGCGACGGCGTCACCCTCCGCTGGCTGGAACGCCACGACGCCCAAGCCGGGGAGCCGCTCAGCGCGGCCGTGCGGGCCGCGGGGATGCCGCCGGGCCGGGTGGGCTGGTTCATCCACGGGGTCGCGGAGATGATCCGGGATCTGCGCCGCTTCCTGTTCGTGGAGCATCAGGTGCC
>JAUNKK010000121.1:0-4809 GCA_030532825.1 Propionibacteriaceae bacterium
CTCGCCAACAGCTGATTCTGCGCCTGCATGATTTCCGCGGGCACCGGCCGCGGATGGCGGAGATTCAGCAAAGCCTGCACCAAGCGGCGACGCTGAATGGCAGTCTCCCGTGGCCAGCTAGCCAGCTGGCGGGAATCCTCGACGGAGTCTTCATCGAGCCAGCTCAGGAGCTGGTCGACCAGAATGTGCTCAGATGCCGCCATGGTGAACCGCTACGGGTTGCGGACCGAGATTCGCTCGCCAACATGCTCGGCGCGCTCAACTTCGTCGACGAATGCGATGGCGTAGTCGGCGTAGGAAAGCTCGCTCAGACCATTTGAGTCGGTCTCGAACAACTCCCCGCCTAGCACGTAGCGGCCGGTCCGGGGGGCGTCAGGCTGGAAGTCGGCCGCCGGGCTGACGTAGGTCCACTTCACGTCATGGTGTTCGCGCAGCGCAGCCAACTGCTGCGCCTGAGCCTCGGCCAGGGGCTTGAACTCGTCGGGGAAGGTGGGAGTCTCGAAAAGTTGGGTGGTTTTCTGGGGATCCATGTAGAGGCTGCCGGCGCCCCCCACGACCACTAGGCGCGTGTTGCTGCCGACCAACAGGCCGGCCAAGTGCTCTAGCGAACGGGTGTGGTTCGGCAACGTGTCGGGCGTAAAGAACCCGAGGGCATCCACCACGACATCCAGGCCGTGCAGGTCCGCAGCGTCGAGATCGAAGACGTCCTTGACGACATCCACCCCGTCCTTTGCGCTGCGTGCGAACCTGACGACGTCATGCCCCCGGGCGGCTGCTTCCTGGGCGATGAGCCGACCTGCCTTGCCGGTGGCTCCGATGATGGCGATACGCATCTGTTGTCCTTTCTCTGCGTGATGGAACCACTGTAGTATCTAATAGACACTAGGAACCAAATGGAAACCAAGGAGGACTGTGGCCGTCCAGAAGACGCATGACGTCGAGTCTCTGCCTGCTTGCCCGGTCGAAACGACGCTGTGCCTGATCGGCAACAAGTGGAAGGTGTTGATTCTGCGCGAGTTGAGGCACGGACGACGCCGGTTCACCGAACTCAAGCGCGCCGTAGGGGGCATCAGCCAGAAGGTGCTGACCGCGAACCTGCGGTCGATGGAGGCCGATGGGTTGCTCTCGCGGCAGTCCTTCGCGGAAGTCCCCCCGCGCGTCGAATATGAGTTGACAGAGCTCGGCATGAGCCTGAGTCCGGTGCTAGACAGCCTGTCGGCCTGGGGGACGCGGTACCAGCAGATAGTAGGACAGAACTAGCCCCTCAAGCCCGCCATGGGACTCCGGATGGCTCCGTGGGGTCGCGACCTCCTGAGCGGAGACTGCCCCATTGATTACCCAACGATGCCCCCATGCAGCGGCCATCGCGCCTCGTGGTGACACAATTCGACGGGGTGTAAGCGGCCGAAGGCGCGCGTGTGCCGCTGCGACGGGTAGGATGCACCGGAGGGCCCCGGCTGAGCTGGGGCTTGCATCGTGTTTGGAGGATCCCATGCCCAGTGTTGTCGTTGTCGGCGCCCAGTGGGGCGACGAAGGCAAAGGCAAAGCAACCGACCAGCTCGGCGACCGTGTCGATCTGTGCGTGCGCTATTCGGGGGGCAACAACGCCGGCCACACCCTCGTGGTGGGCGGCGAGACATTCGTTATGCACCTGCTACCTTCCGGCATCCTTAACCCGGGGACCACCACCGTCATCGGAAACGGCGTCGTCGTCGACCTGGACGTGCTGGCAGAGGAACTGCAGATGCTGGAGTCGCGAGGGGTGGCCGTGCCGCACCCGCTGATCAGCGCCAATGCGCACATCATCACCGAATACCACCGGGTCATCGATAAAGTGACCGAACGGTTCCTGGGGAAGCGCCGCATCGGGACCACGGGTCGCGGCGTCGGCCCCGCCTATTCGGACAAGGTCAACCGCATGGGTATCCGCATCCAGGACATCTTCGACGAGTCGATCCTGCGCCAGAAGGTAGAAGCCGCCCTCGACCAGAAGAACCAGCTGCTGGTCAAGGTCTACAACCGACGCCCCATCGAGGCCGACGAGGTCGTCGAGTCGCTCCTAGCGCACGCCGAGGCCATCCGCCCCCATGTCGTCGACGCCGGACGTTTCGTCAACGACGCCCTGGATCGCGGGCAGGTGGTGCTGTTCGAGGGGGCCCAAGCCCATCACCTAGACGTCGACCATGGCACCTACCCGTATGTCACGTCGTCGAACCCCATTGCGGCGGGCGCCTGCACGGGCGCGGGCGTAGGACCCACCCGGATCGACCGGGCCATCGGGATCGCTAAGGCCTACACGACGCGGGTGGGGGAGGGGCCGTTCCCCACGGAGTTGCACGACGAGACCGGTGAACAGCTGCGGCAGGCGGGCGGCGAGTTTGGCGCCACGACAGGGCGGCCCCGCCGCTGCGGTTGGTTTGATGCGGTGCTGGTGGAGCAGGCCGCAAAGATCAACGGCTTCACCGACATTTTCCTCACCAAGCTGGACATCCTCACCGGCTGGGAGACTATCCCGGTGTGCGTGGCCTACGACGTCGACGGGGTGCGCCACGACGTGATGCCCGTCACCCAGTCCGAGTTTCACCATGCCAAACCCATCTACGAGGAACTGCCGGGGTGGAGCGAGGACATCTCGGGCTGCCGTTCCTTCGCGGAACTGCCCGCCAACTGCCAGGCCTACGTGCGGCGTCTAGAAGAACTGATCGGCTGCCGGATCTCGGGTATCGGCGTCGGACCGGGCCGGGAGCAGGCGATCATCGTCAACGCCCTGCTGTGACGGGCTAGCCCATGGCGGGTAGGACGCCATCAGGCGACGTCCGGTAGCTGCAGCAGGGCCCAGCCATCGCGGAGGATCACGGCCAGCGCGCCGCCGCGGAACGAGACGATCTTCTCGGTGAACTCGGGTTCCAAAGAGAAGGTCAACTCCCCGGTCTCGGGATTCCAGACGCGGATGTTGCGGCCCAGCCCCATGGTGACCAGCCGGGTCTCGCCAGCGGCGTTGGTGCCAGCGATGACGGAGTCGGCGTACTGATCATCGCCGTCGACCAGAACAGCCAACTGCTGGCCCGACAGGGGGTCCCAGATGCGCATGGTCAGGTCCTCGCCGGCGGTGGCCAGCCGGGGCTCACCCTCGGCGGTGGCGAACGCGGCAACGGAGGTCACCCAGTTCTCGTGCCCCTGCATCGGCCAGCCGATTTGGCGGCCCGAGTCGGGATCCCACACGCACACGGTGTTGTCGCAGCTGACGGAGGCCAGCCACACGTCGCCGTGGCGGGTGGTGAACACCGCCAGGTCCTCAATGTTGTCTTTGTGACCGGTGAGGGGGCGGGCGACGAGCTGCCCCGTATCCGGGTCCCAGATGCGGATCGTGCCGTCCTCGGAGGCCGAGGCCAGCCGCACCTGCCCGAAGGGGGTGACCCAGCTGACCAGCTTCCGGATGCGCTCGCTGTGGCCGCCCATCGGGGCCCCGACCTGCTCGCCCGTGGCCAGATCCCAGACGCGGAAGCTCTCGACGTCGCAGGCGATCGCTAGGCGCTCCTGCCCGTCAGCCGATGTGAAGAACGCCGACACCGCCTCGAACCACAGCTGGCCCGTATAGCGGCGGAGCGGCTGCCCGACGGGACGGCCGGTAGCGGTGTCCCAGATCTGCACGAAATCGTCATAAGGGTGACGGATGGTGCCCACCCGGGGGGAGCCATCGGCGGTGATAAACCACACGATGTTCGGCGGATAGTCCGTTAGCTGCTCGGCTGAGCGGGCCGCGGGACGCGAGCGGGAACTCAGATCCCAGATGCGCGCGGTGTGATCGCGGCTGGCGGAGGCCAGCAGCGGGCGACCGGCGGGCCCGTAGAACGTGGTAACCCCCGTCACCCAGAACCGGTGCCCGTACAGCGGGATGCCGACGGTCTGCTCGGTGTCTTTGTCCATGAACTCGATATTCGAGGCGTAGGGCACGGCCTCCAGGGTGCGGCCTTCGGAGTCGGTGAACGTGGTGCCCTTGTGGGGGGCCTCGTTGCTTGGCCAGGAATGCATGGCCTGCGATGGGCCCACCTGCCGCCCCGTCGCCGGATCCCACTTGCGGACTGTTTCGTCGTTGCCCTTCGTGATCAGCAGGGTTCGGCCATCGCGGGCGGTGCCGCGAATAATGCCGGTGACGTCCTCCGTGTGACCCGACAGCGTCAGATGCGGGGTCTGGGGGCTGCGCAGCGCCTGCCGCACGTACCAGCGGCTCTCGTCGACGGCGTTCGGGGGCTGGGAGGTGAACCAGGCCGTGGCCAGCTGTCGACGGCCCTGGCGGTCCGCCTCCTCGGTATCGCCGCGCAGGTGTGCGGCCGCCAGCATCCCGGCCACCTGGGGTGGCAACCGGTAGCGGCCGAACGCCTCCGTCATGATGCGATGGACCAGCTCGGCAGGGTCGATGCGGTCCAGGACCACCTCGTTCTCCCCGAGCTGCCGCAGCCACTGCTGCACCCCGGAGATCGCGGGCAGGGTGGACTCCTCCTCCGGAGGGAGATCCGTGTTCTGCGCGCCGCTGGGGGACGGCTCCGCGTAGGTGCTCATCCGGACTCCTCACTAAACACTTGGGGTAACCAAAAGCGTATTAGCTAAAGCGGGCCACACCACCCCCGGCAGGCCGAAGACGCCCCATCCGTCGTCCAAACCGAGGACACGTCGGGTGATTGAAGGTGACGACGGCTGTGTACCGCGCTGGGGGTTCGTGGCTGCTAGCGGACGGTTCCTCCGTCGCCGGAGCTACCCGACTCCGGGCCCTCACTGGCCCAGGTGGTGGCACCGTCCCGGGTTAACCTG
>JAUNKK010000121.1:4909-7253 GCA_030532825.1 Propionibacteriaceae bacterium
GCTCCGCTGGGTCGCCAGGAACTGCGTGTGTTAAAACGACGCCGCGCCTCGGGCGAGTTCGGCAAGCACTCCTTTCCGTTTGCCTACGTACTTATAGTGCCCTTCGTCTTGCCGGTGTTAGTCCATTTCTGGTCCATTGCAATCCAAGTGGTGCGAAATATGCCTGCTTTCACGCCGGCTCCATTCAGGGTCCTGTCGTGGTTTTTCCTCGCCGTGCCCGTCTTCTTCTTGGTGCTTATCATTGCCATATTGGTCTATAAATTTCGCTCGCCTGGTAGGAAGAAGTGGCCATGGCTAGTGCGTTTCGCGGACGCCAACGGACTGAAGTTTAGTCTGATATCGCGCGATCCTCGGTACCCTGGACTGATCTTTGGCAGGGGCCACGATTGCAAGGCTTTAACCCATCTCTACTCGTCGACGGGGATACTGGCCGATGTAGGCAGCTATCAGTACACGACGGGGTCGGGAAAAGAATCGCGTACCTACACTTGGCATTTCGCGGCGTTCCGCCTGCCGCAGCGGGTGCCGCACCTGGTGTTGGATGCGAAGGTCAACAACAGAAAAATATGGGGAACGAATTTGCCTGATTCGTTTGACTCGTCCCAGCGTCTTACGCTGGGGGCGCCCTTTGACGATTACTACGAGCTGTATGCGCCGAGTGGTTATGGCCAGGATGCCTTTTATCTGCTGCCGCCGCATGTGTTGGAGGCTCTGCTGAATGCGCCCGTTGTCTATGACATTGAGCTGGTCGACAACTGGCTGTTCTGCTACACCCAGTCGTCGCAGGACCTCAGTGATCCGGCGACGTGGCGGCTGTTCGAGACCATCACCAACGGGATGGTGGGGTCGCTGTCGCCGGTCGTCGACCGGTACCGCGACCGGCGTGTGGCGCCAGAGCGCAAGGCCGCCAAAGGAAGGCGACGGAAGGGGGAGACTCAGGTGGCCTCGCAGGGAGCGCGCCTGCGAACAACATCCAACACCGCGGTGGTGTACTTGGCCCTGGGGATCGTGTTGATCGTATTCTGCATCATTGTGATCGGTGCCTTTTCCACATCATTGTGATCGGTGCCCTTGCCCTGCTCGCATAGAGCTTCTTCCCGTGACGGGACCGGTAGGCTGCGGTCGTGAGGATCTTGCTTCTCGGCTCCGGCGGGCGTGAGCACGCCCTAGGCCGCGCCATCGCCCCCACCGTCGATGCCCTGCACGTCGCCCCCGGGAATCCCGGGCTGGCAGCGCTAGGCGTCCTGCACGACATCGATCCGGCCGACTCCGGCGCGGTCGTCGCCCTGGCCCGCGAGGTCGGGGCGGGCTTGGTAGTGATCGGTCCTGAGGCGCTGCTCGTCGCGGGGGTCGCGGACGCGGTACGCGCCGCCGGGATCGACTGCTTCGGCCCGTCCGCCGCAGCCGCGCAGCTCGAAGGCTCGAAGGCCTTCGCCAAAGACGTCATGGGTGCCGCCGGGGTCCCCACTGCGGCCGCGCATGTCTGCGAGACGCCCGAGCAGGTGGCCGCGGCCCTCGACGCCTTCGGGGCGCCGTACGTCGTCAAGAACGACGGCCTGGCCGCCGGAAAGGGGGTCGTCGTCACCGCCGACCGGGCCGCCGCCGTCGCCCACGCCGAGGCCTGCGGTCGCGTCGTCATCGAGGATTTCCTGGATGGGCCGGAGGTGTCGCTATTCGCCATCTGCGACGGCGCCACCGCCGTTCCGCTGCTGCCCGCCCAGGACTTCAAACGGGTGGGCGACGGCGACGCCGGCCCCAATACCGGCGGCATGGGCGCCTACAGTCCGCTCCCGTGGGCTTCCGGAGAACTGGTCGATGAGATCATGGCCACCGTCGTCAACCCCACCCTCGCGGAGCTGCGGCGCCGCGGCACCCCGTTCGTCGGGCTGCTGTACGCGGGGCTGGCGCTGACCAGCCGCGGGCTGCGCGTCGTGGAGTTCAACGTCCGCTTCGGCGATCCCGAAACCCAAGCCGTCTTGGCCCTCCTAGAGACCCCGCTCGCCGCCGTGCTGCGAGCCGCGGCCCGCGGCGAACTGGCCGGGCTCCCGCCGCTGACCTGGCGCGCCGGGGCGGCCGTGGTGGTCGTCGAGGCCGCGCAGGGCTACCCCGGAACCCCGGCGAAGGGCGGAAGCATCGAGTTGCCCGCCGACACCACGGACGCCTGGACGGTCCACGCTGGCACACGGCTCGCTGCCGGTCAGCTGGTCGCCTCGGGCGGGCGGGTGCTGGGCATCGTCGGCCTGGGGCCCGACCTGGAAGGCGCGCGCGATCGCGCCTACCGGCACCTCGCCCAGGTCCGGTTCCCCGACGGCTTCCACCGCTCAGACATCGGCATCCCCCACTA
>JAUNKK010000122.1 GCA_030532825.1 Propionibacteriaceae bacterium
GGATCCTGCTGCACCCCGGCCTGACGGCGGTGGAGGCCCGGTGCGTCCTTGCCCACGAGATCGTGCACGCCGAGCGTGGACCGTCCCCGGAGTGGGCCAGGGCCAGAGAGGAGCGGATCGCCGACGCCGAGGCCGCGCGCCGCCTGATCCCGCTCGACGACCTCGCCGACGCCCTGGTGTGGTCGCACCAACCCGGGGAGCTGGCCGAGCTCCTCGGGGTCGATCGTCCCACCCTGCTCGCGAGACTGGAGGGACTCACGGAGTTCGAGCGGGGGCTGGTCCTCGACAGGCTGGCCGGGCTCCCTGACAGGACATGACGGCCCCTGTCGGATCCTGCTGCGATGATGGGTCGCATGGGGCATGTCAGGGACCGGTGGATGGTGCGCAACCCGGAGACGGGCAGGAAGGTGCGCGGCCCGCGCTGGGGGAAGGGGCTGCGTTGGCAGGCCCGTGTCCAGCGCCCCGACGGCACCGTCCGCGCCAAGGCGTTCGCCTTCGAGGCCGAGGCGAAACGCTGGCTCGCAGTTTCCGAGACGGGTCCCCAACTCACCGCACCCCGCGTCACCGTCGCCGCGGTCGCCGATCAGTGGCTGTCCGGGCAGCTGCACTACCGGAACTCCACCCGCCGCTCCACGGAGCTCCGAGTGGAGTCGATGCTGAAACCCGCCCTGGGCGGGGTGCTGCTCGAGGACCTGACCAGGGCGAAGCTGCAGCGGGTCGTCTCCGACTGGGCGGCCACCCATGCGCCATCCACGGTCCGGGTGGCCTGGAGTCACCTCACCTCGATCCTCAGGCAGGCCCGCCTGGACGGGCTGATCGCAGGCAACCCAGCCGAGGGGGTTCGCCTGCCCCCGAAGCCGGGGGAGCGCATCCAGCCGCTCAGCGACGAGCAGGTGACGGCCCTGCTGGAGGCGGTGAGCCCCCCACTGCGGGGCATGGTGCTGCTCGGGGCCGCCTCGGGTCTGCGCCCGTCCGAGCTGGCAGGCCTGACCTGGGATCGGGTGACCGGCACCCGACTGCGCATCGACCGACAGCTGACCTCCACCAGCCCGACAACCCCCCGATGGGGTCCGCCCAAGACCCGCGCGGGGGTGCGCACCGTCGGCGTCGGACAGGGGGTGATCGAGGAGCTGCAGCGGCACAGGGGCGAGCATGGCGAGGGCCCGGAGGGGCTGCTGTTCGTCGCACCCCGGGGTGGGGTGTGGACTCGCGGGAGGCTGTCGGAGACGTGGCGTCGCTACCGTGACGTGATCGGTGGGGGCAGAGGGCAGGGGTGGCATGCGCTGCGCCACTACCACGCCTCCCGGCTGATCGCGGCGGGCCTGTCGCCGGTGGCGGTGGCCGCTCGGCTGGGGCACGCGGATGCCTCGGAGACGCTGGCGACGTACAGCCATCTGTGGGCCACCGATGAGGACCGCATGGAGGCCGCTGCGGAGGCGATCAGGGGCACCCTGCTGGGGTCCTCAGGCCCCGAGCAGGCCCCTGGAGAGGGGGCAAATCTGAATTGACAAGGGATTATTGTAGGTTGCGGGGGGTCTCCGGCTTACAGGCCGACTCGTCCCCCGCCCCATCGTGCCGCCCACACCCCAACCTCAACCACGAAGAGCCTGTCTAGATCTAGTTGACTTTATTTGTCTAGTGGGTATAGACGGCGAATGTGATGAAGCGAACCGCTGCCCTGGCTAAGCTCCGCAAGGCGGCCCGCGCGCAGGGCTTCGACTTCGACATCACCGAGCTGACCTGTCATAGTGCAGTCCGCGTCGGAGGGACAACGCGCACCCTCGGCAGGCACAGCGAGATTGACGACCTGACGGCACATAAGTTCTTTGACCGATTCGCCGATGAACTCGGCGGGAAAGGGTCGTGGCGATGAGCAGGCGATTCACTGTGACCGCCGAACGCAGCGGCGGTGTGTGGGTGCTGGAGTCCAACAACGGCGCAGTAAATCAGATTCGGCGCCTCAGCCAGGCGGCCGAAGAAATGCGCGAAGCGGTGGCCTACCTGGCAGGCCTAGACGCCGGGGATGTGGAGTTGGCGGTGCGGCCGATCCTGCCGGAATCATACTGGGCGGCCGCTAGGCGAGCCGAGCGTCTGCGAGAGGAGGCTCACAGGATGCAGCGGTAAGCGGCGGGAGCCTCCAGAGAAGCCGTGGCGGCAGATGGCGGCCGGTTTGACCCTGAGGGATGCTGCCGAAGTGATGGGCATTTCCCATCAGCGCGTCGCTCAGATCGCCCGCGAAACGGCCTTGGGTGACGACTCCGGCGTCCAGTGGAGCGGGTGGTGCTCCTCGACAGGGTGGGCCGCGAACGAGGACCGGATACGGGGTCACCCTCGTGGGGCAGTGATGATCTCCGCTCCGGTTTTGGTGACCACGATGGTCTGTTCAAACTGGGCGCACCGAGAGCCGTCGCGGGTGCTCACGGTCCAGCCGTCATCCCAAACATCTGACTCGGGGGATCCCGATGTCAGCATCGGTTCGATCGTGAACGTCATGCCCGGTTTTATGGTGGTATCGAAGAGCGGTTCATCGTAATGCAGGATGACCAAACCGGAATGGAATGCCGTGTGCACGCCGTGGCCCGTGTATTCGCGCACCACGCCGTAGCCGAAGCGTTTGGCGTACGACTCGATGACTCGTCCGATCACCGAGGTCGATCGCCCGGGCTTCACGGCCTTGATGGCGCGGTTCATGGCCTCTCGGGTGCGTTCCGCCAACAGCCGGGATGGCTCGTCCACCTCCCCGCAGAAGAAGGTGTAGCAGTTGTCGCCGTGAACGCCGTTCTTGAAGGCCGTGACATCGATCTTGACCAGATCGCCGTCCTCTAACGGCCGGAGATCTGGGATGCCGTGACAGATGACCTCGTTGACGGACGTGCAGCACGACTTTGGGAAGCCCCGGTAGCCGAGCGTCGACGGGTAGGCGCCGTGATCCAAGATGTACTCGTGCACAATCCGGTCCAACTCATCGGTGGTCACGCCAGGACGCACCGCACGCCCGGCTTCGTGCATAGCCTCGCAGGCGATGGCTCCGGACTCGCGCATCGCCTCGATGATCTCAGGCGGCTGGACGTCGCTGCCGGTGTAACGTTCGGGGGCCCGCCTGCCCACATAGGAGGGGCGAGCGATATCAGCCGGGACATCAAGGCGTGGAGTAACCGTGAAGGGAGTAACGGGAGTCACGGGCCAACAGTCTACTGGCCGTGGCGTGAAACCGGTGCCGCGATCAATTCAGTTCTAGCTGCTCCAGGGATTTCCAGACGAGATCGTATCCAGGTTGGTCATGATCGGGGGTGATGACGAGGGCGATGTGCATCACGCCATCGCGGAGGATCGTCGCCACCGAAACGTAGTCCGCGGTCACCTCGGCGACCCCGCTGACTGGGATCCGCACATCAAGCCAGCCGGCCTGCAGATCTTCGCGGTAACTGATGTCCACCACCTCCGCTGCCGAGCCATCGGGGTAGAGACTTCCCTGCGTCAGCAGGCAGCCGATGGCCCGGGCGGCGCTCGGGGTGACCTCCGCGAATCCCTCCGCCGGCTGGAGGGTGCCCACCGTCACCGCGGCCCCCCAACCGAGGTCGGTGTAGTCCTTCACGATGGAGTTCCCCTGGTGAATGAAGCCGTACTTGATGGGACGAGGCGTGAAGCCCTCGATCATCGGGAACGACAACCCACCCGCCGAATACACGCGCCCGTCGTCGCTGACCTCGCCAATAGCGTCATCGGCCGTGATGGGACAACCGGGGATCGCGGAGATGTGATCGCCGACGGCGACGCCGCTGAAGTCAGGTGTCCCGGTTGTCACTGCCTCTGGTTGTACTCGTGTCGTTTCGGTTGGCGCCTGGCGACTGGGTAGTACCTCCGACGTGGGCGGCGGGGTGCTGCTGGGCGCCGATTGGGCAATGGGGCGCCCTTGACCGGCGACGAGCCACCAGCCGCCCCCGATCATTGCCGCTGCGGCCAGGCCGAGCGCTCCCCACAGCAGCACGTTGCTCCGCGGAGTGGGGGCTGTCGGCGCCGCGATTGCCGGGCGCGAGGAGCCGGTCGGCGCCGTCGACCTGGTTTGGGAGGTCCAGCTGGAGCCACTCCAGAATCTTTCTTGTCCGGCGTTATCGGGATCGGGGTACCAACCTGGCACTGACATGGCTCTCATGGTAGAGCCCAGCCATTGTTCCTCGGGCGGAGCGTGGCCTTATTGTAGAACCAGTTCCTGCAAGGCCGTCTCTACCGCCGCGACCATGCCTGAATCACTATTCGGGATTGCGCTGAGAAACACGTTCAGTTGCCCGTCAGCCTCGGTGACCAGGACATGGACATTGTCGTGGGTGATACCGGTCTGGCCGGTGATCGGTACCTCAACCCAGAGTTGCCTGGTGGCCTCGGAGCCCGCGTCGACTTGGGTCACGGTTGCCTGCGGCCGGTCGGGATAGGCGATGCCATTGCCAACCAGGCAGCCCACGGCCCGGGTTGCGCTGCTCTCAAGATCGGTGAAGCCATCCGCGGCGTCTAGGACGCCGATGCTAATCGACGACATCCACCCGTTGTCGGGGTACAACTTCCGCATGGAGTTTGAGTTGTGGATGAATCCGAAGTCCACAAGAGCGGGCTCCATACCCTCGACCGCAGGCATGGAGAAACCCTGATCCACGGCCAGGCGCTGGCTGCCGTCGAGCTGGCCTCGGCCGCCACTCGTGGCTGTTGGACATCCCGCCAGCGGCTCGACTGTATCCCCAACCTGGAGCGAGGTCGGTGAAACCGGAGAATCCTGCGGGGTGGGAGAGTTGCTCGTCGGTGCGGGGCTGGTGGGAGTGGGTTCCTCCGAGGATGCGGACGTTGTGGGGGCGGTTGGTTTGGCCGACTGATCGTTTCCGGGCCCGAACCGCAGATACCAGCCGACGCCAAGAAGCAGCGTCAGCGCCAGCGCCGCGATGCCCCATAGCAGAGGCCGTCCCCGGCGGGTTTTGCTGGTGGTTGGGGTATGCGCTGTCGGCGGTTGCTGTGATGGTTTTGCGGCGGTTGGTGAGGGCATGGGCCGGGCATGCGTCGTCCACTGGCTGCCGTCCCAATACCGTAGTTGTTGTGGATGTCGAGGATCCCTATACCAACCGGGTGCTGACATGGCTTCATGGTAGGTCTGCGCGAGGCCAGGCTAAGCCCGCTGCAGGCTGTTGAGGCACGCCGCTACCAGTTCCTTGACCTCTGGGTCTTCAATCCTTGCCTGGGTGTGAAACAAGGTCAGGGTGTCGGGGGCGCCTTGGTCCACGACTACGACGACCACCTCGTCGCCTTGCACTTCGCGGCTGCCGGGGACATTCCAGAAGTTGGCTCGGATCAGCCAGCCGGACACCCCATCGGACGTGGTGTGGGGTTCGCTGGCAAGCGTTTCTACCCGATCGATGGTTGGGTAGAAGAACGACGTCGACAAGCAGTCGATCAGTTGTTGAGCTGCGGTGTATGGGTCGGGGCTGTAATCCTTCTTCGACAACTGCCCAATGGCGGTTCCCGAAACCCAGCCTGGCGCCACGCGTTGCTCCTGGCCTGAGCGTTGAGATGCGAAGTCAATGAACCAGCCGCTGTTTATCTTCCAGTTCGGTACTCCCTGGAACTTCATGCCCCCGGAGATCAGCCAGCCGTCCTGTGGAGCGGGGCCGTCGCCGTTTGTGGCGATAGGGCAAGCAACCGGCCGCCCAGTCCCGTCGCCAGGTGGCGTGGCACTCGGAGTCTCGGTGGGCTCCAGCTCGTTCCACTGACTGCCGGTGGGACGTGCCGAGTTCGTGTCGGTGGGCGTGCTTCCTGGCAGGTTTTTCCAGGGCTGGAACACCATTAGTGACACGACGAGCGCCACCGTGACCAGGCCGACGGCGAGGATTCCCCAGTTGCGGTTGTGCGGTTGTGGCGTGGGGGGCTCGGGCGTTTCCACCCAGCGCTCGCCGTCCCAATAGCGCGGGTCGCCTGAGCCATCGGGATCGGGATACCAACCGGGTTCTGCCATGTACTTCATTATGCGGGCTATGGGCCACCCTACGGCTGGGCCGTTGCCTGGTGCGGCAGACTGAGCTTCATGGATAGGCAAACGGAGTTCGTGCTGCGGTCGATGGAGGAGCGGGGAATTCGGTTCGTGCGGCTCTGGTTCACCGACGTGCTTGGCTCGCTCAAGTCGGTGGCGATCGCCCCGGAGGAGTTGGAAGGAGCGTTCGCGGAAGGCGTCGGGTTTGACGGCTCCGCGATCGAGGGCTTCGCCCGCGTGTACGAGTCCGACATGGTGGCCCACCCGGACCCGTCGACCTTCCAGGTGTTGCCGTGGCGGCAGACCCAACAGGCCACAGCCAGGATGTTCTGTGACATTGAGTTGCCGGACGGATCGCCGAGTTTCGCCGATCCGCGGTACGTGCTCAAGAGGGCGCTGCGGAAGGCGGCCGACATGGGGTTCACCTTCTACATCCACCCGGAGATTGAGTTCTACCTGTTGAGCCAGCTCCAGCCCCCAGTGCCCCTCGACAACGGGGGATACTTCGACCACACAACCATGGGGGAGGGCACAGATTTTCGCCGTGACGCCATCAGCATGCTGGAGGAGATGGGGATCTCCGTCGAGTTCAGCCATCACGAGGCCGGTCCGGGACAGCACGAGATAGATCTGCGCTACGCAGATGCGCTCACGATGGCGGACAACATCATGACCTTCCGGGTGGTGATTCGGGAGGTCGCGGTAAGCCAGGGAATCCACGCGACGTTCATGCCCAAGCCCTTCTCGGAGCACCCGGGCAACGGCATGCACACCCACCTCTCGCTGTTCGAAGGGGATAACAACATCTTCCATAACGGGGCGGACGAACACCGCCTGTCAAGAACAGCTCGCCAGTTCGTGGCGGGCCTACTGAGGCACTCGCGCGAGATCTCGGCGGTCACGAACCAGTGGGTTAACTCCTACAAGCGTCTGATGGGCGG
>JAUNKK010000018.1 GCA_030532825.1 Propionibacteriaceae bacterium
GCGACACCTTGCCGGCTTTGAGGCAGGAAGTGCACACGTTCAGCCGCTTGGGGGTACCGCCCACAGTCGCACGGACGCGCTGGATGTTCGGGCTCCAGCGGCGGTTAGTCTTCTTTTTGGACCAGGGCACGTTGTGACCGAAGGCAGGTCCCTTAGCGCAGATATCACAGACGGCAGCCACCGGAGTCTCCTTGTTGCTTGGCCCAGACGCGGTGCAACTGCGCCTGGTTCGATCAGTTGGGTCGCTCGTTGCCGCGGGCAACCGGTAGATCATAACCTGATCGCTGCGGAAACCCAAACTAGGGCTATGTCGCGACGACCACGGGCACGATCATCGGCCGCCGACGCAGCCGCCGCGACACCCAGGCGCCGACCAGGCGGCGGATCACCTGCTGCAGCCGGTAGACGTCGTCTACACCGTCGGCCAGGGTCCGTTCAAGCTCCGCCAGGATCTGCTCTCGTACCCCATCAAACACCGACGGTTCCTCCGCGAAGCCGCGGGTGTGAATATCGAGGCCGCCGATGACCTTCCGCGTGTGGAAGCTCACCACCGCTACAACGGAGATGAATCCTTCTTCGCCAAGAATCAGTCGATCGCTGATGGATTCAGTCATATCACCAACGGTCGACCCGTCGACGAAGACATATGAGGCGTCCACCCTCCCGACCTTGCTGGCCTTCCCATCTGCCAGGTCCACGACATCCCCGTCCTCACAGACCACCGCGTTCTCGGCGGGCACGCCCGTGGCGATGGCCAGCTTGGCGTTGGCTATCAGGTGCCGGATCTCACCGTGTATCGGCATGACGTTCCTCGGCTTGAGAATGTTGTAGCAGTACAGCAACTCCCCCGCGGAGGCATGCCCAGAAACGTGGACGAACGCATTGCCCTTGTGGACAACCTGCGCCCCCAGCTTCGTCAAGCCGTTAATTACGCGGTAGACAGAATTCTCGTTTCCGGGGATGAGGGAACTGGCCAATAGGACGATATCCCCGGGGCCAAGTTCAATCACGGGGTGATCGCGGTTGGCGATGCGGCTTAGCGCGGCCAGCGGTTCGCCTTGGGAGCCCGTAGAGACAATAACCACCTCGTCATCCGGGTACTTTTCGATGTCCTTCATATCGATCAGAACGTTCGCTGGCACCTTCAGGTAGCCGAGGTCGCGCGCAGTGGCCATGTTTCGAACCATGGACCGGCCCACATAGGCCACTTTGCGCCCGTGCGTGACAGCCAGGTTAAGCACCTGCTGCACCCGATGCACATGGGAAGCGAAGCACGCGACGATCAGCTTCTGCCGGGCCTGATCAAAGACCCGGGCGAGAGCCGGTTCGATGTCCTTCTCCAGCGGGGTGAAGCCGGGCGTTTCCGCGTTGGTGGAATCCGCCATGAACAGATCGACCCCTTCGTCGGCAAGCCGTGCGAACCCCCTGAGGTCCGTGATACGGCCGTCAAGAGGCAGCTGATCCATCTTGAAGTCGCCGGTGTGCAAGACGGTGCCCGCATCGGTACGCAGCGCGACGGCTAGACCATCGGGAATCGAGTGGTTGACGGCAAAGAACTCAAGTTCGAAAGGACCCGTCGTGTGCCGTTCCCCTTCGTGTACCTCGATCAGTCTGTGGCCACGAATCCGATGCTCCTTTAGCTTGTTCGCGACCAGAGCCAGGGTGAGCTTTGAACCATAGACGGGAATGTCGGGCCGCTGTCGCAGCAGATAAGGCACGGCACCGATATGGTCCTCGTGGCCGTGGGTTAGGACGAGGGCGACGATGTCGGTCAGGCGCTCGGCCAGTAAGTCCAGCGCGGGCAGGATCAAATCCACGCCTGGGTGCCGGTCCTCCGGAAACAAAACCCCGCAGTCAACGAGGACGATGTGGCCGTCTATCTCAAAGGAGGCGCTGTTGCGTCCCACGTCGCCCAACCCCCCCAATGGGGTGATGCGGAGGGTTCCGGGTTTTAGCTCGGGGGGCGTACGCAGTTCACTCACCTGTCCAGGGTAGTGGGGGCTTGGAGAATTGTCTCGCGCTCGCTGAACCCACAAAGCTACCGTCGCGACGATCGTCACTACACTGGCGGCCATGTCAGCACCCGATTCCGTCAGACTAGCCATGCCGACTGAGGCCGTCGACATCGCCCGCCTGCAACGCCGATCCTGGTCGCGGAGTCCGGAGATGGCACCGGCCCTGGCGGCCTTCCCCGCGGATCAGGCAGTCCGGACCTGGCACGACGCCATAGTGAAACCCCCGCTAGCCCACTGCCGGGTGCTGGTTGCGCTGGCCGGGGGGCAGGTGGTGGGGTTCATCGTCACCGGGCCCAGCAATGACCCCGACGCCGAGGTGGACGACGGCATGATTGCTGAGTTTGTGACGGATGATGACCTGGGCGACCATGCATCCCGCCTGATGAACGCCGCCATCGACACCCTGCGCGCGGATGGCTACGAAACGGCCACCTGGTGGGTTCGCAGCGACGATGATGCCTTGCGCACTTTCTTGGTGGCCTCGGGTTGGGGGGCGGATGGCGCCCACCGGGCCCTCGGGTTCGAGGACGAAGCGGAGGCCATCAAACAGGTGCGGCTACGTACCCGTATCGCGGGCGAGGACATCTAGCCCTAGTGTCGGGTGTCCGAGGCCCTTCGACCGACATGCGCGGGTTCTGGGGTGGCTGCCTCTGGGAGCCGCCGAGCGAAGCGCTATTTGGCAGTAACACCAATCGCGGAGAACACCGTGAGACGTCACCCCAGGACACGCAAACCCTAAAGAGCCCGAGCGCGCGGCACTAAAGTCCAAGGATCCCTTCGATGCCTTCTGTGTAGCCGGGATGGTCAACTACCCACCGGATTCCGGCGACAACGCCGGGCATGAAACTGGCACGGTCAAACGAATCGTGCCGGATAGTCAGGGTCTCGCCGTGTGCGCCGAGGAGCACTTCCTGGTGAGCGACCAGCCCCTGTAACCGGATGCCGTGGATGTGGATGCCCTCGACCACCGCGCCACGCGCCCCGGCATCGTGCACCGTGGCATCGGGTACGGGCCCAAGACCAGCGGCCTTCCGGGCTGCGGCAACCTTCTTAGCCGTCGTGGCAGATGTGCCCGATGGGGCGTCGGCCTTGTTGGGATGGTGCAATTCCACGATCTCGACGCTCGGGTAGAACGGGGCTGCTTTGGCCGCGAACTGCATCATGAGAACAGCGCCAATGGAGAAATTAGCGGCGATGAGCACCCCCACCCCGGGATGTGAGGCACACAACTCCTGCACGGTGGCGATGCGCTCGGGCGTGAAACCGGTAGTTCCGATGACCATGTGGATTCCCCGCTCAACGCACCAGGCGATGTTCTCCATCACAGCGTCGGGATGGGTGAAGTCAACCACCACCTGTGCCTGACCAACCTGGTCCCGCGACTCGCTTAGATCAACGCCGCCCACCACCTCAAGGCCGGGAGCGGCCTCGACGGCACGCCGGACCTCGCTGCCCATCTTTCCACCGATACCGAAGATCCCTACCTGAATCGTGCTCATCCTTGCCCTTTCTGCTTTTCGCCCTCGCCCAAGTCAACCAGGTTTGACCGACAAAACTGTAAGGAGCCGGTTGCCGTGGGGCAACCGGCTCCGCAATGGCCTGAAACGCTTAGGCCTCTTCGGTCTTTTCGGGCTCGTCGACCTCGTCAAGCACGGGAATGAGGCTCAGCTTGCCGCGGTCATCAATCTCGGAGATCTCGACCTGCAGTTTCTGCCCGACGGAAACCACATCCTCGACGTTCTCGACGCGTTTTCCACCGGCCAGGGAACGCAGCTTGCTGATGTGCAGCAGACCGTCCTTGCCAGGCAGCAACGACACAAAGGCCCCGAACGTCGTGAGCTTCACGACGGTGCCAAGGTAGCGCTCACCCTTCTCCGGCAGGTGCGGGTTCGCGATGGCGTTGATGGCGGAAACAGCAGCGTCCGCGGACTCGCCGGTCTCAGCGCCGACGTAGATGGTGCCATCATCTTCGATCGTGATGTTCGCGCCCGTGTCGTCCTGGATCTGGTTGATCACCTTGCCCTTGGGGCCGATGACCTCACCGATCTTGTCGACGGGAATACGCAGCGTCACGATCCGTGGCGCGTATGGGCTCATCTCGTCCGGAACATCGATGGCCTCACCCATCACCTCAAGCAGGGTGTGCCGAGCCTCGCGGGCCTGAAGAAGCGCCTTCTGCAGTTCTTCGGCGGGGATGCCGTTGAGTTTCGTATCCAGCTGCAGAGCCGTGACGAAGTCGCGCGTGCCAGCCACCTTGAAGTCCATGTCCCCCAGCGCGTCTTCAGCACCAAGGATATCGGTGAGCGCCACGTAGCGGGTCTCACCGTCGATTTCCTCGCTCATCAGCCCCATGGCGATACCGGCGACCGGAGCCTTCAGAGGAACGCCAGCATTCAGCAACGACAGGGTGGAGGCGCACACCGAACCCATGGAGGTTGAGCCGTTGGAGCCCAGAGCCTCGGAGACCTGGCGAATGGCGTAGGGGAACTCCTCCCTCGTCGGCAAGACGGGGAACAGGGCGCGCTCGGCGAGTGCCCCATGCCCGATCTCGCGACGTTTGGGCGAGCCAACCCGGCCTGTCTCACCGGTGGAGAAAGGCGGGAAGTTGTAGTTGTGCATGTACCGCTTGGTCGACTCCGGAGCCAGGGTGTCGATCTTCTGTTCCATGTCGAGCATGTTCAGGGTGGAGATGCCCAGGATCTGCGTCTCGCCGCGCTGGAACAGCGCCGAGCCGTGTACGCGCGGCACCACCGCCACCTCAGCCGACAGGGTACGGATGTCTCGGGGGCCCCTGCCGTCGATGCGGATGCCCTCCGTCAGGGAGCGGTGGCGCACGATCTTCTTGGTGAGCGCCTTGAGGGCTGCCGAGATTTCATTCTCGCGTCCCTCGAAACGTTCCTCGAGTGCCTCAATCACCTCTTGACGGATGGTGTGGGTAGCATCGTCGCGGTCCTGTTTACCGGGAATCTGCATCGCCTCAGCAACCCGGTCAGTAGCGAGTTCCTCGACGGCGGCGTACACGTCGGCCTCGTAGTCGAGGAAGACGGGGAAGTCGAAAGTTTCCTTGGGCAGCTTGGCTTTCAGCTCGGACTGGGCGTCGCACAGTGCCTTGATGAAGGGCTTGGCTGCCTCCAGTCCCTGCCCCACGACCTCCTCGGTGGGGGCGGTCTTGCCGGCCCGGACATTCTCCCAGGTGGCTTCCGTGCCGCCGGCCTCAACCATCATGATGGCGACGTCGCCGTCGGGCAACACCCGGCCAGCCACGACCATCTGGAACGAGGACTTCGCTGCCTGCTCCACCGTCGGGAAGCAGACCCAGGTGTCATCGATCAGGGCGACGCGCACACCGCCAATCGGCCCGGAGAACGGCAGCCCCGCCAGCGTGGTGGACATGGAAGCCGCGTTGATCGCAACCACGTCGTAGTAGTGGGCAGGATTGAGCGACAGCACGTCAATGATGACCTGAACCTCGTTGCGCAGCCCCTTGACGAAGGCCGGGCGCAGCGGTCGGTCAATGAGCCGTGCGGCCAGGATGGCCCCTTCCCCAGGACGGCCCTCGCGACGGAAAAACGAGCCAGGGATCCGCCCGGCGGCATACATCCGCTCCTCAATGTCGACCGTCAGCGGGAAGAAGTCGATGGCATCGCGAGGCGTCTTGGCTGCCGTGGTGGCGGCCAGCAGCATGGTATCGCCGTCGAGGTAGACAGCGGCGGAACCGTCGGCTTGCTGGGCAAGAACGCCCGACTCAAACCGGATGGTGCGACGTCCGTACGGGCCGTTGTCGATGACGGCTTCAGAAAACTCGAGACCAGGTCCTTCCATGGACAAAACTGGCTCCTTTCCAGGGAAGGCTGCCCGCAGGGCGCGGCGCACCGCCAGTACCACCGGTCTTCGATCGAGGCCCGCGGGAAGGGCATCCCGAGAACCACTACCGAGGACCAGGTGAGACCCCCTGGCAGGCAGCGAATGCGTGAACTGTAGTTATTCGATTGTGATCCTACCGGTTGAATAACGGAAAACCGGAAAAGGCAGCCCCGCGTCTGCGAGGCTGCCTGAAGCTCAAGGCGCCACCCTCAACGGCGCAGACCGAGCCGCGCAATGAGTTCGCGGTAGTGCTCGATGTCTTGCCGAGCCACATAGTTGAGCAGCCGGCGGCGCTGACCGACCATCAGCATCAGTCCGCGACGGCTGTGGTGATCGCCCTTATGAACCTTGAGATGCTCAGTCAAATGGGCGATCCGTTTGGTCAGCAGGGCGATCTGCACGTCCGGCGACCCGGTGTCGCCCGGGGTCTTGGCGTATTCTTCGACGATCTTTTTCTTTTCTTGGGCATCCATCTGGGCGCTCCTTCCGGCTCGCTGCACGGCGCCCCTGTCGCGGGTGCATTCGGGGCTCTTACGGGACCGTGGCCGATCAACGGCAACCGAGAGATAGTATCACCGCTCTCGCTACTAACCGAATTGATGAATCGGGCTACCGCGCCGGAGGCAGAGCAATTAGGGTTGTGCGCAACCGTTCCAAAGGAGGGACCCGCCATGGCCGTCACCGTCCGTCCCGTCGCCGAGTTGGACCTTTCCGTTCTACGAGGGCTTCAGGCCCGACCGGAGCTGCAACTCGTGGATCAGCACTTCGCGGCTGCTCAGAAAGGCGAACTGATCTTCGCAGTCGCCGTCGAAGGCGACGAGCGCCTAGGCACAGCGCTGCTGGATTTCGGCCCGGATGCCTTCGTCCCTGAGTTGCGCAATATGTACGTCTACCCGGGGGCGCGGCGACGCGGGGCGGGTCGCGCCCTCATGTCGTGGCTGGAGGAGCAGGCCCGTATCCGCGGCTACACGGCCGTGTACCTCGCCGTCGACCCAAACAACGAGCGAGCCATCCCGCTGTACGTCTCCCTTGAGTATTCGCCTACCGGCGAGCATCTCTTCGTGGCGGATGCCGAGATTCCCCAGGTCGCCGACGGCACGGAACGCAGCACCCACTACGCCATCTACAAGAAGTCGCTGCTGGCGCTCTGAAGGAGTTGCCGACAGTCGGCGACATCTCGCTCCATCTGGACGATCAGATCTTCGACGCCGTCGAAACGCACCTGCCCGCGGAGCCTTGCCACGAAATCGACATCAATCTGGACCCCATATAGTTCCAGGTCGGTCCGGTCCAGCACGTAGCTCTCTACCCGCCGATCGGCCCCATCGAACGTTGGGTTCGAACCGACCGAGACCGCCGCTGGCAGCCGCTGTCCGCCATGCGGGGTGAGCCATCCCGCGTATACCCCGTCGGCGGGTACAGCCAGCTCGGGGGCAACGATGAGGTTGGCGGTCGGGAAACCGAGTTCGCGGCCACGCTGATCCCCGACGACAACTACCCCGCTAAATCGAAACTCCCGCCCCAGGTGCCGAGCGGCCAGCTGAACATCGCCTCGCTCCAGCGCCTGACGAATCACCGTCGAACAAGTGGTCTCCTCCCCAACTTCGGTCAGTGGCAGGGCACGCACCTCGAAGCGGCCAGCCGCTAACTCACGCAGCGTCTCAACATCCCCGGCCGCGCGATGCCCAAAGCGGAAGTTCTCTCCCACGACCACGATCCGGGGAGTCAACGGGATGACGAAACGCTCAACGAACTCAGCGGGGCTCATGGCGGCCACCTTTTCGTCGAAACGCACCACCCGCACTTGCCCTGCCCCGGCCTGTTTCAGCAGCTCGATTCGCGTGGCGAGGTCCGTCAATAGCTTCGGTGCCCGCTTCGGTGCCAGCACAGACAAAGGATGGGGCCAGAAGGTGATGATGGCCAGTTCGTCGGCACCACGTTCAGCGTGAAGCACCCGCTGATGGCCCGCGTGGACGCCGTCGAAGTTCCCGATGGCCACTACTCGCGATCCGATATTCACGGGTGACAGGTTAGCCAGGTCCTTAGCCGGATCGCAGCTTGGTCGGCCGGGACAAGAAAAACTCCCGCCCGAGACCCCAGCGTTATTGGTTCTCGGGCGGGAGTTAGGCAGGGTGAGCGGGTCAGCTCTCCTCAAGCACCACGAACAGCTGACGCGGGCCGTGCACGCCTTCCACGCGGGACAGCTCGATATCGCTGGTGGCGGAGCCGCCGCTGATCCAGGTGCAGGGACGGCCGGCGTCGATGGATGCCCGAAGCCGGTGTACCGCTTCAGGCACATCCGAGACGACGGTCTCCGCGCGCACCACGCACACGTGCAGATCGGGCACCAGGGTCAGGGCACGACGTCCCTGATCCTCGGAGTGGTCGAGGCAGATGGTCCCGGTCTCGGCCATAGAGACCGCCGAACCGGTCAACACCGCATCGATGGAGTTCAGCTGCTGATGGCTGAGCCCGTGGTCGCGGATCACCTCTAGACCGTTCGCGGTCACGGCCTGCACCCAGTGCTCGGGAACCCCGTCGGGTACCACGACGCTCTTGGCCCCAAGTTCCTTGAGCGCCGCAACGATCGCCTCGGGCGTCCCGCTCGCGGGGGTGCGCACGATCTTGGCCTTGTAGTCGAGGATGTTCTCGACGAAGGTGTCGAGGACGTCTTCGAGCGGGGTGGGTTGGTTGTAGGCCCAGGTCACGGGCACGTCCTTGACCGGGTCCTTTTCGCGGACGTCCTGGGTAGCTTCCCGGATCCGGGCCAGGATTTCGTCACGGGCGCTCACTTGGAGGCCTCCTCTCGCTTGTCCCACCACTTGCGGAAGGACTGGGCTGGTGGAACGGGCAGGTCACGGGATCGGCTCCATCCCGATGCCGGGAAGGGCAATGGGCCGAAGTGACTGCGCTTCTTGAAGATCTTTCCGGCCAGGCGGGAGAAGACCTGCACGAAGGCCAGATTCCGTCCCCGCGCCATGACCCAACTCACCAGCTTGAAGATGGTCGACTCGACCGTCGGGCGGTGGGCCGTCTTCTTCTGCACCACCTTGTTGCGCATGTGCACCAGGATGTCCATGATCGGGATCTTGACCGGACACACCTCGTTGCAGGCACCACACAGGCTGGAGGCAAACGGCAAGGACTTGTCCACCTTCGAACCGACGCCACGCAGCTGCGGGGTCAGGATCGCGCCGATCGGCCCGGGGTAGACGGAGCCGTAGCTGTGACCGCCGACCCGTTCGTACACGGGGCACACGTTCATGCAGGCGGAGCAGCGGATGCAGCGCAGCGCCTCCCGGCCCACCGGGTCGGAGAGCACCTTGGTGCGGCCGTTGTCGAGCAGCACGACGTGCAGGTCCTGGGGGCCGTCGCCGGGGGTGACGCCCGTCCAGATGGAGGTGTACGGGTTCATCCGCTCGCCGGTGGAGCTGCGTGGCAGCAGCCTCAGGAAGACCTCAAGATCCTCGAATGTTGGCACCAGCTTCTCGATACCGACGACCGAGATGAGGGTTTCCGGCAGGGTCAGGCACATCCGGCCGTTGCCCTCGGATTCGACGATCACCAGCGAACCGGTATCGGCAACGATGAAGTTGCCGCCCGAGACCGCGACCTTGGCGCGCAGGAACTTCTCGCGTAGGTGGGCACGGGCTGCGCCCGCGAGCTCAGGCGGGTTGTCGCTGATCCCTTCCGGTGCGGCGGCGCCCCACAGACCCATTTCTCGTTTGAAGATCTCACGCACCTCGGACCGGTTGCGGTGGATGGCCGGCACCAGGATGTGCGAGGGCCGGTCATGGCCAAGCTGCACAATCAATTCCGCCAGGTCGGTCTCCCAAGCGGCGATACCGGCGTCTTCCAGGGCCTCGTTCAGGTCGATTTCCTGGCTGACCATCGACTTGATCTTCACGATCTCCTGGGTGCCCTTGGAGCGGGCGATGTCGATGACGATGCGGTTGGCCTCCTCGGCGTCGCGCGCCCAGTGCACCTTGATGCCGGCCTCCGTCATCGCCTTCTCCGCCTGGATCAGGTACTCATCCAGGTGGCGTCCGACGCGGTTCTTGATCTGCTCGCCAGCTTCCCGGAGTTCCTCCCAGTTGCTGACTTCGGATGCCCTGGTGGCTCGCTTGCCGCGGATGACGGTCGTGGCGTGCCTCAGGTTCTTCCGAAGCTGCTGGTTCTGCAGCGCCCCCTTCGCGGCCTTGGGGAAGGCAGGCATCCCAAGGTAGGTGCCAGTGGGCGGGGCAGGGGTTAGGCGTTCGCGCGTGATGGTCATGCTGTGGCCTCCTCCGTGTTCGCCAGGATCTCGGCGAGGTGAATGGTCTTGATGCCCGCGTTCATGCGGTGCATGATGCCGCCGATGTGCATCAGGCAGGCGTTGTCGCCGGTGACGAGGTACTCAGCACCGGTGTTCATGACGTTGCGAGCCTTGTCGCCGCCCATGGAGACCGACACGTCAGGGTTCTTAACGGAGAAGGTCCCACCGAAGCCGCAGCACTGCTCGGAACCATTCAGGGGAACGAGGTCGATGCCGCGAACTGCCTTGAGCAATTGGTAGGGCCGGTCCCCTACGTGCGCCACGCGAACGGAGTGACAGGTCGGGTGGTAGGTGACGCGGTGCGGGAAGTAGGCGCCCACATCGGTGACCCCCAGGACGTCCACCAGGAACTCCGTGAAGTCGTAGGTCCGCTTCACCAGCTCCTCGGAGGCGGCCGCCAGCTTGTGGTCCCCCGCCCGTTCCGCGAGCATCGGGTGCTGGTGCCGAACGGCTCCGATGCAGGAGCCGGATGGGCCGACGATGTAGTCGTAGTTCTCGAAGGACCGAACGTAGTTCTTGACCGTCGGAACAGCTTCCTTGAAGTAGCCGGTGTTGGTCAGCATCTGACCACAGCAGGTTTGATCCTTGGGGAACACCACCTTGCAGCCGAGCCGTTCCAGCACGTTGACGACTGCGATGGGGGTTCCGGGGAACATTGTGTCATTTATGCAGGTGGCGAATAGCGCCACCGTCTTACCCGTTCCGGGTGCCATGTCTCTCTCCTTAACGACGAGGCATTCAGGTGGGTCTGGCCGAGGCTGGGATCCAACGCCTAGTCAGCGCTGAAACCCAGCCCCGGATACTCCAGACCGGCGAAAGTCAGTTGCCTGACTTGGTGATCTCAGGTTCAGGGAATCAACCAGCTCAGCACGGGAGTGGACATCAGGCCGGCCAGCAGGCAGAGCAGGGCAAGCAGGATGAAGCTCCACGCGATGGTCCGGCGCAGGATCGCCGACTCGCTGCCCGCCAAGCCGATCGCGCTGGCAGCGATAGCCAGGGACTGGGGTGAGATCATCTTGCCCACAACCCCACCGGCCGCGTTGGCGCCGACCAGCAGCTGCCTCATGGGTTCAACCGCAAGTCCACCCTGACCGCCAATCTGGTAGCCGACATCCGACTGCAGACCGGAGAACAGGATGTTCGCCGACGTGTCGGAGCCGGTCACATAGGTTCCGATCCAGCCGAGCACTGGCGCCAAGAAGGGATAGATGCCGCCCGCGCCGGCGATGAACATGCCGAGAGCAAGCGTCTGTCCGGAGTCGCCCATCACATAGGCCAGCGCCACAACTGAGCCGATGGTGAGCATGGCGAATTTCATCTTCTTGACGTTGACCCACAGCTCCTTGAAGGCGTCCTTCATGGATACCCGGTAGATCAGCGCGGTCAGCAGCGCCACGAAGGCCAGCAGGATTCCCGGGGTGGAGGCCCACTGGAAGGTGTAGGTCTGGTGGGAGGCGGCCTCCCCGTTGGCGTTCAGCAGGTCGCTGAGCCCAGGCCAGGCGAAGGCAATGTCAGTGCTCTTGAAGAGCTTCTTGACCTCGTCAATGGCCGCGATCCCAAAGACCACAATGACCAGCAGGTAGGGCACGAGGGCCATGAAGATGCGACCGCCCGTGAGCCCGGACGTGTCAGCCGCCTCGACCTTGGCCGGTTCGGTTTCGAGTTCTGGATCGACAGGTCGGCCAACCCGCGCAACGGACTCGGCTGCCCCCTTGGGCTTCCACATGCGGGTGAAGACGATTGCCACGCCCACACTGACTACGGCCGCGATCAACTCGGTCAGGTTGTACAGCGGGCTTGCCGAGACGATCCACTTCACGACGCCGAAGGTGACACCGACCACCAGACCGAACGGCCAGCATTCCTTGACGCCCTTCTTCCCGTCCATGACCGCGAGCAGCAGGAAGGGCACGACGAGGCAGAGCATGGCGGTCAGCTGACCGGTGATCGGGGAGATCTTGAGCACGTCGTCGCCAAAGCCACCGACCTTGGCCGCCTGAATCACGGGCAGACCGACCGCACCGAATGCCACGGGGACGGTGTTGGCCAGCAGTGCCACGAGGGCGGCCCGGATTGGGGAGAAGCCGATAGCCACGAGCATGGCGCCCGCGATGGCGACAGGCGCGCCGAAGCCTGCGAGGGCTTCCAGTAGACCGCCGAAGCAGAAAGCGATCAGGAGGCCGAGTACGCGGGGATCGTCGCTGATGAGGAAGAACGTGTTACGCAGGTCCTCAAATCGGCCTGAGATAACGGTCACCTGGTACATCCAGATGGCCATCAGCAGGATCCACACGATCGGGAACAGACCGTAGATGAAGCCGTGGAGGCTCGTAGAGATGGCCATCACGGCTGGCATCTTGAAGGCGAGAACGGCGACGAGCAGCGCTAGGGCCCAGGACACGGCCCCAGCGATGTGCGCTTTCCAGCGCAGCGCCCCAAGAGTGACGAGCATACACACGATGGGGATGACGGCCACTAGGGCCGAGAGCCACTGTGAACCTAGCGGATTCGCAGAAGGCTGGAACTCTAGGAGAGTTAGCATGTTGGGAACTCCATCGTCCAAGGGGGCCCCTGGTCAGGCCCTCTTTGGTCCGACCATAGCACAAGGTTGCGACGGGGTGTCTAGGGGCTGGGCCCAGATTGGCTAGACATTCTCCCCGTTCCAGCTACCGCCAGCGGCGCGTCCAGGAATCGGCATCCGGATCCTCGGTGTGTGTTCGCCCGTCGTCGGGTTCGTAGCCGAAGGACTCACTTTCCGCGTCGTACTGCAACTGGGCATCGCCGAGGAACACACCACCCCGTTCTATAACCTCCGGCAGGCTCAGGTACAAGCGCACTAGATCGTCCGGGGACAGCCAGCGCAAGTCAGTTGCGCTGACGACGATGTCGAACCGCTGGTTCCCCAGATGCCGGGTCCAGGCCGGATGCCTCAAGTCCATCTGCAGCAGCCGTACTCGGTCCCCGTGACGATTGGTCTCTTGCCCTAGCCTCAGCAGGATCGGATCGTGGTCGATCCCAATCACCTGGGCATCTGGGAAGGCCTCGGCTATGGCGTTGCACAGCGTGCCTGATCCGCACCCTAGGTCAAGCACGCGCACCCCGCGGGTGGCGGGCATATCGCGGATCGCCTCCAGCACCGCCTGCACTCGCGGGTCA
Organism: Propionibacteriaceae bacterium; assembly: GCA_030532825.1. Taxonomy (GTDB): domain Bacteria; phylum Actinomycetota; class Actinomycetes; order Propionibacteriales; family Propionibacteriaceae; genus Arachnia. Next base: position 13,351 of record JAUNKK010000018.1, read on the forward strand.
CGAAGTTCAACGACAGCCGCCTGCTGCGCGTACCAGGCCGACATCTCCGCTTCCAGGGTCACGACGTCTCCTTCCTGGCTTCGGGCGCGAAGACAAGTTGCCGCCGGCCCTCATGCTCGAAGCTGCTGACTGTAATCCGGTAAATGGGTTCGAGGATTTCAGGCGTCAACACCTCCTCGGGGGTGCCGGTGGCGGCGATCCGCCCCTGGTGAACCAGCAGCAGGCGCTGGCAATAGCGAGCCGCCAGGTTCAGGTCGTGTAGCACCATCACGACGGTGCAGTTCAGCCCCGTCACCAACGAGAGCAAGGCGAACTGATGGTGGAGATCCAAGTGATTGGTTGGCTCATCAAGCAGTAGATGGCTGGCCCGTTGGGCGATGGCCCGCGCTACCAGCACCCGCTGGCGCTCACCGCCGGATAGCTGCGTGACGAGCCGGTCTGCAAGGTGTACGGCCTGGACCTGCTCCAAGGCATCTCGTACCAGACCCCGATCCGAGGCGTCGCCGTAGGCCAGCAGACTGCGGCTCGCTAGCCGTCCCAGTGCGACGGCGTCACGCACCGTCAGAGGCAACGAGGCGTCCGTGTCTTGGGCCACGACGGCCACACGTCGCGCGATTTCGCGTCGTGGGAGCCGGGAAAGGTCGTCCCCGTCGATGACGACGGTGCCCCCGCTAGCGCGGAGGGCCCGGTTCAAGGCGAGCAGGAGAGTGGTTTTCCCTGAACCGTTAGGCCCTACCACGCCGACGACCTCGCCCGGCTCCGCGACCAGGTGGGCCCCCGCGAGCACCTCCCGGTCGCCTCGGACCACGCTGAGCTGTTCGGCCTGGATCACAGTTGAGTGATCCTCCCAGCCCGCGTGGTGGCACCCTCTGTCGAGAGCACGGCTTCGGCGCCACCTTGGCGAAACACGATCACGATCATCCGTTCATCTCCGCAACAGCCCCTCGCCACTCACTGGGCCGCCAGTTTCTGGGACAGTTGCGTGGCGCCCTGGACGGAGAGCGTCGTGGGCGGGTCGGTAAGCGCGAAAGGCAGGACCACGACCTTTCCTTCTGTGACTGCCTTGAGTTGCTCGGCGCCTTGGAAGCTCTTGAAGGCCGCGATGGTTTCTTCATCCGTGGCGTCCAGCGATAACAACACGATCCAGTCGGGATTACGGCTCAGGATGTCTTCCATGGAGCCGTCGAAGACCCGCTCGGTGGTGTCGTCGTAGGAGTTCTTGATGCCGTTGGCCTCAAAGATCGGCTGCACCATTGATGAGGTCCCGTAGGCGTAGTAGTTCGGCGCCCCGGGGGTGATGTACAGCGCAATCCCGGTTCCCTTGCTCTCCGCGTTCCCCCCGCTGAGCACTGCAACGTCAGCCTCGCGGTCCTTGCTCACCGCGGCTGCACGGTCCTGCACGCCGAAGATGGCGGCCAGATTGTTCACCTCGGCGTCGATGAGGTCCCAGGTGGCATGCTCCACCGAGTAGTTCGGGCAGAACGCCGCTGGGGAGTACAGCTGCACGCCGGCCTTCTCCAGCGCCGCGCGGTCCACGCCTTCCTCGTAGCCGATGACCAGATCGACTTGGTTCTCCAGGACCACCTCGGTGGCGACCTTCACGCCGCCGGTCTCGATCTCGCTGGAGGGGAGTTCCGGGATGGCATCGTAGGTTTGCTGCAGTTGCTCCTGCCCTGCGCCGAAGTTCTTCGGCCCGGCCCGCAGGTCTAGTTCCCCGGTCAAGCCCAACGCGTCCACGTTCGGCATGCCCGTGCCGCCCAGGATGAGAACCTTCTCGGGGGCCTTGTCAAAGGTCAGCGTCTTGCCGCAGCTGTCCACCTGGCTGGGGAATCCCGTCGCCCCGCCGCTGGTCGCTGCCTCGGGCGATGAACTGGCCGCCTGCGAGGCACGCTCAGCCGCGGAGGTACCGCACGCTGACAGGGCGAGGGCGACCACCGCCACGGGAATTACTAGTTTGTTCATCCAATCTCCTTGAGTTACGAATTGCCCGACCACCCAGGTCTTGGTTCCTGGGGCGGGCGAGCCGTTTCCCCACCGCGGGGAAAAGAAAAGGGCTAGCCGGAGAGCTGCCGATGGTTCTGGCAGCTGGGGCCCACGATCAGGCGGGGATGTGGGCTAGCCGGCGCCGCGGTGGGTCGACTTCCGCGCAGAGCGCGCGCAGCACATAGTCTTCGATGAGGTTCCCGCAAGGCGAAGCCTGGCATAATCAGCTTTCCGTTCTGGGCCGTTGCGCGCGGCCGGATCAGCGCATCCCCGCCAGCATTCGGACTCGTGGCAGTGCCCTTACCGTTGCGCGTCAGTCCCGGACTTTCACCGGTGTTCCCTGACGGAGACCCTTTGATCCTAACAGAGGTACCCAGACCGCGCAGGGTCAGGGCAGGCGTGCATACACCACGACGTCGTCGAACCAGCGGAAGATATGGGTAAGCTCCACGAAACCGGCGGTTTGCAGGACCGTGAGGTGGAATGCGAGGCTCACCTTGACCACGCTGCTCTTGTCGGCCCAGCGCTGCTCCCAGGCCCGCACCTCGGCCTCCCAGCCAGGGAGAGAACGCGCTGCTTCCCACCAGTCGTCCCAGGTCATCGCCCCTGCATCAACGGCCGCGACGCGGAACTTCTCCCGTTCTTGTTCAGCGAAGGCTCGCAGGAAAGGTTGGGTGACAGGGTCATAACCGAGGTGATCGGCGTTCAGGAACACTGCCCCAGGGTTCAAGACCTGGGGCAGCTGCCCGTAGAGTCGCACGAGGCTGTCGGGGCTGAGCCAGTGCAGGGCGGTTGCGCTCACCGCGGCATCGAATTTCTCCTCCCCCACCTGCGTGATCCAGGCCGGATCGGTTAGGTCCACTTCCAGCAGCCGGACGCGCTCGCCGTGCCGATTCGTTTCCCGCCCTAGCCTGAGCAGGATCGGGTCGCGGTCCAGGCCCACCACCTGGGCATCCGCAAAGCGGGTGGCGATGGCTTCGCCGAGCGAACCGGGACCACAGCCTAGGTCCAGCACGCGCAGCCCGCGGTCTTTCGGCTGAGATGCGGCCAACACATCCAGCATCGCTCTCACCCGCTGATCACGGAACTCGATGAAGGCCGTCTGCTGGACGTGCCAGGCTGCGAGCAGTTCGTCGGGGGTCATGGGTACTCCTTTCGGGGTTGGGTAGGGAAACGGGTTGGTCATTTCGCGGCGAGTTTTTCCGCCAGCACAGCCGGTCCCTCGATGGACAGCAGTTGGAGGATCTGTGGGAACGAGTGAGATCACAACGATCTGCGTCGGCTAGGCCCGCACTCATGCCGTCGTCCTCACGGTTGCCATGTCGGGTTCGGCGGCTGGGCGACAGCAAGCCGCTACAGCATGTGGCTTTGCCGCCGGACGAGCCACACTAAGAACGGGGCACCGATGAGTCCGGTGACCACACCAATGGGAACTTCCGCCGGCGAGAAAGCGATCCGCGCGAAGGCGTCCGCCCAGACCAGGAACAATCCGGCAGCGAGGGCGGAGCCAAGGACCAGCATGCGGTGTGATGGGCCGATGAGGGAGCGCACCAAGTGCGGCACCACTAGGCCGACGAACCCGATGCCGCCGGCTGTGGCAACAGCCAAAGCGATGGCGGCCGATACCGGAATGAGCAGCAGGACTCGGGCCCGCGCGGGCTCGATACCTACCGCTTGTGCCGTCCGATCCCCGCTCGCCAGCGCGTCAAGCACGGGTCCGCACACCACCATGAGAACAGTGAGGACCACCGCGGTGATCATGATGAGCGGAATCGACTCCCAGATGACCCGGGCCAGGGAGCCGAGCGTCCAGAACATGACCGAACGGGCGGCCTCCGGAGAGTCAGACGAGAAAATGATGAGGTTCGTCAAGGCCTGGAAACCGAAACCGACGCCGAGGCCCCCGAGGATCAGCTGCAGCGGTGACTGAGTCCGACCAGCGATGGCCAGCACCAACATCGTCGCCAGCAGTGCGCCGGCGAATGCGAGCAGGCCCACAAATGCGGCCGCGGTGGTGCCGAGGATGATGATGGCGAAGGCGGCACCAGACGAGGCTCCGGCGCTGACGCCCAGCACGTAGGGCTCCGCTAGGGCGTTGCGCACCACGGCCTGAAGGACAACGCCCGAGACTCCAAGGATCACGGCCACCGCGATGCCCACCAGGATGCGGGGCAGCCGGGTTTCCCAAACGATGGCGTCAATGTTGCGGGCCCAGGTGATCTCGATGTCAAGGCCGGGGATGTGGCTGAGTACCACCCCCACGACTTGGTCCAGCGGTACGGCGGCCGCTCCGATGGTGATGGTCAGGGCGGGGGTGAGGATCAGCGCGACCGCCAGGAGCGCCACCCGGAGACCTTTCCGGCGGCCGACATCGGCTAAGCGAGGCATGGTGTGCTTTCCGTTCAGGGCCGTTGCGCGCGGCCGGGTTCGCTTCCCCGTCGGCATTCGGGCTTCGGGTCTCCCCGTTACCGCTGCGCGTCAGCCCCGGATTTTCACCGGATTCCCCGATGAGGACGAGGTGATACTAACAGGGTCCGACAACCATTCCCGCATGGGGGCGGGCAGCATCGTGCGCACCACGGGAGATTCAGTGCCAAGATTGGCTTATGCTCGAAGCCGATGATCGCAAGGCGCACCGGGTCGCGCTGGATCACATAGAGCAATTGATCCTGAGCGGTACCTTTCCGGTCGGTGCGCGCCTGCCCCCGGAACGCGAACTCGCCCAGCGCCTAGGGGTGAGCCGGGGAGCCGTGCGTGAGGCAATCCGTGTTCTCCAGGCTCAGGGCATTCTTGAGTCACATCCGGGTCCGACGCGTGGTACCCGGATCATCGCGGGACAGACTGAGGCACTGGGACGGCTGTTCCGACTGCATCTGGCCTTGACCTCGACCTCCGCTGCCGATCTGACCGATACCCGTGTTGCGCTTGAGCGCTCGACGGCGACGCTGGCCGCCCGGCACTGGGATGAGGAGGCCATCAACCGGCTGGGGACTCTGGTGGATCGCATGGACCGGGAGACTACGCTCGACAGCTTCAACGCCCTCGACACCGATTTTCACGTGGCGATCGCCATCACGGCCCGGAATCCCTTCATCGGTGATCTCACGTCGGCCATCCGTGAAGCACTGCGCGCGCCCATCCGTAACGCATCCATGGCCATGACGGACTGGCAGGAACTACGCGTCACGTTGTGCCGTCAGCATCGCGCTGTGTTTCAGGCTATCGAGCATCGCGACGGCGAGTCGGCGGCCACGCTCATGGAAGAGCACATCCGAACCGCCTACCATGCGCTGAAACTCGGGATTTGACTGGGTGGCCAGCCGCACCCGAAGAGCTACCGTCACCCGAAAACCGCTGTGGGGCGGGCGCCGTCACCGTCGGGGCGGTAGAGAGCGAGGAGTTCCCCACCTGGCCCGATCATCCCGGTGGGTTCGGCATCCAGCCCCAGGGCTAGGCGTCGCCCGAATCCGATGTCCCTCGCCTGGGCCTCGTCCACGATCAGGCATGGAAAACTCAGGCGCGCCGCCTCTGCCATCGTCATGAGGGTCGGCGGCTGCTCCCCTAGCTCCACGGCCTGGGCCAGCGTGTAGTTGCCGATCCGGGTGCGTCGCAGCGCCGTAAGGTGTCCCCCGACCCCCAGCGCCCGCCCAAGGTCGCGCGCGATGGCCCGGACGTAGGTGCCCGACGAGCACTCGACATCGATATCAACATCCAGGGTTCGCTCGTTGTGGCGTATCGCCAACAAGTCCAGCCGGGTGACTTCCACCGTCCGGGCCTTCAACTCGACGTCAACCCCGGCGCGGGCCAGAGCGTAAGCGCGTTTCCCGTTCACCTTGATAGCGGATACCGCTGAGGGCACCTGCTGAATCTGACCACGCAACGGGGCGGCCGCCGCCTCCAGCCTGGCGAACCCCAGGTCGGACGGGTCGGCGATGCTCGTGAGTTCTCCCTCGGCATCATCCGTGGTGGAAGCCTCCCCCAACCGCACAGTCGCAAGGTAACGCTTGTCGTGCAGGGCGAGGTGGCCCAGGAGTCGGGTGGCCCGGTTCACTCCCAGGATCAGCACTCCAGTGGCCATGGGGTCCAGCGTTCCGGCGTGGCCGACTTTTCGGGTGCCGAGAAGCCGGCGGAGGCGACCAACCACATGGTGGGAGGTCACGCCCGCCGGTTTATCGACGACAACGATGCCGGGGTTAACGGTCACTCGCCCTCATCGGCATCGCGGGGCTTGCGGTAGGGATCGGCGTCCCCCGCAAAGGACTTTCCAGCGGCCTGGGCCGCTGCCTCCGCGTCCTGGGCCTGAGCCCGAGCGAGAAGATCCTCAATGCTGCGTGCCGCCTCGGGGGTGGCGTCCAGCACGAAGGTCAGTGATGGCGTGTGGCGAAGGTTCAACTGCGAGCCAAGAGTGGTGCGCAGCATCCCGGTGGCCGACCGTAACGCGGCGGCCGTCCCCGCCCGGGCTGCGTCGTCACCCATCACCGTGTAGAACACAGTGGCGTCCCGGTTATCACCGGTCAGCCGCACATCGGTGACGGTGACGAAGCCAAGCCGGGGGTCCTTGACGCGCCGCTCTAACGCGTTAGCCAGGATCACCTTGATTTGATCCGCCAGCTTCGCGTTACGCGCATTTGCCATCGTTCATCTCCTCTATCAGGTGCGTTCGCGCTCGACCATCTCGAAGGTCTCGATGATGTCGCCGATGCGGATGTCACCGTAGTTGCTGAGCGTCAGGCCGCACTCGAAGCCCTCACGCACCTCGGTCACGTCGTCCTTCTCGCGCCGGAGCGAGGCGATAGAGGTCTCAGTAACCACGGTGCCGTCGCGCAGCAGTCGCGCCTTCTGGTTCCGCTTGATCGAACCATCGATGATCATGCAGCCCGCGATGTTGCCGAACTTGGAGGAGCGGAAGATCTCACGGATCTCGGCTTGACCACGGGTTTCTTCGGCGTAGATCGGCTTGAGCATGCCCTTGAGGGCAGCTTCGATCTCGTCGATCGCCGCGTAGATGACCGAGTGGTAGCGGATATCGACGTTCTCGCGGTCCGCGAGCTGGGCCGCGTGGGCCGTGGCACGAACGTTGAAGCCGATGATGACTGCCTTTGAGGCTGCAGCCAGCGACACGTTGGTCTCGGTGATGGCACCGACGCCGCGGTCGATGACTCGTAGGCTGACCTCGTCGCCGACATCGATCTGCGACAGGGCATCCTCCAGGGCTTCGACGGAACCCGCGCCGTCGCCCTTGAGGATGAGCAGCAATTCCTGGGTCTCGCCCTTCTGCAGTTCGTCGAACAGCTGGTCCAGGGTCTTGCGACGGCTGGTCTTGGCCTGCTGGGCGGCTCGCATCCGGGCCTCGCGTCGATCCGCGATCTGACGGGCCTTGCGGTCGTCCTCCACCACCAGGAAGTTGTCGCCGGCCCCCGGAACTGCGGTGAGTCCGAGCACCTGGACGGGCATGGACGGCGGAGCCTCGGTCACGTTGCTGCCCTGGTCGTTGATCAGCGCCCGGACGCGGCCATAGGCCGAGCCGGCGACGATGGAGTCGCCGATCCGCAACGTGCCGCGGTGGACGAGCACCGTGGCGACCGGTCCGCGGCCCTTGTCGAGGTGGGCCTCGATAGCCACGCCCTGGGCGGGCATGTTGGGGTTGGCACGCAGGTCGAGTGCCGCATCCGTGGTCAGGATGATGGCCTCAAGCAAGGCATCTAGGCCCTCCCCGGTGACGGCGGAAACGTTGACGAACTGGGTATCGCCACCGTAGTCCTCCGGCACTAGGCCGAACTCGGACAGTTGCCCGCGCACCCGCACCGGATCAGCCGACGGTTTGTCGATCTTGTTGACCGCGACCACGATGGGCACGTCGGCGGCCTTGGCGTGGTTGAGGGCCTCAATGGTCTGGGGCATGACGCCGTCATCAGCGGCGACCACCAGCACCGCGATGTCCGTGGACTTGGCGCCGCGGGCACGCATCGCTGTGAAGGCTTCGTGACCGGGGGTGTCGATGAACGTGATGGCGCGTTCCTCGCCATCCACCTCCGTCTCGACCTGGTAAGCGCCGATGGCCTGGGTGATCCCACCGGCCTCACCCGCCACGACGTTCGTGTTACGCAGCGCATCAAGCAGCTTCGTCTTACCGTGGTCAACGTGCCCCATGACGGTGACGACCGGCGGCCGGGACTTGAGGTCGCTCTCGTCGCCGATGTTCTCGCCGAACTCGACGTCGAAGGACTCCAACAACTCTCGGTCCTCGTCCTCGGGGGAGACGACCTCAATGTTGTAGTCAAGCTCGGCGCCCAGCACCTCAAGGGTGTCATCGGCCACAGACTGGGTGGCCGTAACCATCTCGCCCAGGTGGAACAGCACCTGCACGAGCGACGCAGGCTCGACGCCGATCTTCTCTGCGAGGTCGGTCAGCGAAGCGCCGCGACGCAACCGCACCGTCTGCCCGTCGCCTTTCCGGAGACGCACGCCACCGATCGTGGGGGCCTCCATCTGGTCAAACTCTTGGCGGCGCTGCTTCTTGGACTTGCGACCGCGCCGACCACCGGCCCCGCCGCGCCCGAAGGCACCTTGCGTGGAGCCGCCGCGACCACGGCCGCCGCCCCGTCCGACACCACCGCTTGGGCCGCCCATGGGTGGGCCGCTGAAACCGCCGCCCCCTCCCGGACGTCCCTGGCCGCCAGCGCGGCCACGGCCGGGGCCTGGGCGGGCCCCACCCCGAACGGCCTGCTGGCCGAGGGTCGAGTTCTGGGTCTTGGGCATCATCGCCGGATTGGGACGCGGGAGCCCTCCCGTGCCGCCAGGTCGCGGCATGCGTGAGTCGCCACCGGGACGCGGGGCGCCGCCGTCAGAACGCCGCTGCCCACTGGAGCGGCTGACCCCCATGCCCTGCGAGGCCGTGAACGGGTTGTTCCCAGGCCGCGGCGCACCGGGGCGGCGGGCGGCGCCGCCCGGGGTCGGCCCTTGCCCACCCGGCCGGGGCCCGGGGCGTGCCCCAGGTCGTGGGGCGGCATCGCCGGGGGCCTTCGCCCCTGGCTTGGGAGCGCCGGGACGCGGGGCGTTCGCGCGAGCCGCGGGACCACCCGGCTTGCGGGCGCTGGGACGCGGGGCGCCAGGTTTGGGCGCCCCTGGTTTCGGCGCAGGCCTGGCGGGCTCGTTCGACGCCGCAGGCTTCGGGGTGGGAGCGCCGGGAGTCGCTGCTGGCTTTGTCTCAGTCGATTCAGATGACTCGGACGGCTTGGGTGGCTCTGATTTCGCCGATGGCTTGCCCCCGGGCTTCGGTGCAGGCTTGGCGGGCGTCGGCTTAGCGGGCTTGGTAGCCTTCTCCGCCGTCGGCTTGGGCGCTGGAGCCTCAGCCTTCGGCGCGAAGGCTTCTCGTACTTTGCGCACAACGGGCGCTTCGAGGGTGGAGGACGCGCTACTGACGTACTCCCCCATCTCTGTGAGCTTGCTAAGAAGCTCCTTGCTGGTGATCCCAATCTCTTTTGCGATCTCGTGGACGCGGGGCTTGGCCACTACTCTCCTTCGTGAGGGCCAAGACGGCACACACGTCCGCTGGCCCATCTAGCTGGTTGGCTGGGTCATCTCATGTACTCATCGAGTGGTCATGAGCGTTAACTCACTTTCTGGGGGACGCGGTCGACTGACCGCGAAGGGAACGGCTCCATCGCAGATACGAGGGCCAGCGGGGATTCTACCGCGCGCACTACCGCAAAATCCAACTGACGACGAAGCCAAGCGAAAAGGTCCGGAAAGGGTTGCGCGGACCTCAGGCGAGAGTACCCCGCCCAGCGATTCGCGTTTCCCCGCCATGCGAAAACGACCGACCAACACCCAAACCGCATACCGACAGCCCATCCACTCCCCTGACAAGCACCAAACCTGGCCACCCCTACGGTCGTCAAGCCCACACCCGACTCCACACATAGAGAACGCAACGAGAGCCATGTCCCCAGCCACTTCCGCATCGCCCCGCGCGCGCACCCAACGGATCGATCCAGGACAAATGATCCTCTGGTTCGAAAGATCCTCTTAGTTGGAAGATGTTTTGGTGTACTTGCATGTTAGAATCGACCCAGAGCACCGGGAACGGGCGCTCCGGGCCTGTTCCTCATGGAGGATGCCCACGGAGGGAAACCATGAGAACCGGCCGGTTAGCAGGGACTGAGCCGATTGGGGCACTACAGCCAGGAATCTCCTGTGCCGATCCAGACGAAGCTCCCGAGAGCATCTCGGCCGAGCAGTCGACGCAAACCCCACAGATTCTGAACGCTGGCCACACCAGAAACGGTGTACCGCCGCTCTCTTATCACACGCGGAACAGGCGAGATGTTCCGTTCACGTCCCTGCCCCAGAAGGGCCTGGAATGGTACGCCCACGCCGTGAAGTAGCGCGGGTGTTGGCCGGGCTGCTGGTGTCGGTGTGCCTGCTCGGCGGCTGTACCCAGAGACGCGGCTCAGGTCTTCGTGGAGAATGCGGCCAGCGCCACCACCACCGATGACATCTGCCGCATGGTGTACGAGGACGACGCTGACGCCGCGCTGGAATGGGCGCGCAGCTTCCAACAGGCGACTGGCAACGCAGATGCTGCTTCGTTCAAGCTAGAGGAGAAGCCCGACTCCCCCTTCGGCAGCATCTCCGAGATGCTGGTGCGCGACAGTACCGGCGCAACCGTGGCGACAGTCGTGGTGGAGCAAAGCGGCCGCCGGTACCACGTCCTCGCCAGAGGCTCCTACAACGGCGAAGAAGAGTAGTTCCCTGCCGTACCCCGTTACCTCTCGTTGAGAACCTCGGCGGGGTTACGGTCGCCAGGCCCGGTAACAACAACACCCCTGTCGCACGGATGATCCAGGGGTGTTGCCTCCGGGCCTGGCGGCGTCAGGTGACCGTTGCCAGGGACGCGACCCGACGGGCATTCGTCATGGGACACGCATCAATCACTCCCGGGGCATCTTGACCTGAGGCAGGGCGACGGCTGCTGCCGCCGCGAGTTGATGGCGCAACTCATCAGATATGACAGCCCCGGGCCCGAAGGCGCGACGAAATGCCAGCCGCTTCTGCGCCGCGCCGAAGCACTCTTCGTGGAGATAGGCGCCCCGCCCCGGAAGCCTGGGGCGGGTGCCATCAACGATCTCGTCGCCACGACGCACCAACCTGAGCAACTCAGACTGCGCGGCCCGGCGGCGGCAACCGATACAAGTGCGAATGGGCTCCACACCCTTGATCTTGACACATCCGCGCAACAGCCAGGACACAGGCCCCCGGCAGGCGCCACCTGCAGGCTGTCGCCGACAGGAAACCGGCCCAGGGCGGTTGCGAAGGCGGCCGACGTCGGCATCGTCAAGATCTGCGGTGCTCGCTGACGAAAACCGCTCTAGGAATTGACGTCCGGCTGGATGTCGATGCGCCACCCGGTGAGCCGCGCCGCCAGCCGTGCATTCTGCCCCTCACGTCCGATAGCCAGCGACAGCTGGTAGTCGGGCACCACGGCGCGGCAGGCGCGCGCGGCCTCGTCCACCACGCTGACCGACAGCACCTTGGCTGGCGACAACGCAGCCGCCACGAACCTCCGCGGATCATCCGACCAGTCAACGATGTCGATCTTCTCGTCGTTCAACTCGTTCGTGACGGCACGAACCCGCTGCCCCATCGGGCCAATGCAGGCGCCTTTGGCGGAAACGTCCGGGTTAGTGCTGGCTACCGCGATCTTCGAGCGATGCCCTGCCTCGCGAGCAACCTCCTTGATCTCGACAACCCCCTGAGCGATCTCGGGAACCTCAAGCGCGAAGAGCTTCCGCACCAGGTTCGGGTGAGTTCGCGAGACAATGACCTGCGGGCCCCGCAGTTCGCGACGCACCGAGACCACGTACACCTTGATGCGTTTGCCATGCGAGTAGTCCTCACCGGGCACCTGCTCTGCTAGGGGCATCGTGGCCTCCAGGGAGCCCAGATCAATGCGCACGGCCCGCGAGTCCCGGTCGGCCTGGATGACCCCCGTCAGGATGTCGCCTTCGGTGCCGGAGAAGTGGCCGTATTTCTGGTCATCTTCGGCCTCCCTGAGGCGCTGAAAGATCACTTGACGAGCGGTGGAGGCAGCCACGCGCCCAAAATCCTCGGGGGTGTCGTCGTAGTAGCCGATCACCTCATCGTCGTCGTTGAACTCTGGGGCGAGCACCGCCACCTTGCCGGTCTTCCGATCTACCTCGACTTTGACGCCGCGCAGCGGGTTGTCGGTCTTGTGGTAGGCGTTTAGCAAGGCATCCTCCAGGGTTTTGATGAGGTAATCCATGGGGATGTCCTTGTCGCGCTCAATGGCGCGCAGAGCTGCCAGATCAATGTCCATCTCAGGCCTCCTCGTCAACTGCATTGTTGCCCGGCAGGGCGTATTCCTTAGGTGGGTTCAGTTCGACTTGCACCTGGGCCTTGCGGATATCGCTGAAGGCGAAGATGCGGGGGGCGCCGTCAACGTGAAGCTCGACATCGGAGTCGGTGACGGCGATGATACGACCGATGAGGTCGTCGTCCTCCAGGCTGAGCCGCACCAAGCGCCCGCGACTGCGCCGATAATGCTTGGGCTCGGTCAGCGGTTTGTCAACGCCTCGGCTAGACACCTCAAGGGTGTAGGGGGCATTGCCAACAATGGGAGACTCATCGAGCGCCGACGAGATCAGCGCGGAGACCGCGGAGATGTCATCCAGCATCGGGCCATGCCCCGACGGCCCGTCGCCATCGACGATGATACGCAGGAGGCGTCGCTTCCCTATGGGGGTCACAGCGATGCTGTCCAGTTCCAGCCCGGCCTCTGCCAGGATGGGCTCGACGATCGCCGCGAGCTGTTGTTCTTGCATGGATGGGCTCCGATTCGATTGTGGGCTCGGTTGTGCCTGCCATCCTACGTCGGGGCAAGCACAACCACCTGATACGTGGTTTATTCCTGGTGTCGGCGTTTTGGCCGGTCGGCCGCCTTCAGCGGGTGGGTCTGCATCTGCCACTAGACTGCCGCCATGCCTCTTCCCCGACGTCGATTGCTGGCTGGGTTCGGTTTGTTCGGCATCGCTGCTTGCACCCCCGATCCAACGGTGCTTGGGGATCATGTTTCCGCCCCGCCTTCCGTCACACCCACCATGGGGCCAGGCATCGGTGAGCTCACCGTCGCGCTTGCCGACTTGGCCGTGGCGGTCCGGGAGCAGCCAGAGCCCTACGGTTCCGCGGCCCTCGCCCACATTGCGGCCTGGCAGGAGCGGCTCCTGACTGCCGATCCTGTACTGGGCGGAGAGGCCATTTTTCCCCACCCCACCAGCTCCATCCCGCCGTCCCCCGAGCTAGCGGCCATGTCCGCCGCGAGCGTGCAGGCGGCGACCGCGGCCCTGGTAACAGCGACGGAGCAGCCGCTCCGGCTGCTGCTGGTCTCGATACTGCTGGGCGCGACGGGGCTCGCTAACACCGAGTCCCTTCCCTCCCAGAGCGGCCCGGTGCCGTCAAGCTATCCCGAGGAGACGGCGGAGACGGCCCTGGGGGTCGCGCTAACGCATGTCTGGGCGTTGCAGCAGGCGTTGGAGAAGGGACTTGGGGTGATCCCCGGCAACGACCCGGCTCGGGGGTCGGTTGCCGCACGGCTCATCGACGTCAAACACCTTCGAAACTGGTTGATTGAGGCGGCCGGTCCCGAGCGCCCACGCCAAGACACCCATTACGACCTCCCCATGATCACCGATGCCAGCAGCCTCCAGACGGCGCGGATCTCCCTGGAGTCGAGCCTGATGGACGGGCTGGCAGCCGTGGTGGCTGCGGGGCAGGCTGATTGGTTGCCGGACGCCGTCGCCCAGGTGACGCAGGTGCAGGCCCTGGGCGGCCAACTACCTATCTGGCCGGGATGGAGCGATAGCTGAAATCCCGGACGTGCGAGCCCTCGTCGCGAGCAGCGCAACCAGCCAGTCTTCCTCAGCCCGCGAGGTCGCAAACGACGGCGAGGGCCTCGGTGAGGGGAACGTCCCGGCGCTCGCCCGTTCGGCGGTTGCGCACCTCGACGAGCCCGTCGGCTAGGCCGCGCCCTATGACAACGATGATGGGCATCCCCAACAGTTCCGAGTCAGCGAACTTCACACCGGGGCTGGCCTTGCGGTCATCGTAGAGCACGTCCAGCCCGACGCCGTCGATTTGGGCTGCGAGATCCTCAGCCGCAGCGAACAACTCCTGGGTCTTGCCAGTGACGAGCACCTCCACCTGGTATGGGGCAACCTCTACCGGCCAGGCCAACCCCTTCTCGTCGCAGGTGGCCTCGGCGACTGCGGCCACGGCCCGGGACACGCCGATGCCGTAGGAGCCCATCGTGACGGTGACGAGCTTGCCGTTAGCGTCCAACACCTTCAGGCCCAGGGCATCAGCATATTTGCGACCCAGCTGGAAGATGTGGCCCATCTCGATGCCGCGGGCCAGCGTCAGCGGCCCAGAGCCGTCGGGGGATGGATCGCCCTCGCGAACTTCCGCAACGTCGATCGTGCCGTCGGCTGTGAAGTCGCGTCCCGCTACGAGGTGGGCGACATGCTTGCCGGTCTCATTGGCGCCGGTCACCCAGGAGGTGCCATCGACGACACGGGGATCCACGAGGTATGTGATCTTCGTGGGGGACTCCGAACCCAGGACCTGCGGGCCGATATAGCCCTTGACGAGCAGCGGGTGAGCCGCGAAGTCAGCTTCCTCGAACGGCGCGGCCTCCGCCGGGGCGAGCGCGGCCTCCAAGCGCTTGGGGTCGACGTCGCGGTCGCCCGGCAGGCCGATGATCAGGGGCCAGGTTCGCCCGTTAGGCTCGGTGACTTTCAGCACGACGTTCTTCAGGGTGTCCGAAGCCGTCCAGGGGCGATCCGCGCGGGGATAGCGCGCGTTGAAAACATCGACGAGGGCCGCGATGGTGAGGCTGTCGGGGGTGTCCAGCACGCGCGCAGCCGGTTCGTCCGAGGCGTCGACGGCGGGGGGCGGGGTAACCCGAACGGCCTCAATGTTTGCCGCGTACCCCCCCGGGGAGCGTACAAAGGTGTCCTCGCCGGCAGGCAGCACGGCGAGGAACTCCTCCGAGGCGGACCCGCCCATGGCCCCGGAGGTGGCCTGCACGATCACATAGTCGAAGCCCAACCGGTCGAAGATCCGGATGTAGGCGTCGCGATGGGCCTGGTAGCTGGCCTCTAGACCCGCGTCGTCCACATCGAAGGAATAGGAGTCCTTCATGATGAACTCACGCCCGCGCAGCAGCCCCGCGCGCGGACGAGCCTCGTCACGGTACTTCGTCTGGATCTGGAAAATGGAGAGCGGCAAGTCCTTGTAGGAGCTGTAGAGGTCCCCGACAACGAGCGTGAACATTTCTTCATGGGTGGGGCCGAGGAGCATGTCAGCTCCCTTGCGGTCCTTGAGACGGAAGAGGTTCTCGCCGTAGTCGTCCCACCGGCCTGTCGCCTCATAGGGGTCGCGTGGAAGTAACGCCGGGAAACGCACTTCCTGCGCACCCATCGCCTCCATCTCCTCACGGATGATGGCCTCCACCTTGTGGAGAACCTTGAGCCCCAGCGGCAGCCACGAGTACACCCCCGGCGCGGCCCGGCGGATGTAGCCGGCCCGGACCAGCCACCGGTGGCTGGCCACCTCGGCATCGGCCGGGTCGTCGCGCAGGGTCCGGACGAACAACTGGCTGAGACGCGTGATCACGAGGGCACCTTCCTGTTGAAGACGGGAGAACTCTACCGCCCGAACGCCCCGTCGGCTTCCTGGCCGCATCTCGACCACCGTGCTGAGCGCCTCCAGCCGCCCGCGAATTCTCACGTTGCTCCCCGGCGTCCCCAGCCGGGTGCCTTGTTGTTTCGTCGCGTGCGCGCCTAGTCCCCGGCCTCGGGCGGGGCGCTGCGGCTCAGTAGTGGACCGTCGCCAGGGTGCCGACTTGTCGAAAGCCGAGGCGCTCATAGAGCCGGATAGCTGGGGTGTTGAAGTGGTTGACATAGAGACTGATCACCGGATGTTCCTGCTGAGCCAGGGCCAGCATGCCGGCGAGCATCGGGGCAGCCAATCCCTGATGGCGCAGGCTCGGGTCCAGCCATACGCCTTGGAGCTGGGCGTGGGAGCCGAGCCGCGGACCGATATCGGCCTTGAAGATCACCCGCCCATGCTCGACGACCCCCCAGGCGTCCCCACCCAGTAGTCGGGCCCGGACGAAGGTCCCGTACCCCGGCCCGTGTTTATAAGGCGACGTGCCAATCTCATCGGTGTACATGGCGACTGATGCCGCCAGATACGACTCATAGTCAACGCTGGTCAGGGGGCGAACGCGCGGGTCGGGCGCAACACACGGTGGGGTGTCCAACACCATCAGGGGCTGACGATCGCGAACGTTGACCACCTCGGTCCACTCTCCGCGGTAACGCGTGGATAGGCCCAGATACATGCCTAATGCCATGATGCTTGGCCCCAGGATTGAGGCGCAATTCCTTCGGGGGCCAACCGCTGTGACGAAAGCGGGAATGGCGTCCGGCTCGATTCCCGCAGGAAACAACGTCCCGCCGTCCAGACACACCGCGGTCAGTTCACCATCGCGCTCGAACCCGTGCATAACGCCAAGGGCTCGTCGGTCGAAGCCGGATTGCTCCAGTTTCGAGGCCAGAAACAGCGTCTCGACCGGGCGCTGCGCGAGCAACTCCTTGACAGCGCCCAGGTCCTGGGGTCCAAGGGCCCTCAGCCTGGTGGCCATCTCAGGAGACCGAGACCTCGGGCTCGCCCACCTCCCCCATCTCGGCGGCAATGCGGCGGGCCTCCGTCAGCAGAGTCTCGACGATTTCGTCCTCGGGCACCGTTTTGATGACCTCACCTTTGACGAAGATCTTGCCCTTGCCGTTGCCTGAGGCCACCCCGAGATCTGCCTCGCGCGCCTCCCCGGGGCCGTTAACGACGCACCCCATGACGGCCACCCGCAGCGGAGCCTTCATCCCCTCCAGGCCCTTCGTGACTTGTTCCGCCAGCGTGTATACGTCGACTTGGGCGCGACCGCATGATGGGCAGGAGACGATGTCCAGCTTGCGGGGGCGCAGGTTTAGCGACTCAAGGATCTTCACGCCAACCTTCACCTCCTCCGCGGGCGGGGCTGACAGGGAGACCCGGATGGTGTCCCCGATCCCCCGGCTCAGCAGGGCACCGAATGCCACCGACGACTTGATGGTGCCTTGGAACGCTGGCCCGGCCTCCGTGACGCCCAGGTGCAGCGGGTACTGGCACTGCTCGGCGAGAAGTTCGTAGGCGCGCACCATCACCACAGGGTCGTGGTGTTTGACGGAGATCTTGAAGTCGTAGAAATCAACCTGTTCAAACAGTGAGGCTTCCCATAACGCGGATTCGACGAGGGCCTCGGGGGTTGGCGATCCGTATTTCGCGAGGAGTCGCTTGTCGAGGGAGCCGGCGTTGACGCCGATCCTCAGGCTCACGCCCGCGTCGGTGGCTGCCTTGGCGATCTCGGCGACCTTGTCGTCAAATTGCTTGATGTTGCCAGGGTTCACACGCACGGCCGCGCAGCCCGCATCGATTGCGGCGAACACGTACCTCGGCTGAAAGTGGATATCTGCGATCACGGGGATCTGGGATTTCATAGCGATGATCGGCAGCGCCTCGGCATCGTCGGCGCTCGGCACCGCCACCCGCACGATGTCGCAGCCGGTGGCGGTCAGCTCGGCGATCTGCTGCAGGGTGCCGTTGATATCGGTGGTTTTCGTCGTGGTCATCGACTGCACCGAAACTGGGGCGTCCCCTCCCACGAAAGCTGACCCGACCTTGATCTTGCGAGATGTCCGACGGGGTGCCAGCGCCCGAGGGGGCGCTGCCGGCATGCCAAGGCTCACAGTCATGGGGCAAAGACTATAAGAGATCGCGCGGGGAAGAACCGGAGCATTGCCTTCGCCGCCGCGCTACTCGGCACTGCCGGGCTTCTGCGCGTACGGTGCCGGCACGTTCAGAAGTTCCGTCGAGGGTCGCGTGCGGTTGAATGGCGTGGTGAAGACACTCATCCTGGGCGGCGTGCGCGAGGGCCGCGAGTTGGCGGAGTTGCTGGTGACAGCCGGTATACCGGTGATCACGTCCCTGGCGGGGCGGGTCAACAAACCGGCTCGGGTTGCGGGCGAGGTGCGCGTCGGAGGCTTCGGCGGTGCCGACGGCCTGGCGACGTGGCTGCGAGCAGAGAACATTGGCCAGGTGGTGGATGCCACACACCCGTTCGCGGAACGGATCAGCGCCAATGCCGTCGCCGCCTGCCGACAGGCCGGGGTGCCGCTGCTGCGGATTGACCGGCCCAGCTGGGAGTCGCACCCGCTGGCGGCCACTTGGCAGTGGGCACCCTCGCACTCGGCAGCTGCCCGGCTCGCCGCGGCTCACGAGCGGGTGCTGCTGACCGTCGGCCGCCAGTCCGTGGCTCCCTACCTGGAATTGAACAACATCATTGCTCGAATGGTTGAGGCTCCCGACGTCGAAGTTCCCGGTTCCTGGACTTTGCTGCTCGATCGTGGCCCCTACACCCTCGACAGTGAACGTGAGTTGCTGACGACAGAGCACATCTCGGCCCTAGTGACAAAAGACTCGGGCGGAGCATTGACGGAACCGAAACTCCAGGCCGCCGCAGAACTGGGGGTGGCCGTGATCGTCGTGAGGCGCGCCCCGCTACCCGCCGATATCCCGCGGGTCACCACCGCCGCCGAAGCTGCGGCTTGGCTGGCCGAGCACCGTCGCTAGCACGGTCCGGCCGTCAGTCGACGATGAGGCCCGCGACCTCGCCCAGGATGGTGACCGCGGGGGGCTTGATGTTGGCTTCACGCGCCGCCGCAGCGACCGCGCTGACCGACGAATGCAGCAGCCGCATCTGCGGCAGACCCGCGTTTTCCACCACCGCAGCGGGGGTATCCGCGCTCATGCCACCACTAAGGAGCCGCTCCGTGATCTGCGGCAGGTACTTGACCCCCATCATGATGACGAGGCTCAGCCTGGATTGGGCTAGGTGATCCCAATCCAGCCCGCAGCGCTCGTCGCCCGGCGGGACATGCCCGCTGACGACGGTATAGCCCTGCGTAATCCCTCGATGGGTGATGGGGATACCCGCCAGCCCGGCGCCCGCGATGGAGGAGGAGATGCCGGGGACGTAGTCCACTGGGATGCCCACAGCCGCGCATGCCTGCCACTCTTCGAAGCCGCGACCGAACACGAATGGGTCCCCACCCTTGAACCGCACGACGGTCTGTCCGGCCTGCGCATGTTCCACCAGAATCTCGTTGATGCGCTCCTGGGGCGTGAATTCGCCGCGTGGCACCTTGCCGACCTCAATGACCTCAGCACCGGCCCGAGCCTCGTCAAGAAGGCCCTTCGGCACCAGCCTGTCCGTGACGATGACGTCCGCGGCACGCAGGGCCTTGAGCCCGGCGACGGTGATGAGATCCGGGTCACCGGGGCCAGCTCCCACGAGGATGACGCGACCGGTCATGACAACTCCTTGCCCAGCGCGTCGAGCAGGCGGGCACGCAACCCGGGTCCGGGGACGCGCACCCGAAACCATTCAGAACTCAGCCCCGGGAACGTATCACCTCGCCGCACCCCAAGGCCATGTACCCTCAGCTTTTCCCGAAGCCCTTCAGGCCCCCTGACAAGGACGAACGGCGCTGAGGAGGGTACCACGCGCAACCCTAGGTCGCTTAGCCCCCTCGTTAACGCCTCCCGGTTAGCGGCCAGCTCGGCCTGCCAGGATTCGACTTCGGAGCGAGCGCGCGCCGAGCAGACGGCCCGCATTGCCGCCAGCGCCGGCGTCGACACCGCCCACGGGGTCTGCACGCGGCGAAGTTGCTGGATTAGCTCAGGGTCGCCGCACACATAGCCGACCCGGAGCCCGGCCAGCCCCCAGGTCTTGGTGAGGGAACGCAGCACCAGGATTCCCGTGAGATCACCGGACAGCAGGGAGCCCGGCTCGCCTGGGACGGCATCCATGAAGGCTTCATCGACGACGAGCACACGGTCAGGGCGGGCCAGCTTGCGCAGTTCCTCGGCGGGATGCAGCACCCCAGTGGGGTTCGTCGGGTTGCCGACGAAGACCAGGTCCGCTGCCGTTGGGACGCGCTCAGCGGCCAGCCGAAAATCGTCTTCGGGCCATAGCAGTACCCGCTGCGGCACCATCCCGGCGGTCCGCAAGGCGGCCTCGGGTTCGGTGAACTGGGGATGAACGATGGCCGGGTGGCGGTAACGCAGTCCCCGGGCAATCAGCGTGAAGGCTTCCGCCGCACCGGCGGTCGGCAACGTCTGGCCGATGTCGAGGCTGTGCCAGGCGGCAACCACTTCGGCCGTGGCCTCGGGCTTCGGGTAGGGGGCTAGGTGGGCAGCGGCGATCTCACGATGCAGCCAGGCGGGCGGAGCATCAAGCCGCACGTTGACGGCTAGATCCATCACGCCTTCAGCCAACTCCGCGTCCCCGTGGTGCAGCAGGTCGAAATCCTGCCGACGCGGCGCCGTTCGGGGTGGTGTCGGCCATGCGGGTTGAGCGTCCTCGCGGTGGTAGACGTGAATGGCCTCAGCGAAACGCTGCGCCAGTTGCGGGTGTCCGGCCCAGTGAACGTGCAGATAGGAGGCGTGGACATTGTCCGTGGCGAAGCCGTCTGTGCGCGCCCCGTCGGGGGTTTCCCAGCCCCACGCCGGTTGACTTCCCGGCGGGAATTGAGTGGTGGTGCGGTGAAACTCGTGGCCAGTGATTTCTTCACCAGTTCGCGCATAGCCGCCGTCGCGGGTGGCGATGGCACGCCGGTAGCCGAGAGTGAGGCGCGGACCCATCGCCGCCACTGCGGGGATTGCCCCGACCATGGCGACGCCATCCACGCTGTCCGACAAGTAGAGCATGCCGGCGCACTCCGCTACGACGGGCACACCCGCCGCAATGCACTCCGCTAATTCGCGGCGCAGGTTTTCCCTTGAGGCGAGGGCAGCGGTGTGCATTTCGGGGAAGCCGCCCCCCAGGTAGATGCCGGCGGTGTTCTCCGGCAGGGCGTCGTCTGTGGCGGGATCGAAGATCTGGGGCTCACAGCCCGCAGCGTTCAGTAGTTCGAGGGTCTCCGCGTACCGGAAGGTGAACGCCCGTCCCCCAGCGACCGCGACGACGGGGCGCCGGTTCGAAGGCGGCGCCACTTCCGCGGCAGGATCCCAGGGATCGACGTCCAGGTCCGCTGCGGTGTGGGCGGCGGCTAGGAGCGAATCCAGGTCGATGTGTGCACCGACCTGCTCGGCTAGACGTTGCATGGTGGCGTCGGCGTCGGCACGTTCCTCGACGGGAACCAGTCCGAGGTGGCGGGAAGGGGCGGCGATGGCCGCGTCCCGGGGCAGCACCCCAAGAATGGGAAGCCCTATTCCCCCGAGCGCCGCCACCACCTCGTCACGGTGCCTCGGTGAGGCGACCTTGTTGACGATGACCCCAGCGAATCGCAACGTGGGGTCGTACTGGGTAAGTCCCAGCAGCACAGCCGCAGCCGAGCGAGAGGTGTGGGACGCATCAAGGCACAGCACGATGGGGGCCGAGACCAGGGAGGCGACGTGCGCTGTCGATCCGAAGCCCTGTGCGCCTAACTGGCCATCGAAAAGCCCCATGACGCCCTCAATGATGGACAGATCCGCACCCTTGGCGCCGTGGGCCAGCAGCGGCCCGATCCGCTCCTCCCCCACCAGGAACGGGTCCAAGTTGCGGCCAGTCCGCCCTGATGCCAGAGCGTGATACCCCGGGTCGATGAAATCTGGCCCCACTTTGAAGCCCTGCACGGTCAGCCCGCGCGCTGCGAGGGCCGCGATAATGCCGGTGGTGATGGTGGTCTTGCCTTGCCCCGAGGCGGCCGCAGCCACGACGAAGCGCGGCAGCCTCACCATTCGATGCCCCTTTGGCCCTTCTGGCCATCATCGAAGGGGTGCTTGATCTTGGTCATGTTGGTCACCAGGTTCGCGATTTCCAGGATTGGCTCGGGGCAGCGGCGGCCTGTGATGACAACGTGCTGGAAGCCGGGCCGGTTTACCAAGGCTTCGGCCACTGCTGCGGCATCGATCCAGCCCCATTCCATGGGGTAGGTGAACTCATCAAGGACGTAGAGTCCGTGACTCTGCTCTTGAAGGCATCGCTGGACTTCGGCCCAGCCCGCGCGGGCAGCATGGGCGGGTTCTTCGTCGGAGTTCTTCCGGGTCCAGGACCACCCCGAGCCCATCTTGTGCCACTCGACTGGGCCACCCTGGCCGGTCTCCGCATGCAGCTTCCCGAGGGCTTCCAGCGCAGTCTGCTCCCCGACGCGCCACTTTGCGGACTTGACGAACTGGAACACGCCGATGCTCCAGCCTTGGTTCCAGCCACGCAGCGCCAGCCCAAAGGCCGCTGTCGACTTTCCCTTGCCCTCGCCCTGGTTGACGATGACCATGGGCCGATTCCGGCGCTGCTTAGTGGTCAGGCCATCATCGGGCACCTTGTCCGGGGTTCCCTGGGCCATCAGGCCACCTCCTTTGGTTGTAGGCTGCCACGCACCACGTCGGTGGGAGCGGCAGGATCTAGCTCCGCCATGGGAACGAGTTCAGCCCCCAGCCCGAGCACCAGGTCACCAGCGAGACCAAGCCGCATCAGGCCGGTCTCGCAGTCAACGACCACGCAGTCATAGCCACGCACAGCCAGGGAGTCCGCCGCGGCCTTGGACCGCGCGAGGGCGCCTAGGCCGACAGTCGCGCGCCCGTCGCTGAGCAGCACGACGATCGGGCGGCGGGTCGGGTCCTTGACCGCCTCCGTGGCGAGCACCCGAGCCGCACATTCAAGGCCTTTCACGAGTGGGGTCCGGCCACCATGAGGTAGCTCCTCAAGCCGCACGGCGGCCGCCTCGACAGAGCCTGTCGGCGGGAGCACGAACTCCGCCGAATCTCTCCGGAACGTGATCATTCCGACCCTGTCACGTCGCTGATAGGCGTCTACGAGCAGTGAGAGCACGGCCGTTTTCACAGTCTCTATGCGACGCCTGGCACCCACTGAGCCGGAGGCATCCACCACGAACAACACCAGGTTGGATTCCCGGCCTTTACGACGCGAGCGCCGCACATCTGCCCCGATGATCCGCAGCTGTTCCTCAGCGAGGTGCCCGCGCGCGGCCTGACGGGGGGCGGCGGCCTTGATAGTAGCCGGTATGTGCCAGGCTCCCGAGGTGGTGTGCGGGTCGACGCTGACGACCCGGCCGTGGCTGGTCAGGACCCGGCTGCACCGTCCCGGCGATCCTTTCCCCAGCCCCCTGCCACGCAACACGCCGCCGATCGCGGGGAAAATGCTGGCGAGGATCAGCGCACGCACCATGTCGTCGGCCCCGAGGACCGCCGTGAATGGGAACTTCATGACCGTGCTGAGTGCCTTCCTGTGGGTCCGCGCCCACGTCGCGTGTGGTTGGGCGGATGACCTGGCTCGCCGGCTCGTTGCTGCGGGCAGAACGGTAGTTCGTTCCGGTCCGCGTTCCTCACGGCTTACAGTGGCGGGACCGCTGCGGACTCGCACCGCATTCCGCGCCCAACCGGGCCATTGTTCCACATCAGCACGAATCCGCTCGACCGGCTTATCTTGAATGCCCACGGCTTCGACCGGTCTGCCACAGGGTCGGCGGTGGAGGCGCTAGGCTCCCAGCGTGATCGAAGTTGTAGGCGTCCCCGCCGGGGGGCTGAGCGAACTCGCCCCCGCGCAACGCGACCTCGTCATGTCCGCGGACGTGGTGGTGGGAGGAACGCGGCACCTCGCGATGCTGCCCGACCCGAGCCGTGGCGTACCCTGGCCGTCCCCGCTCCGGGCTGGGTTGAAGGGGCTTTTCGGCCGCCTCGGGGACAATGCGGTGGTGCTGGCCTCGGGCGACCCGCTGCTCTCGGGAGTCGCGACCACCCTCATGACGGAACTCGGGGCAGAACGCATCCGGGTGCATCCGGCGCTATCCTCCGAGACGCTGGCTCGCGCCCGGATGCTGTGGCCCGCGGAAACAACCGGCTGGGTTTCACTCATCAGCCGGGAGCCGCAGCGCGTCCTGGCATTCGCCGCCCCGGGGGAACGGCTCATTGCCTTGTCAGCCGATCAAACCACGCCTGTGGAGCTCGCCCGCGTTCTGGAGGCAGCGGGCTGGGGACCGTCCCAGCTGACGGTGCTTGGTGACCTCGGCACCGACCGCGAGTCGCGTTACGCCACCACCGCACATGAGCTCGCAACACACCCCGGTGAGTTGCCGCGCCTGAACGTCGTGGCTGTGGAGTTCGCGACCGAGGCTCATCCGATCTCTCGCGGTCCGCTGCTGCCGGACCACGCCTTCCACAACGACGGACAGTTGACGAAGCAACCGCTGCGGCTGCTGGCGCTCGCCGCGCTTGCCCCAGCGCCCGGGCAGGTGCTGTGGGACGTCGGGACAGGCTCCGGCAGCATCAGCATCTCGTGGTGTCGTGCCGCGGACCGGACCCATGCTGTCGCCTTCGACAAGCGCGAGGACCGCGCCGCGCGGGCCCGCAGCAACGCTGCACGGCTCGGGGTCGCCGATCGCTTCGAGGTACACGTCGGTGACGTCACCACCCTGCTGCCAGACCCGGCGCTGCCCCGACCAGATGCCGTGTTCTTCGGGGGCGGCGCGAACGCCGAGACGTGTGCTATGGCTCTCGCGGCGCTGCCGGTCGGTGGGCGCTTGGTGGTGCATTCTGTGACGTTGGAGACCGAGGCACTCCTAGCCGAGCTTCACGCCAGATTCGGCGGAGAACTCACACAAGTGTCCTTCCAGACCGCGAAGCCCCTAGGCGCATATCGCGGCTGGCAACCCGCCCGCGCCGTCACCTGCTACAGCCTGACAAAAGAGGCTCCATGACCGTCCACTTCATCGGTGCCGGGCCTGGTGCTGCTGGCCTGTTGACGCTGCGCGGGGCCCAGTTTCCCGAAGCCGCAGTCAGCACGGGCTTGAAGCAAGCCGCCATCATCCTGGTCGGCAAGGCCCGACACGCCGAGGACTTTGTCGAATCCCATCTATACCGCTCGCGCTGCACCACCGCGAAGCCCCGATAGCCATGAGGTGTGGTGTAGGCCGGAACGAGCGGGGTGCCATCACGGTGTGGGTGACGGCGGCATTGCTGGGTTTCATCCTCGCTGTCGGGCTAGGCGTGGACTTCGCGGGACATGCGCGCGCCCAGCAGGAGGCCCGCGCGGTCGCGGCGGAAGCAGCTCGGGCTGGCGGACAGCAACTATCCCTCACGGACGGGCGACTGATTCCCGAGGTCGGCAGCGCTGTCCGGGCTGCGCAAACCTATGTAGCCGCGTCCCGGTTCAGCGGCGCCGTGCGGGTCCACGACGGAGAAATAGAGGTGACCGTCACCGGACAGTATTCGTGCCTGTTTCTCAGCATGATCGGCGTGCGCACCCTCCCGGTGGAGGCGGTCGGCACAGCCGAGCTGACCACCTCCCGATGATCCGGGGTGGCTCGGGGACAGTTGGGGGCAGCCCCTCATGGTTTTTCACCCACTTTGGTGCAAAAGTAGAGGCATGACGAGCGACGCCATTAGCGACAACACCAGGGACCGAGCCATCGAATTGTTGCAGCGCGCCTACGCGGAGGGACGCATCAACGAGTCGGAACTGGAGCATCGTCTCGATTTAGTATTCACAGCAACCACCTACCCACAAGTTCGCTTGGCGCTCCAGGACCTGCCCGCCCCAGTCCCGGCCCTGGCGAAGTCCCAGACAGTCAAGACGCCCAGTCGCCCGTCGACCGCCCCTGCCGACAAAGCCGCCTTTGTTCACCTATCGGGCTTGATATCCGGCCCCGTTGGCCCAGGCATTGCTTGGTTGTTGACGGCCAAGGATTCGCAGTTGAACGCTGAGGCCGCGAAGGCCCTCAACTTCCAAGTCCTCTCGGTCATCCTTTTCGCAGGTGGTGCTGTGCTCAGCTGGATCGCCTTCGGGCTGCCCGTGTTCCTATGGGGCATCGCTTGGGTGATACTGACTGTGATAGACGGTCTCAAAGCCGGTCGCGGAGAGGCCTGGGAGAACCCGGTCACTCAGATCACCGGGTTCCGCCCCATCAGCTGACGGCCCGCTCCCAGCGCTCCTTGGCTTCCGCTACCGTCACGGCGGGGCTGGCCCAGCCGAGCGCGGCGGATAGCTGCAACAAGATGGGCTGCCGCAGCCGCGCTTGAGCTAGCAGGTCACCGTCGCTCAGCAACTCCACCAGCCCACCTTGGCGCAGCTTGCCGCTCGTCATGACCGCGGCGTGCGTCGCGAAAGCCAACGCGTTGTCCACCTCATGCGTCGAAAACACCAGGGTGGTGCCCCGGCTGTTGATTTCCCCGAGGGTTGCCAGCAATGCCTCAACGCCGGCCGGGTCTAGGCCCGCCGTAGGTTCGTCCAAGAGCAGTACGTCGACGTCCATGGCGAGGGCTCCGGCGATGACCACTCGCTTGCGCTCGCCATAGCTGAGCTGGTGAGTGGGCCGATCCGCCAAGTGATCAATCCCCATGGCCGCGATGGCCCGATCCGTCGCTTCAGCCGCTGCGGCTTCGGAAAGCCCTAGATTGAGCGGCCCGAAACTCACGTCCTGCCGGACGTCGGCTGAGAACAGCTGGTCGTCCGGGTCCTGAAGCACGAGTTGCACCCGGCGCCGATGTGCCCTGAGCCCAGCCCGGTCGAAGCGGACCGGCTCCCCATCCAGCAGCACCTGTCCCGCTGACGGTTTGTGCGCCCCCGCAAGCGTGCGCAGCAGTGTCGTTTTACCGGATCCGTTCGCCCCGAGCAGGGCAAGGCGCGCGCTTGGCGGCACCGCCACATCAAGGCCGCGCAACACCTCGTGCCCCTCAAAGCCTGCGACGACACCCGTCGCAGCCAGCTTTAACGTGCCCATAGTGCTACTCCCCATACTGCGGCCAAGGCCGCCAGAAGCCAGGCGGGCAAGTGTCGGGAACCCCGTCGCGCAGGCAGGGTGGTCAAGGTTGTCTCGTGGCCGCGAATGGCTAGGCCATCGGCTAGCCGGGCCGAGGCGAGCCAACTCCTGACGGCCACGGCCCCAACCAACTGCCCAGTCTCCGCGAAGCGGCGCTTCAGCGATCCGGTGCCACCTAGGCGTTGTCGTTGCGCTTGCCGAACGGTCAGGAAGGAGTTCCAGGCCGTGAAGATCATCCGGTACATCAACGACGCGATCTCAATGAGCGGCTCGGGTATCCGTAGTTTTCGCAGCCAGCCAAGCAAGTCCACCATGGGTGTGGTCATCGCCATCACCAGCACCGCTAAGGTGCCGGCCGTGGCGCGCAACAACAAGCCGACGCCGACGGCGACATCGGCCTGTTGGACACCGAGAGCGCCCCACCGCCAGCCCGGGCCGGCGAAACCGCCGAGGGTGATGGTGGCTGATGCCGCCCCGAGCACGATGAACACCGCGGGCGCCGTCATTGCCGCCACCACCAGGCGGCGGGGAATGTGCGCCGCGGCCAGGGCGGACACCGCTAAAACGGCCACCAGCGGGCTGGTCGGCCAGGGGCGGGCCAACAAGGCCGCAAGCACGAGCGCCATCGACAGGCCCACCTTCTGACCAACTGGGACCGCGCGCCATGGACTCGTCCAAGCCGCGTCGTCGAGGCCGCTAATCCGCAACGCTCTTGGCGTCCTTCTCGGCCTTGCGCTTGCCCGACAAGCGGCCAAGGCAGTAGAAGAGGATGCCCGAGCCGAGCGCAGCCTGCATCGCGAATAGGCCCGACTCAACCTCCGGCCCAGCGGGCTCGGTGAGCGGCTCGAACCACTGTTCCGCGCCCGCCTCCTCCAGGATCTCGGTGACGGCCGCGTCCGTCCCGCCGAACTCCGAATCCTTCGGGGCGGTGTAGAACGGGATGCAGAACAGCACCACCAGAATGATGGCCCCAATGATGACTCCCCACTTGTTCAGCTTCATGACGCCACCGCCACATCGTCACGACCCAGCACCCCGAGCTTGCGCAGTTCGGGGGCGGCCACTTTGGCGAGAAAAGCGAACAAGAACACACCCAGGACTCCTTCAGCCAGCGCAAGCGGGATCTGGGTCAACGCGAAGATGGACAGGAACTTCACCACCGTCGCCCCGAAGCTGCCCTCGTTCCCGGGATAGGCGAAAGCCAACTGGAACGACGTCACAACGTAGGTGGCGAGATCCGCGACGGCCATGGCGAAGAAGATGGCCACGAGCCTGTTGAGCTTGCGCAGCAGCACCCACATGGCATACCCCGCCCAAGGACCGACGATGGCCATGGAAAAGACGTTTGCTCCCAAGGTGGTGATGCCCCCGTGGGCCAAGAGAAGCGCCTGGAAGAGCAGCACGATCGTCCCCAGGAAAGCCATGACGGGCGGTTTGAACAGCACGGCGCCTGCGCCGGTGCCCGTGGGATGCGAGGAAGAGCCGGTGACCGACGGCAACTTCACGGCGGACAGCGCGAACGTGAACGCACCCGCGGCCGCGAGGAGCAGCTTGGAATCCGGATCCTGCCGGACCCGTTTCACTACGGCCATAGCCCCGTGGATCACGAATGGCGCGGCCGCCGCATACCAGACGGCGGCATGCACCGGGGGTAGAAAACCCTCTGCGATATGCATGATGGAACCCTTCTGCGGAATCCAGCGTTCCGCGATGAGCGCGTGGGACGAGTTCCTGACTCACCGGATGTGGTTTACAGTGGCGCGACCGTCCCGGATTCTCACCGGGTTCCTCGTGACAAACCCACGCACAGCGCCCCCATGCGACCGGAATCTCTCAGCATCCCGACCGACGGTTTCGCCATTGCGCCTCACACTAGCGGAACAAATCGGGGGTCAACACCCGGCCCCGGGAAGTGACACACGTCAGCGTCAAACCGATAATGACTAGGGTTTTCATGTCAACTTCGGCTGGGTTGCGGTCCCCAAGATGGGGACCGTGCAGGACTCCTCCCCCGGCCAATATCGCGCCAGGACCACCACAGTCTCGGCGGGGCGCTCCGCCAGCAGCACTGCTTTGGCTGCCTCTAGCTGCGCCGGCCGTGCGACAGAGCGAGGGCGGTAGCTGGCCACCGCCATATCGGCCCGGCTGAGGTGCCGCAGCCGGGCAGCCACCACCTCCCAGGGCTTGAGCCGATCTGAGAGCGAAAAGCAGGCGACGGTCCGGGCTTCCCGAAGCAGGCGGACCGCTTTCAGAGTCACCAGTTCCGACACCAGCGGCCCACAGAGTACCCATCACCGTTCCGACTCGCTGGCGAGCGCGTTGATGGCGGAAGCCGCCATGGCCGAGCCGCCACGGTGTCCATGCACGACCAGCCAGGGAACCCCGAAATCCGAATCCGCGAGAGCTCGTTTGGACTCGGCGGATCCGACAAACCCGACGGGGACCCCAACGATGGCCGCGGGGCGGGGACCTCCGTCAGCGATGAGTTCCAGCAGGTGAAACAACGCCGTCGGGGCGTTTCCGATCGCCACCACCGCGCCAGCCAAGTCCTCCCCCCACAGCGAAACGGCGGCTGCGGATCGGGTTGTGCCCCACTCGATGGCCAGCTGCGCCGCCCGCTCATCCCTGAGCAGGCACCGCACTTCGTTCTCGGCGGGCAGCCGCCGCCGGGTGATGCCGGCGTCGATCATGTGGGCATCGACGAAAATCGGGGCACCGGCGCGCAGTGCCGTTCGAGCAGCTGCGACGAGCCGTGAGTGGAAGACGATGTGTCGGGGTAGATCAAGGTCACCGGCGGCGTGAATCATGCGCACCGCAACCTGCGCCTCCTCGGGGGTGAAGGCAGTCAGGTCCGCTCCCGCTCGAACCTGACGAAACGACTCCTGATAGATAGCCGGGCCGTTCGTCTCATATGGGTACCGGCGGGTCGGTCGGTGAATCATGCGCATCACCCTATGACAGCCCTGAGGACGCTGTCAGCATCCGTTGAGGCCACCAACCCGATGTGTTCCCCACCGGGCTCACCGCAGACCCGGGCGCAACCTGAAATGTGCACCAGACGCGGGAATTGCCCCGGTGAGCCCCCGCCACCTGTTCTGCGATGGCGCGGGGTATCCACCTGGGCATTTCGGATCATGGCCGCATTGTGCCTCCCTCGCGCAACGGTTGCTGAGCGCCACCGACGGGGCGCACTACACTGATGCCGATGCTGACCTTCGAATACCGCGGCCTGGGAAAGAAGCGTTTCCGCAGCGACTACCGGGCAGCCTGGGACTACCAGCGCGAGGTGCACGCCGGTGTGGCGGCGGGCGAACGTCCCGGACACGTGATCCTGCTGGAACACGAGCCCGTGTACACGGCTGGGCGAGCCACCCAGCCTACGGAACGACCATTCGACGGCACTGAGGTCATCGACGTCGACCGCGGCGGCAAGATCACCTGGCACGGTCCCGGTCAGCTCACGGGATATCCCATCCTGCCGCTTCCGCCCGGCGTCGGAGTTGTCGAGCCTGTCCGGCGCTTTGAAGATGCCATCATCGACTACCTGGCGGTCCACGGTCTGGAGGGCAGGCGGATATCGGGCCGCACGGGGGTCTGGCTGGCTGCCACGGGGGCCCGGCCGGAACGAAAGATCTGCGCCATCGGGATTCGAGTGTCGAAACGCACCACGATGCACGGCTTCGCCCTGAATGTACTTCCGAACATGGGAGCCTTCGGGAACATCATTCCTTGCGGCATTAGCGACGCCGGGGTTACCTCTCTGGCTGAGGAAGCCCTCGGCGGCTGGGACGTCGCCCAAGTGGCCCATGATTTGGAACCGCACCTCAGGACCTACCTGAGTCAGTTCACGAACGACGCATCCTAGAACCGAACGGTGCCTCGTAGCGCATCTGGGGAATCTTTCGGCGACGACGGGTATCATCCGCTGAGTGACTGCTGTACAGCCGGAGGGGCGTCGACTGCTCCGCATTGAGGCCAAGAACGCCGAGACCCCGATCGAGCGCAAACCCTCGTGGATCCGCACGACGGCCCGAACGGGGCCGAACTTCCAGGACCTGCAGCACATCGTGAAGTCAGCCGACCTGCATACGGTGTGCCGAGAGGCAAACTGCCCAAACATCTTCGAGTGTTGGGAGGACCGCGAGTCCACGTTTCTCATCGGTGGTGACCAGTGCACCCGCCGCTGCGATTTCTGCCAGATCACCTCCGCAAAACCCGAAGGCTACGACCCGGCTGAACCGATGCGGGTGGCGGCGTCTGTGAAGAAGATGGGGCTGCGCTACGCCACTGTCACCGGAGTGTGTCGCGACGATCTGCCCGATGAAGGCGCGTGGCTGTATGCCGAGACCATCCGACAGATCCACAGCGTGAACCCGGGTGTGGGTGTCGAGATGCTCGCCCCCGATTTCTCGGGTAAGCCAGATTTGGTCGGCCAGGTGTTGGAAACCCGGCCCGAGGTGTTTGCCCATAATGTCGAGACGGTGCCGCGGATCTTTAAGCGAATCCGGCCGGGTTTCCGTTATGACCGATCCCTTGAAGTGCTGCGGATGAGCCGCGATGCCGGCCTGGTCACCAAGTCCAACCTGATCCTGGGGATGGGCGAGAACCGGGCGGAGATCTCCCAAGCGCTGGTGGATCTGTTCGAGGCCGGCGCGGAGTTGATCACCATCACCCAGTATCTGAGGCCAGCCGCCACTCTGCTGCCGATCGCCCGCTGGGTTCCGCCTGAGGAGTTCGATGAGCTGGCTGAGGAGGCCCGGCAGATCGGCTACTCTGGCGTGC
>JAUNKK010000123.1 GCA_030532825.1 Propionibacteriaceae bacterium
GGTTCAACGTGGTTTTCGATAGCGCAATCCCGGTGCGGGACCACAGCACCGCCAATATGGTGGTGCTGGATGGTCGTCTGGCGATACCTGAGGCCTTTCTGGGCGAGGACGCTGCCGGGTCATATGTGTTGCGGGCCGGTGAACGAGTTGCAGTCGCTGCTGCGCGCGACGGTTCCGGCCAACTGCTAGTAACCCCTGGAGAGCTCCAGGTTGGCGATGTTATCCAGGAGATTGAGGATTCGTGATCGAGATTCGGAATCTCGAGAAAACGTACGCTGGGCGGAACTTCGAAGTAAAGGCCCTGCGGGGCATCGACCTGTCAGTCGGAGAAAAAGAGTATCTGTCGGTGATCGGAAAGAGCGGTTCCGGAAAATCCAGTCTACTAAAAATTCTGGGGCTCCTAGATTTTGCCTATGAAGGGGAGTACCGGTTCTTTGACGTCTCTTATCGCGACGCCGATGACCGCACAGTGTCGACCGCTCGCCGAAAGGTTGGTTATGTCTTCCAAGACTTCCAACTGATAGCGCGACATTCGGTGCGGCGCAACCTTGAACTGGCAGCGGTGATTCGGGGTGGGCAGCTTCGGGGAGAGGAGGTCGAGCAGGCCCTGGACCGAGTGGGGCTGATAGACAAGATGGCCAGTTACCCCGACGAGTTGAGTGGTGGGCAGAAGCAGCGGGTAGCCATTGCCCGCGCGCTACTTGGCGCGCCGGACCTACTGATTGCTGATGAGCCAACCGGTTCGCTGGATTCCGAGACAGCGTCGGGTGTTATGGAGCTCATCGGTGAGATTGCGAAAGAGCAGGGGTGCTCGGTCATCGTAGTGACTCATGATCAGGAGGTGGCTGAGCGTGCCTCCCGCACCATAGAGCTTGTAGATGGGCGACTAGGGCATGAAGTATTTCGTTAGAGTCTGCTGGGACGGCCTGTGGTTTAATAAACTCCGGGCGGCCTTCACCGGTTTAAGGGTGTCGGTGGGCACGTGCTCGGTGGTCCTGGTGTTGGTCCTGACGACATCGTTTTTCTCGAATCTTACCAATGCCGGCTCCCAGGAGTTCACTGTTGGGCTCACGAGCGATGGGAATAGCAATCGTGATGTGTTTCAAGACTTCCAGCGGCCGGAGGTTCGGTCGCGGATCCTCAAGCTGGAGAGCGTGCCGGGAGTCAAGGGATTGGTTTTTCCGGAACCCGTGCTAACGGCTGCGGTTGCTCGGGAAGGTCGCCGGAGCGCAGCTGACCTGGAAGTCGGTTTTGTGGACGAGGTCGCGGTTACTGAGGGCGCGGACTTCAGGAACAGTGTGGGCTACGTTGCTGTCGCCTACCGAAACCCCGACTTTGCAGATCAGTTTGTCGTCGATGAGAAGGTGGTTATTGGCAGCGTGGTTTTCGTGGTCATCGGCGTCACCGATAAATCGCTTTTAGGCGGTGGGGAGCGCTTGGTTTTCCCGACGCGGTTGCGAGATTATGTGGAAACCAAACAAGGACTCAAGAGCGCCAGCTTTGCGGTGCACTATCATAACACCGCAGATTCTGAGGAACTACAGCGACAGGTGATTGACGAACTCAATCGCGGCTTCGAACCCGGCCTGAGATTTGTGAACTTCACCGTGGAAGAACGCAAGGCGCTGCGTGAAATGTCGGCGTCCTTAGGGTTATTCCTTGGAGTGATCGCCGGAATCTCACTTGGCGTCGCCGCACTCAATATTGTGAATGTCATGTACATTGCCACCCTAGAACGATCGGACGAAATTGCCATTCTTCGTTCCATGGGCATGACGAAACGGCGAGTGGTGACGTTGTTTCTTATGGAGTCTCTTTTGCTCGTCGCCATCTTCTCTATCGTCGGGCTTGCGGCAGCCTATCTAATCGGCTGGATCATTTTGTCCCTCATGAGCATTCCGCTCGTGTTCACGTGGTCCTCGCTGGCCGTTGTAGTGGGCGTGGTGTTGGTGGTGGGCGGAGGTGGCGGGGTGTACCCGGCCTTGCGTGCGGCCAGGGTTGATCCCGTAAAGCTGCTGGCTTGATTAGTTTGGGGTTGTGGTCACCTACTAGTTTTGGCTATTTCGTCTGAAAACGTATTATTTCCGGGTCCTAGTGGGAGCTTGGGTCGTTGTTCATTGGGTTGCGCTTTAGGAACGCGTGGCTACGACGGGCCTACGTTCGTTCAGAGGGTTCGCCCGGGAAGGAATCGACGAGAGCGTATCGCTGCGCAAATATGGCAAGGTGCAGTCTGTTCTTAACTCCAAGGTGCCTTGTTAGTTGGGTTACGTAACTCTTTACAGTGTTTTCCGTAAGACTCGTGCTTTGGGCGATTTCTAGATTGCTTGCGCCTTCCCCTATTAGCTTGAGCAGTTCTAGTTCGCGCGGACGGAGCGTAGAAAGCTCATGTGGCCGAGGGTGTGCGGGTGCGTAGCGGGCCACTAGGCGCGTGACGAGATGTGGCGATAGTGCGATATGGCCGTGCCATACATCGTGCACCGCTTTTAAAATATCAAACTTGGAAACGGGATATTGCAAGAATCCTCGAACTCCGGCCTGTAACGCGTCATGAAGAGCCTCGTCTTTGTCGGAATCGGACACGACGATTGTTTTAGTGACCCTGCTGGCGTTTACTATCGTATCTTTAATCGGTGGGTCTTTAGGCTCTATCGCCGGGAGATGGATGATTGTGACAGCGGGACTGTATTTCTTAAGTGCTGCGGGGACTGTCGTCCTCTCTGAGCGGTGTTGGAACACCTGGAGTTGGGCGGAGCCCATTAGTCCTTGAGTTAGCTCGTTCAGCCTTTCACTGTGCTCAGAACTGATGAGCACCCGAATGGGTTGCGAGTGCCCCGAAATCAGCTTCATGGCCATACGATACCATGTCGGATCGATTTTGGAAATTAGAGCACGATCTGTTGTGTCAGGAAAGTGTCACGTTCCTGTGCGGCCGATAAGATGATTGGGAGGGGCTCGCTTGCTCCCACATATACTTATCGTTGCCATCACGGGTGTTACGTTTCGTGAGGAATGCGCTGTGGACAAGCCGTTGCTTGTATTGGTGAACCCACCCTGGGGCCATGCGAAGCGACAGCTTGCTTGCGGTGATTCGATCTCTTGACCGGGGCGCGAGCCGCAGTGGGTCAAAGTTTGATCTGGCTGCCGTAGGTTAGGATAACTGTTGTCTGACCGAGGTGCGCGGGTCGACGACGGTCTGCCGTCGAGATGGCGAAGAAGGGTCTCCAGGGCAGCAGTTGTGTGGGTTCGATACTAAGTTCGTGGAGTGGACTGGGCGTTAGGATCGTTGTATGGAAATCGTGGTGGCCGGTTCGGCGGAGCGGTGGGTCACGCCGGAGGTTGGGGTCCTTGAGGTTGCGCTGGAACAGGAAGGCGAGGACCGCGAGTTCGTGGTCGACCTGACGGCGGAGTTGGCGCGTCGCTTCTCGGAGGCCGTGGCGCCGCTGAAACCGACGGTCGTGATCAGATGGTCGCTGCAGCCGGTCCGCGTTCACACCTGGCGTTCCGGTAAGGGCGGCGGGACTCTCCGCTACCGGGCAACGGTGCAGGCCACCATCACGTTCCGCGACTTCCAGGCGCTAGCGGACTTCGCCGTCAGCTGGGGCAGCGCGCCCGGCGTCGAGATCCAATACACGTCCTGGGCCCTCAGCTCCGAGACCGAGCGGCGGCTGGAGACGGAACTACTCACCGAGGCTGTGACCGCAGGTCGGCGCCGCGCCGAAACCATGGCTCAAGCTGCCGGGGCGACGCTCACCGGCTGCGTCGAGCTGTCCGACCACCCCGTGTCACCCGACGGTGCTTTCACCGAGGCTGCCGTTGCCTCAGCTGCCCGCGACAGCAGCGGAGTAGTTGAGCCCGAGCAGATATGCCGCGGCGTCACCGTTTACGCCCGCTACCGGGCGGAGTGAACGTCAATGACGACGGATGCCCGCCTAGGACAGGCCTCGTAGGGGCGCTGGTCCTGTTTCACGGCCCGGGAGCGCTCCGGCCTTGGGGCAGGCGTGGTTGTTTCTGGTGGCGTAAGGCCAGTTCGTGCCAGTGTGGGGCGGCAAGGCAGCCCTGACCGGGGCGGGGTGCTGAGAGCCCAACCGACTCGGCGAGATCGGCGGTTCCTACCGTCGTGCCACCCGTTCCAGCCGAACCTGGCCGAGCTCGAAGGGGGTGAGGCCGGTCCAGTCACCGTCGAAGGTGAACTCGGTGAAGGTGGCGGTCGGATACCAGCCGGCGAGGCTGTCGGAGGTTTTGCGATCGGAGGCGTAGCTGAGCTGGGCCGCTAGGGCGGGGATGGTGGGGGCGTGCCCGACGACGAGGAGTCCGGTGACGGCGGGGTCGGTTTCGCTGATGTGGCGCAGCAGCGAGTCGGTGCCGTCGCGGTAGATCGCGTCCAGGTAGTCGGCGGGGATTCCGAGTCCTAGGGCAGCGAACGTTTGCCGCGTGCGGGTGGCGGTGGAGACCAGCGCGTGCTGTAGCCCCAGCGCGCGCAACTGCACCCCCGCCTCCTGCGCGTCCTGGATGCCGGCGGGAAGCAACTCGCGGGCGTGATCGCCACCTGGATTATGTGATTGGGTCTTCGCATGGCGCATCAGCACGAGTCGTCGCATCGAGAGTCTTCCTTCTGTTGTCGACTGGCACAACTTGGCCCGTGGCGCTGGTTTGCTGCGTCAACTGCTAGCCGGTTTGAACGCTTACCCGGGCCATGAGCCCTAGGTGGCAGGCTACACGAGACCGAACCGCTGGGCCCGGCCGCCGTAACCGGCATACCCGAGGGGTTAGCGGGAATGCCAACCCGATAAGGCGTGTTCCGGGGCGCCACCGGCTGGTCCCTGAACAAGGCTGGATGCTCCTTGGGCGGTTGCACCTGAATGACCTGCTAGACGCACATTTCGACATCTGGCCTTTCCCGCTCGCCGAACACTTGCCCCCGACTTCGCTGGTTGCGTGCCAATTTCGATTGGAAAGCATGGATGGGGTGCTAGTGGACGTGAAGGGGGATGTGGGTGTCGTGAGGGGGAAAGACCTTCAGTTCGCCGTTCTGTCCTTTGCGATCATTTCTTCGATTCTGTCAAGCCGTTTCGCGAGGTAATTCCGCGTCGGCGCTTCCCCCATTTTGCGGTTCAGATCCGCGATCTCACGGGCCAGGAAATCCGTGTCCGCCCGGCTTTGCGCCAGGTTCTGCCGGTCCATGTCCAGGATCTCCCTGTCGCGGAGCTCCTGCCGGTTCTGCGCCAGCAGGATCAAGGGCGCTGCATATCAGGCCTGCACCGACAGGCCAAGCGTCAGGAACTGGAACGAGTACGGGTCGAAACGTCACTCGGGGGGTGCCCAG
This sequence comes from Propionibacteriaceae bacterium, assembly GCA_030532825.1. Lineage (GTDB taxonomy): Bacteria > Actinomycetota > Actinomycetes > Propionibacteriales > Propionibacteriaceae > Arachnia. The sequence continues at coordinate 5,324 of JAUNKK010000123.1, forward strand.
ATGCTCCAGCCCAGCCACAGCCCGACGAACACCGACATCCAGCCGATGAACGCAGGCGTGCCCATATAGCGGGCGAAGGCCTCAGAAAACACCCCGAACTGGTCGGGTGACAGCAGCCGTCGCCGCCGGAACCCGAGCTTTTTGGGCAAGCTGAGCACGCCGTCTTCTGCCCCAGATTTCATTTTCATGCAATCGACTCTCCAAATAGTGGGTGAACATCAAGTTTTGTTTCTCGGTGCGACCGCCGAAGCGGTGAACTGCGGGGACGCCCCGCGTGGCAGCCGTCGCCTATTCCCGTGGTGTGCCCAACTCAATTCGTTGCGGGATCCGTAGAAGTGCAAAGACGGCGTCGCGGCCCGCTGAGGTGATCCTGGTACCGGCGCCTAACCTGGTTGGTGTGCCGGTTTCGTCGCGACGATGAGGTCGCGGCGGATCGACGAGTCGACGCGGTGCGCGAACCGGTCCCACGCCCCGCCTGACCGGGGCTCCAACCCGGCCCCGCCCAGCAACACCGCAAGCTCCTCCCGCGCCAGACCGAGCGTGTTCCAGCTCATACCGAGCGCGCCGCCCGGGTGCAGTTGCCCCGCCCACACGGGGATGGCCTCGGCTAGCAGTCGCGCGGGTGTGCGGGAACGCTGGCCTCCCGAGGCCGCCGCGTGCACCACCCCATACGGTGCATCCGTCACGATGGCGTCGAACCGCTTCTTCCCGTACAGCGACCCGGATGCCCGGGCATCACCCGTGAATACGGTCGCCAGTAACTCGCGTTTCTCGATGGTGATGCGGACATCGAAGCGGCGCCCGATGCGCTTGCCCTCGCGTCGAACAGGAGTGATGTTGGCGGTGTGTTTGATGCGCTTTCGGCGCAGATAGGTTTTGTAGAACGCCGCCATGGCCTCGAAGGCCTTATCGTTGGCCTCCACCCCGAAGGCATCGCAGCCCGCGATCAGCGCCGTCGAAATGGTGGTGCCGCGCCCCGCCATCGGGTCCAGCACCCGGCGGGGGGTAGAGCGGTTGGCGGCGGCCAGGGTAACGTTCAGCAGCAGCCGCGTGAATTGCTCGTTGGTTTTGCCTTGATACTTGGGGATGGTGACCAGGTCGTCGTCGAGCATGTCGACTCGCGGCAACTCGACGGGGCGCAGCGCATCGCCGTCGCGGCGAAACAGCGCGAACGCTGCCGACTGCCGGGCCACCGTTGCCAGCTGCGCGTGATCCAACTCGTCCGCCTCGAAAGCCAGGTAGGTCACGCCCGCTACCTCGGTCGATCCCACCTCGGCAGCGAACGGCGCCGTTAGTTCCAACTCCGCCGCGGTCAACTGGGCCGCTTCACCAGCGTAGACGCGGTTAGCCGACGGGTGACGCAGCAGGAGATAAGACGACATGTGGCTTAGTGTGTCACGAA
>JAUNKK010000124.1 GCA_030532825.1 Propionibacteriaceae bacterium
ATCCTGTCGCTGGCAACGGCGCATTCCCCCCAGGATCTGTCGATGATCCTCATCGACTACAAAGGCGGGGCCGCGTTCTCCCCGTTCGCTCCCCTGCCCCACCTGGCCGGCCTGATAGACAACCTGGCCGACGACCCCCAACTGACCGTCCGGGCCCGCGCTTCTCTCCAGGGCGAGGTCGTGCGACGGCAACAGCAGCTCAAGGAAGCCGACTCGTCGCCGTCGATCACCCACTATCGGGAACTACGCCGCACCCGCCCAGAGTTGCCGCCGATGCCCCATCTGTTCGTGGTCATTGATGAGTTCGGCGAGTTACTCACCGCCGAACCCGATTTCATCGATCTGTTCCTGCAGATCGGTCGCATCGGGCGGTCAATCGGGGTCCATTTGCTGCTGTCCAGCCAACGGATCGAGGGCGGAAAGTTACGTGGCCTCGACACCTACCTGTCGTATCGGCTGGGGCTACGCACCTTCAGCGAATCGGAATCGCAGGTGGTGTTGGCTACCGCTGATGCCTTCCATCTGCCGCCGCTACCGGGCTACGGGTATCTGAAAGTCGACACATCGGTGTATCAGCGGTTCCGGGCGGGCTTCGTGTCCGGGCCGATGCCGCGGGGCGTCAGGCAAGAGACCGTCTCGGCCGGTCCACGGATCTACGAATTGCCCGTCTACAACGGCATTGATGTGGACGAGGATGACCCCGGATCCCCTGTGCTGCGGCACTCCGGCGCGGGCCGCACCCTAGTGGAGGAGGTCGTCGCGGGCCTGCGCGCCGACGACACCGCCGTCCCTCCCGTCTGGCTGCCGCCGCTGCCGAACCATATCACCCTAGGGCAGGTTCTGGAGGCTACGGGCGAAAGCCCACTTCATGTGGTCGTCGGTTTGGAGGACGACCCAGCCCGCCAGCGGCAGCATCCCTGGGTGCTGGACCTGACCCGCAGCGGCGGGCACATCGCCATCATCGGTGGTCCCCAAACCGGCCGGACGACGCTGCTGCGCACAGTAGCGGCCTCCCTGTCCCTGCAAGCCACCCCGCGCCAGGTGGCCATCTACGGCATGGATCTCAGCGGCGGAGGGCTGCGCCGTATCGAGAGTTTCCCGCATGTCGGTGGGGTGGCCACACGAGGTGACACCGACCGGCTCCGGCGGCTCATCGAAGAACTGACGGCCATGCTCCGGGCTCGGGAGCAGCTTTTCAAGTCGCACGGCATCGACTCCATGTCGCAGTTGCGCACCATGCACGCCCGGGGGCAGTTGCCCCAGCTGGCCAGCGCGGACATCGTGCTGCTGGTGGATGGCTACGGTATTCTCCGCAGCGACTTCGACGCGTTGGAGGATGCCTTCACCCGGTTGATGCTCCAGGCTTCCAGCTATGGACTGCATTTGGTGATGACCATGACCCGCTGGGGCGAGTTGCGCATGGCGCACCAGAGTCTGTTCGGCACGCGCATTGAGCTGCGGCTGAATGACTCAGTGGACTCCATCATCGACCGCAAGCTTGCCGCGACGATCCCATCGGACACCCCGGGGCGGGCACTCACCGACCACAAGAACCTCACTCAGGTGGCCCTGCCGAGCCTGGAGTTCATGGAAACCGAGGACGTTGGCGACGCACTTGAGGCCTTGGCACAGCAGGTCGCGGAATCCTGGTCGGGACCGACGGCAGCGCCCATCCGCCTGCTGCCAAACCATCTCACGTTGGAGGAGCTTCCACCCCACCCGAGCCCTGGCGCCGTCCCGTTGGGGCTACGCCAGGACACGATGGATACCGCACTGTGGGACCTGGAGGACGGGGACCAGCATCTGCTGGTGCTGGGCGATGCCAAATGCGGCAAGTCCACGACGCTGCGGGCCCTGGCCCGCGGGCTCATCTCACGGTTCAATGCCCGGGAGCTGGCGATCGCTGTCGTCGATCCGCGCGGGCATGTGCCGGGCGTGATCCCCGACGACTATCTGGCGGCCCACGCCACCACCCAACAGCAAGCCTCCGCGCTCGCCAATTCCATCGCGACCGAGTTGGCGCAGCGACCGACCCGCACTCCGCAGGAGCAGCGCAAGGCCCCGCGGATCGTGGTGTTGGTCGATGACCACGACATCATCTCCGCCGGCGGAGTCGAACCCCTCGCACCACTCGTGCCATTCCTGCCCGCAGCCCGCGACCTGGGACTTCACGTGGTGGTGGCTCGCCCGGTCGCCGGTGCCTCGCGAGCCTTGTATGGGACGTTCCTGCAAAGCCTGCGGGACACGGGCGGGGCGACGCTGCTGATGTCGGGCGATCGAAGCGAGGGCCAGGTCCTGCCCCGCATCACCCCTGAGCGCATGCCGCCGGGACGTGGCCGGTATCTGCGTCGTGGGGAACCGCCCTACATCGTGCAGGTGGCGGAAGTACCGCGGCCGGAAGCGGCCGGCTAATCGCGGCGACGGTACACCCAGTCAGGCACGGGGCGCCCGGTCAGCCAGGCGCGCCACACGGTTGCTGTCACGAACGGCATAAGGAAAAGCCCCATGGCCCAGCGGGTCACCGTGCGGAACGGCACCTCTGCCGTGACGGGGACAAAGCCGACATTTCCTGCCTGGTTGGTGGCGCGCGAAGCACAAGCGTCGTAGCGACGGCCCGCCACCACCACTTTCACCCAGGCGTGGCCGACGTGCCACCAGGGATGGTGAAAGCCACGGACCCGGGATGCCTGCACCATGCGAGCCTCAAAGCCCAAGCGACGCAGCACCACCAGCAGCACGGTGTTGTACTGGTGTGACCAGCCACGGCCGTTCCGCAGCGACGTCTCGGGATGCTCCCACAGGTGCCAGGCCGAGTGGTGGGTGTACTCCCTCGCCACCCGGGAAATGGCCAGATCCACCAGGTCGCGGCCCGCCGCCCCGGAGGCCCTGAGTTCGTCGACCAGTTCGTCGATGGTCTGAATGCCACCGTGCTTCTCGGGTCGCGGGGCGGCCAGGGCCACCGGTACCGTCGCGCCGACCGCCGTCAGCAACGGCCACAGCTTTTTGGTTTTCATCGTCCCTCTCTCAGGAATCCACGCAACGATCGGTAGGGCACCTCGTTAGCGAGTCTCTCGTGCAAGCTCAGCATGCGGGTCACTGCGCTGGACCAGGGGTACTGTTCGGCACGGGCCCGTGCGGCAGCGCGCAGGCCGGGACCGAGTCGAGGTCGCAGTGACTCAACAACATCCGCCAGCAGTGTCGGCTCCGGCGGTGCTGACGCGCCGGAGGTCTCGTCCACCAGTTCCCACGCCCCGCCACGGTTGGATGTGACGACCGGGGTGCCGCAGGCCAGCGCCTCCAGCACGGCTAGGCCGAAGGTCTCGGCGGGGCATACCGAGAACGACAGATCCGCGGCAGCGATCCGCTGCGCCAACACGTCGCGATCCGCCACAAAACCGTGAAAATGGACCGGGGCGTCGCCAGCGATAGCCTCCAACTCGGCCTGATCGGGCCCGGTGCCGTAACAGTCCATGCGAATGCGGTGGCCGCGACGGTGCAGTTCCGCGGCGGTGGCGACGGCCAGCTGCGGGCTCTTCTCATGGCTAAGTCGGCCAACATAGATCAGCTTGAGCAGGCCATCGTCGGCGGGTCGTCCTTGGTCGGGATGGAACGTCGTCAAATCCACGCCGAGTGGCACCAGCTCCAGGTTGGCGCGAGTGTTCTCGAACTCGTCCGCGGCGAACCGGCTGGTCACGACGACGGCGTCGAACTCGCGGGCGAGTCGCCGGTTAAGCGCTCCGACGGCGGCCTCGACGCCGAAGCCGCGGCGGATCCACATTGCCAGCATGTCGGAGAGCCGCTCGTGGCTGAACAGCACTGAGCCGACGTTGTGTTTGCGGGCCCAGCGGCCCACGGGTGAGAGGGTCCATTTGTCGGAGACCTCCACCACATCGGGGCGGAACCGTTCCAGCACATCCAGCGCCCGCCAGGGGGCGGCGATCATCCGGTACTGCTTCGTCAGCCGCGGCGCCCGCACCTCCACCTCAATGCCGGCTGGGGTCTCAATGATGGCGTCCCGGGGGCCGGGCCGCACGAAGACCCGCTCATGTCCGGCGTCGACGTAGCCAGCGCCGAGCTGATCGATAACCACCTTCATGCCTCCCGAGGTGGGGCCGACGAAGTTGGCCAGCTGAGCGATCCGCATGCCTCGATTCTGCCAGCAGTTCCAGCAGGGGGTGTTGTCAGCGCCAGGATGAGCACTCAGCCTCGCTCCGAGCAGCCCCGGGGCGATTTTTGTGAAGCTTCGATGAACCCTTCGCAGGCCTGCCTCTGCGACGAGGCCCCATAACCGTGGGGCGCTGCCCGGCCCCGGGCGTTTCTCTGCCCCGCGGGGCGAGTGCTGCACTTTCATGCCAGGCGGTCCGCTCGGTTCGGGGGCGCCCCCGAGCGGCCCATTCTCGATGACTGGCGTCTCATGATTCGGGCGCTGGAGGGCCCCGTGCTTGAAGAACCACTCGTGAGGTGGTCGAATGAAATCCTGTCCGATTCGAAGGAGCCCCAGGGATGCTACCGCTCGTGCTGTACGACGCTGATTGCGGGTTTTGTGCCTCTTCGATCACCGCCCTACAAGGCCCGGTCTTCAGAGCGCAAATTCACCCCGTCGCATGGCAAGGGGCGGATTTGGCGGCGCTCAATCTCACGGCGGAGCAGTGCCAGGCTCGCCTCCATGTTGTCGACGGCGGCGACGTGTTCGCGGGGGCCGCAGCCATTGCCCGCATTCTGCGCTCAGCCAGGCAGCCATGGCCCCTCGCTGGTCGGGTCGTGGCAGTCCCGGGAATCGCTTGGTTGAGCGAACGCGTGTACGACTTTGTGGCCCGGCACCGTCACCAGCTGCCGGGTGGCAGCGCTGCGTGCCGTCTGGCGTCACGGTAGCTCTGGGCCAATAGGCAGTGGGGAGGATACCAAAGGGCTTCCTCCCCACTACATGAGCGCGGCTAGCTCACTTGTCCTCGGCGGTTTCCTCGGCCTCCTCGGCAGCGGTTTCCTCAGCTTCTGCTTTGGCCTCTTCCTCCGCGGCAGGCTGTTCGGGCTTCTTCGCCTTCGGCTTCGGTTCGACAGGATCGGTCACCAGTTCAAGGACGGCCAGTGGAGCCGAATCACCCTTGCGGATGCCGATCTTGGTGATGCGGGTGCAGCCGCCATCGCGACCCTGCAGAGTGGGCGCGATCTCCTCGAACAGCTTCGCCACCACGTCCTTGTCGGTCACCGAACGCAGCACCAGACGACGCGAGTGCAGGTCGCCGCGCTTGGCTTTGGTGATCAACTTCTCGGCCAGTGGCTGGACCCGGCGGGCTTTTGCCTCGGTGGTGGTGATGCGGCCGTGCTCGAAAAGCTGGGTGGCTAGGTTGCGCAGAATGAGGCGCTCGTGGGCGGGGGAACCACCCAGGCGGGCGCCTTTGGTCGGCTTAGGCATTTTTCAGATTCTTTCGGTCTCGTCCCGAGCAGCGCTCGGTGTGGGTTCTCAGTACTGCTCGGTCTCGGCGTAATCTTCGTCGGCTTCAGCTTCTTCGCCGTCGTGCTCCTCGTCGTAGCGCTCAATAGCCTCCATTGGGTCGAAGCCCGGGGCGGCGTCGCGCAGCGAAAGGCCCAGGTTGTGGAGGGTGACCTTCACCTCAAGGATGGACTTGGATCCGAAGTTGCGGATGTCCAGCAGGTCCTCCTCGGAGCGGGCCACGAGTTCCCCAACCGTATGGATGCCCTCGCGCTTGAGGCAGTTGTAGGAGCGCACAGACAGGTTCAAGTCCTCCACCGGCAGGCTCAACGACTCGGCAATCTGCTCATCCACCGGCGACGGGCCCATCTCAATGCCCTCCGCGTTCACGTTGAGTTCACGGGCCAGGCCGAACAACTCCACCAGGGTGCGGCCAGCCGAGGCGACGGCGTCGCGGGGCGCGATGGAACGCTTGGTTTCCACATCGATGATGAGGCGGTCGAAGTCGGTCCGCTGGGCCACGCGGGTGGCCTCCACCTTGTAGCTGACCTTGAGCACCGGAGAGTAAATGGAGTCGACGGGGATTCGCCCGATCTCGGCATCGGGGTCCTTGTTGAGGACGCTCGACACATAGCCGCGACCGCGCTCGACCACCAACTCCATCTCCAGCTTTCCACCGTCGCTGAGGGTGGCGATGTGCAACTCGGGGTTGTGGACTTCGACGCCAGCCGGGGGCTGGATGTCAGCGGCGGTGACCTCCCCAGCGCCGGCCTTGCGGAGGTACATGACCACGGGCTCGTCCTCCTCGGAGGACAGAACCAGGCCCTTCAGATTCAGAATGATCTCGGTGACATCCTCGACGACCCCCTCCAGCGTCGAGAACTCGTGCTGGTTTCCTTCGATCTTGATCGAGGTGACGGCGGCGCCCGGGATGGACGACAGCAGGGTGCGGCGCATGGAGTTGCCGAGGGTGTAGCCGAAGCCGGGCTCCAGGGGTTCGATGATGAACCGCGAGCGATACTCGGAGACCACTTCCTCCGACAGAGTCGGACGCTGTGCGATGAGCATTGTTGATCCTTCCCGCGCCACCCGCTATTTGATGGCGCGAACTGTGCGGCCGGAACGGCTCCAACCGCTAGGCCCGGAAACCCGAGCGGGGCTGGCCGACGGATGCCGGCCAACCCGGGGTCGTCGACTACTTGGAGTAGAGTTCGACGATCATCTGTTCAGCCACGTCCACGACGATCTGCTCGCGGACGGGGAGCTGGTGGACGAGGATGC
>JAUNKK010000125.1 GCA_030532825.1 Propionibacteriaceae bacterium
ACGCGTTCGATTACAGACCCTGGTTGCCCGTGTCCACGAAACCCACACCACTCCATTGCTCCTTTGAACTCTTACCCTGGAGCCGCACGCGAGCAGAACACCGACTACTACCTCACGCGTTCGACCACAGACCCTGGTTACCCATACCCACGAAACCCACACCACTCCAGACTCGCGTTTCCCGGAGTAGTTCGCAGCACCCTGCCTGCTTGCTGGGCGGTTCCCGGTCGGGACGTATCTCCTGGAGCGCGGATCGCCTGCCAGCTAGGTCCCGGCCCCTAGGTGTGAAGGTTGTGTGCTTGTCGCTGGGGTGCTTGCGGCGGGACCACCTTCGAGGTAAGATAAGTATAACTAGTTCAACTTATAGGAGGTGTCATGTCGGTCGATGGTTTGCCGGGGCTTCCGGGGAAGTTCGCCGCTAGCGTCAAAGTGGGGCCGAAGGGGCAGATTGTGATCCCCAAAGGGGCGCGTGACCTGTTCGGGATCCACCCGGGCGACACCGTGCTGCTTCTCGCAGATAGCGATCGGGGCATCGCCATCCTGCCCGGAGCGGCCCTCAACGACATCATCGAGGCCGGTTTCCCTAAGGACGGGCAGGCATGAACGCCATCGAATGCCAGGGGGTCATGCGCCGTTTCGGTGAGGTTAAGGCGCTCGCTGGGGTGGATCTTCATGTGGCTGATGGTGAACTGTTTGGCATCGTCGGGCCCAACGGTTCGGGGAAAACGACGCTGTTCAACTGTCTTCAAGGCCTTGATCGTCCCGATGGTGGCCAGGTTCGGGTCCTGGGCTTGGAGCCGTTGGCGAATCGGGCGGAACTCAGCCGTCGCATGGGAGTTCAGTTGCAGTCGGCGGCCTTGATCCCGCGCTTGAAGGTGCGTGAAGCGCTTCAGCTTTTCGCGTCGCTCTACCCGTCGTCGCGCGACATCGATACGCTTCTCGGCGAACTGGGTATAGCTGCCAAGGCGAAGGCGTTCGTTGACAAGCTGTCGGGTGGGGAACGCCAGCGGGTGTTCATTGCCCTGGCGTTGCTGCACGAACCAGAGTTGCTGTTCTTCGACGAACTCACCACTGCCGTCGATCCCCAAGCTCGCCAAGCAATCTGGGGCATCCTCCGCAACTTGCGCGATGGTGGTCGCACGATTGTGCTCACCACGCACCTCATGGAAGAAGCCGAGGCGCTGTGTGATCGCGTCGCCATCATTAATGCCGGGCGCATCATTGCCCTCGGGACGCCCACGGAGTTGATAGCTGCCCACGGTGGAGCGCACAAGCTTCGGGTCGTTGTCGCGGGCGATGTGCAACTGGACCGCCTGCGAAACATGCCCGGGATACAGGCTGTGATGCGAGAGGGGGAGCATCTTGAGGTTTCGGGTACTGGTGATTTTGCGTTGACGGTTGTCGGCGAACTTAGGGAGATGGGAGTAGGTGTGTCGCACATGGAAGTTACCCAACCGAGCCTAGACGAAGTGTTTCTGACGCTCACTGGCCGGGAGATGCGGGAGGGGGCGCAGTGATGAAGGGATACGGCGAGTTGACGCGCGCGATGGCCTGCTCATCTCTGCGGGAACCGGTTGGGTTCTTCTTTACCCTGGTGTTTGCCCCGATGCTTTTGATCCTGCTGGGTCTTTTCTTCGGCAATGCCCCTAAGCCCGAGTTCGGCGGATTGGGTTTCGTCGATAAGACCCTGCCGGCGTTCGCTGCGCTGGTTCTGGCGATTATTGGCGTCATGATGCTGCCGCAGTCCCAACTGCTGGTGCGGGAAAGCGGCGCGCTCACGCGATTCCGGCTGACACCGCTTCGGCCAATCACGTGGATCGCGGCGCAGTTGACGATGCACGCCGTGCTGGGGTTCGTCGGCGTAGTCCTGGCGCTGCTGGCGGGAGTGCTGTGCTTCGGTGTTGCTTTGCCGACCAACGTCGCGCTGGTGTTGCTGGCCTGCCTGCTTGGCCTCGTCGCTTTCTTGGCCCTCGGGTTTGTGCTGGCGGCGCTGTATCCCTCGACGGCGGCTGCTATCGGGATCGGCAATGGTCTCATGATTGTCCTTATGCTGACCTCGGGTGCGTTCGTGCCGCTGGAGGCGCTGCCCGACGGCATTCAGCGCGTGATGAGTTACTCACCGATCGCGTACTTCGTCGAACTGGTGCGTGGCCTGTGGGACGGGCAAAGCTGGTCGCAGCTGGGAAAGCCAACCTTGGTTCTCGTTGGCATGACCGTGATCTGCGGTGTGCTGGGAGCAGCATTATTCCGCTGGGAGCCCCGCCGGTAGGCCCTGCCCAGATGCCAGGGCCAGACGCTATGCCCGACGCTGTCCCTGGCATGATGGGCCTATGCTGACGCCGGGCCCTTATCCCATCCTGGATTTCGATGATGACCCGGAGGACCTGACCTCCGCCATGATGCTGGCAGACGTCAACGACGACGGGCCTGAGGTGGCGGTGCTGGCCTTCCTCTCCGAGGGCGTGATTGAGACGACGCAGGATTGGCAGGTACGCCGTGCCAGCACGGTGCCATTCGTCACTGTCGAATACCCGATCTACGAGTTGACCCGGCAAGACGTGCGCGTTGCCGCGGTGCCGATGCCCATTGGGGCCGCCACCGCGGCGATGGTGGGGGAGCGCATGGTGCGTTCGGGCGCCAAGAAGCTCATCGCCGTGGGGTCTTGTGGCGCGCTCGAACCCCTGCCGGAGGGTGAGTTCGTCCTGCCCAGCAAAGCGCTCCGAGATGAGGGCACTTCCTACCACTACCTGCCTGCCGGGCACTGGGTCGAAACCGATCCAGGCCTCACCGAGACGTGCGTTAAGACGGCGCGAGATGCCGGCTTCGGGGCAATTGTCGCCCCCACCTGGACCACGGATGGCTTCTTCCGCGAGACCCGGCAGCTTGCCGAACATCGCCGCCAGCTGGGATGCGTCGTCGTGGAGATGGAGTGCGCCGCCCTAGCCGCCATGGCCGAGGTGCGCGGCGCGGCCTTCGCCCAATTCTTGTTTACTGCCGACACTCTCGCGGAGGGGAACTACGACCGCCGTGGGTTTGGCGTCGATTCCCACCACGCCGCGCTCTCCCTAGCCTTAGAGGCGGCCGCCGCCTGCTGAGGCCGCCGTGCCACAGCGCATCGTCTACCCGGTCACGGCTGGACGGGGCCCTGACAAGCGGATTCTTCTCTAGTATGACTGGCGTGATTGTTGAGACGGTTTATCGACAGGAGCGGAACGACTTTGATGCGACGGTGACACCGTCGTCTCCGGCCGATGTCTTGGAGCGTCTCCTAGATCTCACCTGGCCCGGGACCCGCCGAGCCCGGCTGGGGGAGTGGGTGCTACGAACTGGAAACAATCAGAGTGGCCGCGCCAACTCGGTGCTCGCCTGCGGTGACCCAGGGGTGGCTTTCGAGGAGGCCGAGCGGCTGGTTGAGTCATGGGCGGGACGTCGCATGCAACTGCAGGCTGTGCTCGGTAGCAAGGAGCACCGTCTCGCCGAAGTGGCAGGATACTCTGCTTTCAACCCGACGGTGGTGATGGTCATGGCGGCGCGTGAGTTCGATGGGCCCGCGGCTGTCTCCAGCCACGAGCCCGACTCTGCATGGCGCCGGATTAGCAACCGCAGTTCGGCGCCTTTCCTGGCCGAGTTCGCGGAGGCACCGGCCCGTTATCTTCGCCTTGGGGACGAAGCGGTTGGTCGGGTGGCGGTCTTCCAGGGGTGGGGCGTTCTCACTAATATTGAGGTGCGGCCTGAGTCACGAGGACGAGGCCTCGGCAGGTCCATCACCCGGGCGCTCATGACCGAGGCCGTTCACCTTGGTGCGCGATTCCTGGCACTGCAGGTGGAGCAAGACAACACCGTCGCACGACGCCTGTATAAATCCAAGGGCTTTACCGAACACCATCGCTACGCCTATCTTGCGCGTCGTGGTTGAGCCGCTGCAGAAAATGTCATGCCGGTCTGACATCGTTGCGCCATGACCGAATGGGAAGAGTCGGGCTGGGAACCACCGCCTGATCCATTACTCGAACCACCGGAAGACCTAGATCAGGCTCGCCAGGCGGTTTTCCCGGAACCGCGGACTGAGGTGCGGCGACGAGGCAGGGCGGAATTGCGCCCCGAAGCTCTGGCGGCGCTGCGGGACCTGACGGGCCAACCCGACGCGCAGTTCCACCCCGGCCAATACGAGGCCATCGAGGCGTTGGTGGCTGACCACCGGCGAACGCTCGTGGTGCAGCGCACCGGCTGGGGCAAGTCGGCGGTCTACTTTATTTCCGCCTTGCTGCAACGCCGCGCGTGCGCCGGGCCTGCCCTGATTGTCTCACCACTGCTGGCCCTGATGCGGGACCAAATGGCTGCCGCTGCCCGGGCCGGGGTGCGGGCTGAGAGCATCAATTCCGCCAACGCCACCGACTGGGCAGCCGTCTCACAGCGGTTGGCTCATGACGAAGTGGATGTGCTGCTGGTGTCCCCGGAACGTCTGGTCAATGCCCGATTCCGGGAGGAACAACTGCCACAACTCGTCTCCCGGATGGGACTGCTCGTTGTTGACGAAGCGCACTGCATCAGCGACTGGGGCCACGACTTCCGACCCGACTACCGGCGGGTTCGTTCCCTCATCGCTCAGCTTCCTGACGGCGTACCCGTGCTGGCCACCACCGCCACCGCGAATGAGCGTGTCGTAGCCGACGTTGCTGAACAGCTGGGGGTTGGTGGCCACGAGGTGGTCACGCTGCGTGGCCCCCTGGCGCGCGATTCACTGCGCCTCGGCGTGCTGGACTTGGGCTCCTCTGCCCGGCGGCTAGCTTGGCTGCGCCAGCATCTAGATACCTTTCCGGGCAGCGGCATCATCTACTGCCTGACCGTCTCGGCAGCTGAGGACACGGCCGCCTTCCTGGCTGACGCTGGGATGCCGGTGCTTCCCTATACGGGTCGCACGGATCCTGATGACCGGCAGCGCGCGGAAGAGGTGCTCAAGGCGAATCAGGTCAAGGCACTCGTAGCCACCTCTGCCTTGGGCATGGGTTTCGACAAGCCCGACTTGGGGTTCGTCGTCCACCTTGGAGCTCCCGGTTCACCGGTTGCCTACTATCAGCAGGTGGGGCGTGCCGGCCGCGCCACCGAACATGCCGATGTACTACTGCTGCCCGGACGGGAGGATCGCGAGATCTGGCGCTTCTTCGCCACGAACGCCATGCCCACCCAGGCGCGGGCTGATGCGGTGTTGAGGGAGCTGTCGGATACCCCGCTGTCGGTGCCAGCGCTCAGCGTCCGGGTCGACCTGCGGCGTGGCCAACTGGAACTGCTGCTCAAAGTCCTAGCCGTTGAGGGCGCCGTCCGGCAGACGCCGGGCGGATGGGTGGCGACCGGTCAGTTCTGGGTCTATGACGCGGAACGCTACGGCCGCATCGCTGCCGCCCGTGTTGCCGAACAAGAAGCCATGCTGCAATACGAGGCATTAGCGCCGGGGGAGTGTCGGATGGCCTACCTGACGGCATCGCTTGACGATCCCGAATCAACACGCTGCGGCCGATGCGACACCTGCGCCGGTGCCTGGTACCCAGCAGATGTTACCGATGCTGGCGCTGAGGCGGCCCGGGCTGCCCTGCAGCGGGTCGGGGTCACGATCGAACCGCGCTCCCAATGGCCGACGGGCATGTCGCACTTTGGCCTCGACCTCAAGGGGCGTATCCCGGTTGGGGAGCGCAGCGCGCCAGGCCGAGCCATCGCTCGCCTGACCGACCTTGGTTTTGGCACCGTCCTGCGGGAACTGTTCACTGTCGACGATGTCGGCCAACCGCTCGACTCCTCGATGCCCGCCCACCTCGTCACTGCATGCCTGCAGACCCTCCAGGAATGGGATTGGGAGCAACGCCCGGCAGCGGTGGCCTGGGTGCCTAGTGTGACCCGTCCCACGCTGGTGGCGTCGCTGGCTACCGGCATTGCCTCTGCGGGGCGCCTCGAACTACTTGGACCCCTTGGCCTAGCGCCGGGCGCTCAGCCCTTGAACCGGTCAACTAACGCCGCCTATCGGCTGCGGAATGTCGTTCATCGCTTCCAAGTTCCGAACGACATGGCAACCCGGTTGTCCCTGCTTCCCGGGCCGGTGCTGCTGGTCGATGACCTGGTGGACTCGCGTTGGACGCTCACCGTCGCCGCACGCCTGCTGAGGCAAGCCGGGGCTGGACACGTGCTGCCCTTTGCCCTGGCTACCGTGGGTTAGCGAATCCCAATTGTCGTGCCACAGTGGCGTGGATTCACCGGGGGGAGAGGTGCTAGACGAGGACTAAGATCAGGACTTGGGCTGCTACGACTCTCAGGAACATAGTCATCGGATAGACGGTTGCATACCCGATGGCCGGGGCGCCGTGCCGGGATAGTGATTCGGCGTAGGCCAGCGCTGGAGGATCGGTGGTGGCGCCGGCGATGACCCCCGCCAACGTCAGGTAGTTGATCTTCAGCCAAAAGTGACCAATCAACGCCGTGGTCATGATTGGCACGATGGTGATGATGGCGCCATACCCAATCCACTTCCAGCCCCCACCGACGACGGTCTCCGCGAACGTCTCCCCGGCGGCCAGGCCCACGCCGGCCAGGAACAGCGCCATGCCGATCTCGCGCAACATCAGGTTGGCGCTGACGGTGCTGTAGGTGA
>JAUNKK010000126.1 GCA_030532825.1 Propionibacteriaceae bacterium
AGCGGGAAGGTGGCCGAGGAGTTGCCGGCATGTCCATACGCGACAGCCGACTGAATAGACAGGACATTGTGCATGTTGCACAGTCTCTCATGTTGACGCCCCCAAACCGCTCGCGCTAGGCATAATGGGGTTCATGTGTGCGGGTTTCCTCGAGCCGGAGTTCACGGCCATGGCTCACCGCGGCGGTGCCCTGCTCACGGCCAACCTGGGCATCGAGAACACGTTAGCCGCCTTCGCCAACGCGGTCGCTCTCGGGTTCGAATACTTGGAGACCGACGTCCACGCCACCGCTGACGGCCAACTGGTGGCGTTCCACGACCCAAACCTGGCCCGGGTGACCGATGTGGAGGGTCGCATCGCCGATCTCCCCCTCGTAGCAGTCCGTGAGGTGCGGGTGGGCGAACGTGAGCCGATTCCAACAGTGACGGAACTTCTGGAAACCTTCCCAGACGCAAAGTTCAATTTCGACATCAAAGCACCCGGGGCCACCGCTCCCCTAGCCGATACGATTCGACGCCATGGTGCTGAGCAGCGTGTCTGCGTCGGGTCGTTCTCGCAGTTGCGTATCAACCGGTTTCGACGGCTGCTTCCGGAGGCAATGACAGCCGTCGGCCCGGTGGGTGTTGCCGCGATGCGCCTCGGTCACTTGCGCCCGTACCGTCCCGGAGCTCCGGGCGTGTTCCAGATCCCGATCACCCAACAAGTGGCGGGATTCTCGGTGCGGTTGCTGACCCCTTCTCGGATCCGAGCTATCCACCGGGCTGGCTACCGCATCCATGTTTGGACAGTGGACGTGCCCGACGAGATGCACACCCTGATCGACTGGGGAGTTGACGGCATCGTCACGGATCGCCCGGATCTGCTGCGCGAGGCGCTACGGTCCCGCGGCATGTGGACCACGCGGCTGGGAACTTAATTGTGAGGGTAGGAGTTTTCAACTTCAGGAGGAGGTTTTAGATGGCAGAGCGAGCACTACGTGGCGTTGGCTTGGGCGCCAAAAGCTTCGAAGACGAGCAGGGCATTGAGTTCGCCGAACGAAGCCACATCGGCTTCGACTGCCCCAAGGGGCATCACTTTGAGGTCACCTTCGCCATCGAGGCGGAGTTGCCCTTTGAGTGGGAATGCAAGAAGTGTGGTTTGATGGCGAAGCGTTCGGACGGGGCCACCGGGGAGGCCAAGGAGGCCAAGCCGCCTCGCACTCACTGGGATATGCTCCGTGAGCGGCGCAGTATCCCGGAGCTTGAGGAGATCCTTTCGGAGCAGCTGGACAAGCTCAGGGGGTCGGAGGGCTAATCTCCCACGGGTCGGAATCCGGGGTGGTTGGGGGCTCGGCCACCACTTCCCCTTCGATGATGGTCGGGCCCGATGCGCGTTTGCTGAGGGCCCGGCCGAATAACCGGCCGACGGTGCTGCGAATCAGCCGTCGGGTCGGGGCTATCAGTAACAGCAGCCCGAAGACATCGGAGACGAAGCCGGGCGAAATCAGTAGCACTCCGCCAGCCAGCACCAGAACGGCATCAGCGGTTTGGCCAGGCGGGAGGGTCCCCGTGCTCAAAGACTGCAGCATCGTGTTCCAGGTACGGCCGCCTTCCCGCTGCAACAGCCAGCAGCCCCCGAGTGTGACCCCAATCATCAGTGCCACGGTCCACCAACCAAGAACCTGCGCCACCCAGAAGAACGTGGCAACCTCAAGCCCAAGAAACAGGGCGAGCGGAAACAGCACCCACAGCAGCCCCTGGATATTCCGGCGATCCTCAGCCACGACGCCTCCGCAACACTTTCTTCGCCTGGCGCCAGCGGTGTTTCAAACCCATCTTGGTCGTAGAGATGATGGCCTCTTTGACGACGGCGCCGCCCATCTTCGAATCGCCGAACTCGCGCTCGACAAACTCGATAGGGACTTCAACGATCCGCAGCCCCGCTTGGTGGGCGTGCCACGTGAGGTCGCGTTGGATGCCATAACCGCGGCGGTCGATCGGCAACCCAATGATCCTGGCGAGGGCCTCGGACCGGAATGCATTAAAGCCACCGGTGATGTCGCGATAAGGTATGCCCAGCATCAACCGGATGTACAAAGACCCGCCGCGAGACAGAAACTCCCGGGTCCACGGCCAATTGACCACCGAGCCGCCTCTAACCCAGCGTGACCCCTTGGCCATGTCCGCGTGTTCGAGAGCTGCCAAAAGATCCGGCAGCTGCTCCGGCTGGTGTGATCCATCCGCGTCGTGCTCAACCAACACCCCAAAGCCGCGGTCCAATCCCCAGCGGAAGCCCGCCAAATACGCGGCGCCTAGGCCCTCCTTGCCCTGCCGATGCAACACATGGATGTGATCATCACGTTCGGCCATGTCATCGGCTAACTTGCCAGTGCCATCCGGTGAGTTGTCATCAACGACGAGGATATGGGCGTCGGGGACGCTGTTCCGCAGCCGCGTGGTGATGCTCTGGATGTTCTGGGCCTCGTTGAAGGTGGGAATGATGACGAGTACCTCACCAGTGTGCGGGGCTTCGGTCATTGCGGCTCCTTCGGGATAATGACGGCCTTGTGATTCCGATCAATCTTACTGGGCATACGAACTGCCACGACGATAGCAGCGATTACCACAACTAGGTGAGTGATGGATAACACGGGCGCGGCGTGAACTGCCAGCGTTACGTTATCCCGCAGCGGCACGGTGTATATCCGGTGGGCCGCCGTGTATTCGCGAGTGGGCTCGTGTACCTGACCTTTGGCATCAATGAGCCCCGAGTAACCGTTCAGCGTGGTTGCGACGAAATCCCGCCGCAGTTCGGCGGCACGTACCCGATTGATGGTCATCTGCTGCCAGGGCTCGCTGCTGCCGGAGAAGTTATGGGTAGTACTCTGCGCCACCAGGATTTGCGCCCCCTCGACAACGGTGTCATAGACGGTTTGGTCGTAAGCGAGTTCATAGCAAATCACGGTTCCGACTTGCAGATCGGGATGGCCAGCAACGGGGATCGTCACCACTCCCGGCCCGGTGCCAGGAATCGACTGGTCACCAGCGCGTTTCACGGCCGGGAACAGCGGCTCCAGAATGTCGCGCAGCGGCACAAATTCCCCGAACGGCGCGAGGTTGCGCTTGTGGTATTGCGCCGTGATGCCCGTCCCCGGTACCCAGACCTGCGAGGTGGTTTGCCGAGTGTCTGGTTCTGGTCCGGAGGTGAGGGCACCCACAAAGATAGGAACCTGCGCGAGTTCGACCGCAGCAGTGACTTGTGCGTGCGTGGTGCGGTTCAGGGTGGGGTCGGTGTCGGTGGAGTTCTCGGCCCAGACAATCAGGTCGAGTGGGCGTCCAGTAGCTCTGGCTTCCGCAAGAAGAAAGACCGTCTCACTTAGATGATGCGGGGTGGCGCCGGTGGCAGCGATATAACCGCCAAGCTCGCCGAGCTCGACATTGCCCTGCACCATACCGACGTTCACCGTCTCCTGGGGCTGAGCCACGGGAATCAAGAGGAGCAGTCCCCCGGTGGCGAATACTCCGGCGGCGCTCAACGCCGGGAGCCAGCGGCGCGGGCCAGCAGCCACAGCGAGCACGCAGCACCCAGCGAAGGCCACGAACCAGGTCGCCCCCGGTGTCCCAAGGAAGGGCAGCCACCCGGCAAGCGGCTGATCAATCGTCGTAAAACCAAGCCGCTGCCAGGGAAAACCCCCGAATGGGATCTGACCCGTACCGAACTCGACCGCCCCCCAGGCGCACGGCACGAGCAGCATCCAGCAACGCAGTTTGGCGAGATAGCTTGTTGCCATCCCCACCAGCCCGATCCACAGTGCCATGACGACCACCAACGCCCACACCACCGGTCCCGCCTGCGCCCCGACCCACCAAATGGTTGCCCCGAAGTACGTCACGCCGGCTAACATCCCGAGTCCGAAGCCCCTGCGGCCACGCCGCCCGGCAGCCAGCCATGTCATCACAGCCACGCCCAGGATCGTGCAAGGCCAGAGGTTCCATGGGGCAAAACCGAGTGCCAGCAGCAGCCCACTCGCCAGGGCGAGGAGGAACTGTTGCCAGGACCCTAAAGATGCTCGGGTGAGTGGAGTCATTGTGGGATTCACCGCCTGGCATGTAGCAGGTACACGGCCGAGCTAGCGAACCAGTTAGCTCCCCACTCCCCTAGCCGCAACGCACGCCCCTTACCGTTAAGGGGTACGCATCGGTCGACGGAGAATCCCAGCTTGGTGAACAGGGGGCTCAGGTCCTTCAAGGATGTGAAGTGCAGGTTGGGGCTGTCGTACCAGCTGTACGGTAGATGTTTGGTCACAGGCATGCGCCCTCCCAGCAGACGCAACCGGTTGCGCCAATGAACAAAGTTCGGCATGGATACGATGCTATGCAGCGCGATGCGGCCGATCTCCCGCAGCACCTGAGCCGGGAGCTGTAGGTTCTGGAGAGTCCCGGACAGGACCACGACATCATAGGAGTCATCGGTGAACTGGTCGAGTTGGCTGTTGATGTCAAGATCAATCACGTTCACCCCGCGGCGCAGCGCCTCCAGGTAAGGCCCAGACTGGATCTCCACCCCCGTGCCACGGCACCCCTTCCTGGCCAGCAGACGCAGCAATTGCCCGTCGCCACAGCCCAGGTCGAGGATGCGGGAGTCCGCCGGGATCAGGTCAGCGATCAATCGCAGGTCAGCGCGCGTCATGGCGGGTCCCCGGCTGCCCGGTCTAGGAAAGCCTGGATGGTGGCGTGGTAGTCCGGCAAATCCAGCAGGAACGAGTCATGTCCCCACGGGGAGTGTAATTCCCGAAACGAGACTGGTAGCCGGGCATGCTCCAGGTGGCGGACGATGCGGCGTGAGTGTTCGGTATCAAACCGCCAGTCGCTGTCGAAGCTCATCACTAGGAACGAAACCGGGGAAGCCTGCAACCGGTCGAAGGCGTCGTCGGCGGCGAAGGGGTCGAAGTAATCCATGACTCGGGTCAGGTAGAGGTAGCTGAGCGCATCGAAGCGGGCCAGAAAAGCCTCGCCTTGATGCTCCAGATAGCTTTCGACGGCGAAGTCGATGCCGAACCCCGGATCGAGCGTGCCGGACTGCGCCGACCGACCGAACTTCTCGCTGAAGGCCTCCTCGGAGAGATAGGTGATGTGCGCCAACATCCGGGCGACTGACAGCCCGCGCGCAGGGGTGGTTCCCTCGCTCTGGAAACGCCCTCCCCGGAAGCCTGGGTCGCGCATGATGGCGTGTCGCCCCACCGCCGAAAAAGCGATGTTCTGCGCCGTCAGCCGCGACGAGGCCGCGATGATGATGGCGTTATCGCAATCTTCGGGGTACGACAACGTCCACTGCAGCACTTGCATACCGCCCAAGGAACCTCCGAGCAGTACCGCCCAGCGCGAAATGCCGAGGTGGCGGCTGAGCCGACGGTGCACCGTCACGAAATCGGACATGGCCAGGACCGGGAAACTCAGGCCGTAGGGCTCCCCCGTGGCCGGATTGATCGACGACGGACCGGTGGTGCCGCGGCAACCGCCAAGAATGTTCGCGCATGCCACGAACCAACGGTTGGTATCGACCGCTTTCCCAGGGCCGATCAAGTTGTCCCACCAGCCCGGTTTCCGATCGCCTGCCCGCAGCCCGGCGGCATGGGCATCTCCCGTCAGCGCATGGCACACGAAGATCGCGTTTGAGGCGTCGTCATTGAGCGTCCCATAGGTTTCATAGGCTACGTCGACTTCCCATAGCCTCTCCCCGCTCGCCAGGACGAGGGGTTCCTCGGTGGTAAACAGCCGTACCGTGGCCGTCTCGCAAAGCAACGAGTCAGTCATGCAAGACGCGCCAGGAAGTGCGTGGACGGCAGTGCTGTCATCGGGCGTCGCTCCTCAGGTCGTTCGGCTCGGTCCTCGGGTCCACCGTGGCATCGGTACGGCAGATCGCCCTCGCCAGCACATTCGTCGCAACGGAACTGACCAGAACCATCGCCACCACGGTGATGGCCGTCGTGACCCACAGCATGAGTGAGAAGCCTTCGCGGGCCGTCCATCCGATTGCCGTAGCCACTAGGATCAGCGGCACCCCAAGCGCGGTAGCCGGGCCGAGCGAGTTGCTCCGGGACAGTGCATCCCGGGCACGGAACTGGGCAACAGCGACGGAGAAGGTCAACGCAGCCCCCAGGATCGCCAATGCTCCCGCAACAATCTCCCACAGCATCAGCGGCGTCCCCTTGTCATAATGCGCGCCAGCGCGATCGTAGCCAGAATGCCGAGGATCGAGGCCAGCATCGCAAGATCCACCGAGACGCTGGAGCCGTGGAGCATGCCGAAGAGCGCGAGAACGGCGACGCAGGCAAAGAAAACCAAGTCCCCCACCACGGCGCGGCTGGCCGAATCCGGGGCCGTCAGGATACGGGCTAGGCCCAACAACACCGACAGTGCCAGGATCACCATGGCGATCCAAATCATGATCGTCATCGCTCCTCCTTAGGCATGCCGCCCCAGCGGATTCCGT
>JAUNKK010000127.1 GCA_030532825.1 Propionibacteriaceae bacterium
GGCGACGTTTACTCGGCTACCACCCCGATGAGCTATCTCAGTTCCCGCGGGATCTCCATGTGACGTCCTCCTCTCACCCCCGCTGCGCGGCGCCGAGTGCCCCCTTCACTCGGCGCCGCGCAACCTTAAGAGGGCTTTGGCAGCCACATCGACATCCTTCGTAGGCCAGAACCCCGGCAAGGAACTCACCAGGAAACTGCCATAGCGGGCCTTGACAATCCGCGGATCGAGGAGGGCTACCACCCCTCGGTCGTCCTCCCTGCGAATCAGCCGACCCGCCCCTTGCGCCAGCAGCAGCGCTGCGTGAGTGGCTGCCACACTCATGAAACCGTTGCCGCCCGCGTCATCGACGGCCTTCTTGCGGGCCTGCATCAGAGGGTCGTCAGGGCGCGGGAACGGGATCTTGTCGATGATCACCAGCTGGCAAGTCTCGCCCGGCACATCCACCCCTTGCCACAACGACATCGTGCCAAACAAGCTGGTGTTTGGCTCTTCTTTAAAAGTCCGCTGCAACTCGGACAGTTGCGCGTCTCCCTGGCACAGGAAGGTCAGCTCCGGAAGCACCTTCCTGCAATGGGCGGTGGCCTGCTCCGCGTTACGCCGGGATGCGAACAAGCCTAGGGTCCGTCCACCAGCCGCCCACACCAACTCCGCGATCTCGGATAACACCTCCTCCGGCAGGCCATCCCGGCCGGGCGGTGGGAGCCGTGCCGCAGCGTAGAGGATGCCCTGGCGTCGATAGTCGAAGGGCGATCCGACGTCCAAGCTGCGCCATCCAGCTTCGTTCTCCGGCGCATTGACCCCATCGGTGAGTTCAGCTGTGGAGCGCAGGCCGATGCTGTTGGCAAAGGCGTTGAAGTTTCCCCCGAGCGTCAAGGTGGCGGAGGTGAGGATCGTCGTGGTTTGTTCAAACACTTGGTCGCGCAACAAACCGGCCACCGACAAGGGCGCCACATAAGCGATCGAGCCGTGTTGATCTGATCGGCTGACCCATATCACATCATGCTCAGACAACCGCGCGATTCGTTCGGCGATGTCGAAGATCTCGGTGAGCGCCCCGGTCGCTTGGGAGCGTTCCGGATTCTCCTTGTCTTTGCCAAGCTCACTGGCGGCCTTCCGCGCGACATCACGAAGCCGTGCGCACGCCGTTGGCAGCAAGGCTTGCTCGGCCGTAATTCTCGTGGCGGGGCTGTCGTCAAGGGCATCCCGGAGCTCTTCTGTGGCATCCAGCAGATCGCCGCCCAGATCGTCGCCGAGCCAAGTCAAACAGCGTTTGGCCACCCGTTCCACTGCATCTGGGTTCAGTGCCCCCGTCGCGGCGGTGGTCAGCCGACTGACTAACTCGTGGGCCTCATCGATAATTAGGGCGGCATGTTCAGGCAAAGCACTGCCACCGTGCATGGCGTTGATGGCAACCAGCGCATGGTTGGTGATAATCAGGTCTGCCGCACGAGCAGTCTCCCGGGACTTCTCGACGAAGCACTCTGACCCGAAGGGACAGCGAGCTATCCCAGGGCACTCGCGGGTCGGAATCGAGACCTGCTGCCACGCGGCGGTGGTGTGGGTGGGGGCATCGTCGCGGTCCCCGGCACCGTCAGCAAGCAGTTGTTCTTCCACCCATTCCCGCAGCGCAAGCACCTCCACGCCCAGCTTCGACGGCGAGTCGCCCACCCGGGCATCGTCCAATTCAGACGCTCCCAGCAGTGTGCCCTGTCCCTCGGGGGTGAGCCCGTCACGCGCCCGATAAAGGCAGGCATAGTTGTTGCGCCCCTTCAACACCGACGCACGCGGCCGAATCCCCGTCACGGTCTCCACTGCATCCAGAGCAGCAGGGATGTCCGAAGTAGCCAGCTGGGCCTGCAGAGCAAGCGTGGCAGTGGCGACGATGATGGTCTCCTCGCATTCGACGATCCTTGCCAGCGCCGACGCGAGGTAGCCCAGCGATTTACCTGTGCCCGTGCCAGCTTGCACCAGCAAGTGGGTTCCCTCAGCCATCGCCTGGGTGATAGCGGCCGCCATGGCTTGCTGCCCCGGTCGCTCACCACCACCGATGGCCGTTACCGCTTGCTGGAGGATTTGGCCAGCCAGATCAGCCACGGTAAGAGCTCAACTCGTCGGCTAAAGCGGGCCGAACACGCGCCCGCACCCGGGTGCCCTCGCCCGTATGCTCCAGTTCCTCGATGGTGCCTGTCTTGTGAATCCGATCCAGCAAGTCGCCCCGGCTATAGGGCAGCAGCGCCGTCACCTCGACTTCAGGATTGGGCAGCCGGGCCTCAACTGCCGCAGCCAGGGTCTCAAGCCCACGGCCAGTGCGCGCCGAAACCACCACGCAATCGGGATGATTGGCGCGCAGGGCCAGCAGCGTGGTCTCGTCGGCTAGGTCTGCTTTGTTGCAAACCAGCAACTCGGGCACCGCCACCGCTCCGATCTCAGCCAGCACTTGCCGAACGGCTACGATCTGACCCTCCGGGTCTGGGTCTGAGGCATCCACGATGTGCAGCAGCAGGTCCGCAGTAGCGGACTCCTCCAGGGTCGAGCGGAAAGCCTCCACCAGGTCATGGGGTAAATGCCGGACGAACCCGACCGTGTCGGTCAGGGTGAACACACGGCCGTCGCGGGTTTCCGTGCGCCGGGTGGTAGGATCCAAGGTGGCGAATAGCGCGTCTTCCACCAAGACTCCCGCGCCCGTCAGCCGGTTCAGCAACGAGGATTTTCCGGCATTGGTGTAGCCGACGATGGCGACGCTTGGCACATGGTGGCGACGGCGTTCAGCCCGCTTTCCTTCGCGGGTGGCGTCCATCTCCCGCAGCTTGCGGCGCAGTTGCGCGATGCGGTGCTGGATACGCCGACGGTCTGTCTCCAGCTTGGTTTCGCCTGGGCCGCGCCCGCCGATGCCAGCTCCCGCCGCCGCACGGCCGCCCGCCTGACGGGACAAGTTGCCGCCCCAGCCCCGCAGCCGCTGCTTCAGGTACTGCAGCTGTGCCAACTCCACCTGCGCCTTGCCCTCCGCGGACTTGGCATGCGAGGCGAAGATGTCAAGGATCAGGGCGGTGCGATCCACCACCTTGACCTTCACGCGATCTTCCAGGTTACGCAGCTGGGCTGGCTGCAGTTCGCCGTCGCAGATCACGGTGTCAGCGCCAGTAGCCTGCACCACCTCGGCCACTTCATCGACCTTGCCACGGCCGATATAGGTAGCCGGGTCGGGATGGCTTCGGCGTTGCACCAGTGCTTCAAGCACTTCGGAACCGGCTGTCTCCGCCAGGAGTTTCAACTCGGCCATGGCGTTGTCGGCATCTGCCTGGGAGCCGGTGGTCCACACCGAGACTAGGACCACTCGTTCCAGCCGGAGCTGGCGATACTCCACCTCGGAGATGTCTTCCAGCTCCGTGCGCATTCCCGCCACACGCCGAAGCGAATGTCGCTCGGCAAGCTCGATTTGGTCGCCGTCATAGTTCAGGTCATCGGACGGCAGGATCTCGCCCGCGGATGCGACGGCGGCTTGGAGGCTAGAGCTATGAGGTGCGTTCATCGTCGGACCATTGTGTCAGCCCCCACCGACAAATTGCTGCACTACCGCCATCGTGGAGTGATTCAGTGTGCCCAGCTAGGTCCAGTACTCGCCGCGAGCCACTATGACCGCTGGGCCCGTGAGCCAGGTCCCGTCGTCTTCGAAAGTGACGGTCAGCCCACCCCCTGGGACGCTCACCTCGACTGGGCCGCTATGCCCAGTGCGGGCGCGGTGGACTGCGGCGGAGGCGACGACGCCCGTCCCGCAACTCAACGTTTCGCCACAGCCCCGTTCGAAGACCCGCATCCGCACCTGCCCGGGCACCACCTCATGGATGAACTCAATGTTGACTCCGGCTGGGAAAGCGTCAGTTGGGTCCCATGTGGGTGCCTTCGTCAGGTCTAGGTTCGTCAACGTGTCAGCGTCGGTGACGACCACGGCATGCGGGTTCCCGACATCGGCCGACTGGCCCTGATAGTCCTTCCCCTCGTGGCGGATGAGCACGGACGGACCGTCCAGATCCACGTACCCCAGGTTTGCGGAGATCATGCCTCCGCGTGCCACACGAACCTGTTTCAGCCCGGCGCGTGTGGCAACCTCAAACTCGCTTGACTGCACGAACTGGTCGTTGAGGAGGTAGCGTGCGAAGAGGCGCAAGCCATTGCCACACATTTCTGCCAGGGAACCGTCGGCGTTCCGGTAGTCCATGAACCACAGTTCGGGATCGAAGTCGTGCCCAGCTACCTGTCCAGCACGTACCACGCGAAGCACACCGTCGGCACCAACCCCCCTGTGCCGGTCGCAGAGCCCGGCTACTGCCTCGGGAGTGAGTTCGTGCATCCCGTGGGGGTCATCGATGATGATGAAATCGTTCCCCGTCGCATGGCCCTTCGCGAACGTGTATCGGAACACCGTGCCCACCTCTCCATCAACCCGGTTCAATGAATTCTACGAGATAGAGATTTTGTGGATCAGGCCGGGGTTCCCGGGATCTTGGGCCGGCAACCACGTGATTCGGGGATCACGCCGATACCAGGCAAGCTGTTTCCGGAAGAACCGTCGCGTGGCTCGCTTCGTGTCCTCACGAGCTTGCGTCTCCGAGCATTGGTTATCCAGAAAAGCCAGCACTTGCCGGTAGCCGATGGCCCGGGAGGCGGTGCGTCCCTGACGGAGCCCCTTAGTCACTAGTTCAGTCACCTCGCCGATGAGTCCCTGACGCCACATCTGGTCCACCCGGGCAGCTATCCGGAAGTCGAGTTCCCCTCGATCTAGGTGCAGGCCGAACTGCCGAACCCCAGACAGCTCATACGTCCACTCCGGCAGAACGGCTCGGTGCCCCCCCGTCAACTGATGCACCTCTAGGGCACGCACGATGCGGCGCCCGTTTCCCGGTTCGATATGGGCAGCCGAGCCGGGGGCAAGCTGCGCCAGCCGCGCGTGCATCGCCTCGGGGCCGACGCGCGCTAGCTCTTCTTCCAGTTCCCGGCGCAGCCCATCGTCCGACCCCGGGAAATCGAACCGGTCTGTGATGGCTCGCGTGTAGAGCGCTGATCCACCCACCAGGATCGGGACTGTCCCTTGTTTCCTGAGCTGGCCAATCACCCTGCGGGCACGCGTTTGGAAGTCGGCGACGGAGGCCGTCTCCGTAACATCAAGGATGTCGATGAGGTGATGCGGGATCCCGCCCCGCTCGGCCACTGTCGGTTTGGCGGTGCCGATGTCCATCCCCCGATAGACCAGCATCGAATCAGCGTTAACCACCTCGGCCTGACGACCCGCTGCACGAAACTCTCGGGCCAGCTCGACCGCTAGCGCTGACTTGCCGGAGGCCGTAGGGCCGACGAGCACGATCACGGGCGGTTCCATGTCATCCATCCTGCCAGCGCAACACCGTCGGATACACATGCCGGGCTTCACCGTGCATCATTGGACCGGTGGTGCATCTGGGCACCCCACAATCAGGAGGAAGCACATGGGAATCTTCGACAACATCGGCGAGCAGGTGGCCAAGCACGAGGAAGCCATCGATTCGGCCATTGATAAGGGGGCCGACTTCATCGATAGCAAAACCGGCGGCAAACACAGCGACAAGATCGACCAGGGCGCCGACTTCATCAAGGACAAGGTGGACGGTTTAGCCGGCAAGAAAGACGCCGAGTAACCGCGCGCCCTGGCTCCCCGTTGCACCCGCTGTGGGTTCAGCGGGGAGTTCCCACGTTCAGGATCGTGGCATGGCCGGCATACCCAGGACTACGCCCTTGGGGGCCTCCGTGGTGGCCGCTTCCCAGGCATCACCGCCACGCGTGCGGCGCAATCCGCGGAGCGGCATGTCGGAGTTCAGGTGGTGCGGGGCAGCGTGGGTGATGGTGGCGTAGCCGATGTCGCCCGGTCGCGGGCGCTGGGTGGGGTCCTCGGCGACAGCCACGTGAACTAGACGATTGTCGCGAGCCCTCCCGCTCATGCGGTTCGTCTCAGCATCTTTGCGCCCCTCACCCAGGGCAAACATGACCTCTACTTCGGCACCCTCCAGGCGACGGTTCTCCTCCCAGGCGATCTCACCGACCAGTTCAACCAACCGCTCGTAGCGTGCCTGCACCGTGCTGTGGGGTATCTGGTCCGCCATGTCCGCGGCCGGCGTGCCTGGCCGCTTGGAGTACTGGAAGGTATACGCAGCCGCGAAGCGGGCCTCACGCACCACATCCATGGTCGCTTCGAAATCTTCATTGCTCTCGCCCGGGAACCCGACGATGATGTCCGTCGTGATCGCGGCGTGGGGCATGGCCTCACGCACTCGTTCCAGGATGCCCAGGAAACGCTTTCGACGGTAGGA
>JAUNKK010000128.1 GCA_030532825.1 Propionibacteriaceae bacterium
CATGATTCTCACCGTTCCTCTCAGCACGGCTTACACAAACCATCCGACACGCCCTGGCACGCTTCATCGCTGACCAGAGGACCAGCTACCGGGTGCCACACACCATGGAGGTGCCTGCTGCTGGGGGTGAGCCTGGCCTGGTTCTACAAATGGCTCAGTCGGGCTACCAGGGCTCTGCAGTAAGCGGGTTGCATACCCGGCGGGCCCGGCGCCGAGACACGATCGACCGAGCCGTAAAGATCGCGTTCAACAAGGCCCGCGGGCTGCATGGCTCTCCACGTCTACACGCCGATCTAAGAACTGAAGGGTGGCGGGTTAGCGAGAAGACTGCGGCCGAGTCAATGCGCCGCCAGGGGCTGGTCGCGCGGCGGATCAAACACCGTGGCGGACCGACCCCGCAGGACAAGACAAGAAGGGGTTTCCCCGATCTGCTGCATCGGGATTTCACCGCCTCCCGGCCTAACACCAGATGGGTTGGCGACATCACCGAGATACCGACCGCGGACGGGAAACTCTACCTCGCTACCGTGCTCGACCTCTACTCGAGGCGCCTTCTCGGCGCTGCTACCGGGCTACACCCCGATGCTAAGCTGGCCGGGGCAGCGATCAAGATGGCTATCGCGGCCCGCGGAGGCAGTGACCGAGTCAACCCGCCCGGATGGCGGACCGACGAGACCAAGCGGGTGATCTTCCACACTGACCGCGGTTCGACCTACACCGCCGACTCGTTCACCCGACTCTGCCGCCAACTCGGGATCCGTCAATCCATGGGACGGGTCGGGTCCTGCTTCGACAACGCCGCCGCCGAGGCATTCTTCAGCAGCCTCGAGTGGGAAGTCCTGTCCCGACACAAGTTCACCACCCCTCGCCAAGCCCAAGCTATCGTCCTAGACTGGTGCTACGGGTTCTACAACCACCACCGCCGCCAACATGATGAGCCCGATCACCTACGAAAACACGACCAGCCAAGAAGCCGCATAACCACCCTCCACGATTCGGGGGGAACCACAGAGCACCTTACAGATCGGTGTGAGCCCGAATCGGGCCTTGTGTTCTTCGATGGAGACCACTACCACGGCAGTCGCGGCTCACACTCCCGCTGCGCAAGAAACTTGCAGCCGCCAACAAGATCTCGTTGGCGCGCTTCAGCTCCCGGTTCTCGGCCTCCAACGCCTTGATCCGGGCAGACTCGCTGGTGGTGACACCGGAGGCCTCGCCGGAATTGATACGGGCCTGCTTGACCCATCCGCGCAGCGTGTCTGGGTTCACCCCGACCCGCTGCCCGATCCTGATCACGGCCCGGTTCATCGACAACGAGGGATCCTCCCTCAAAACCTCCAGAACCAGCCTGATCACTCACTCCCGCAACTCCGGCGGGTACTTGCCTCAGTGCTGGCATGATCCATCCCCTCGTGGAATCAAACCCTCCACCTAACCCGGGGCGGTTCAGGACGCTTCAGTTTGTGAAGGGCCCCTTCACTACGGCAGCACCCAGCAGTATTCAAGGGACTCTCGCCCCTTTCAACGAAGCCGCGCGCCCGGAACGTGCACGAAGACCGCTTGCGGGATCATGTAGCATGCTGATGCATAAAGTCATGAAACAGCATGACTCCGACGGCCTCACTGGGGACTTGACCCGCCAGACGCCACTGACGGTGGGCGTCACGAACAGCCCGATGAGGCCTGAAGCGTTCATGGACGGCCAGATCGACTCGGAGGCATCCCTTGCCTGGATTGCGGAACTGTTCTGCCGCTGTAAGTGGTCCAGCTGCCAAGGTCGTCATTGCCCAGCTGTGGGCGCACGAACCGTTAGATGCTCCGCTCGGACTCATGTTGATCGATCGAGACGGTGTTCTGATCAACTTGGCTGGTCGCTACCTCCTGTCGGACGTGGATATCGTTCCAATCCCAGGGGTGGGTGAATCCATCGCCGCTCTCGCTGCCGCTGGTTTCAAAGCAGTGGTGGTGAGTAACCAGAGCGTCATCGGTCGAGGCATCCTCGCCCAGGGCGACGTTCTGAGGCTGCATGAACGCGTCTTGGCCAGCATCGACCCGACCCGGTCGTTCATCCAGGGATCGATCATTTGCCCGCATGCGCCGGGGGATGGCTGTCGCTGTCGCAAGCCCCAACCGCACGGCATTCTGAGTATCCTCGGCGCGGAGGCCAAGCTCCGCGGTCACTGGTTCGTCGGGGACCAGATGACGGACCTGCAATGCGCCAAGGCTCTCGCAATGCGATCGGCTCTGGTGAGAACGGGCCACGGACGGGAGACGGAGGCCCGGGTCGGCGAGTTCGGTGGTCACCCTCTCGTGATGGATGACTTTCCCAGTTTCGCGCGGTGGCTCCTTGCCGAACTGTCCCGGGAGGACGTGCCAACCGCACCCGACGCGATCAGCACCCAAAGCAGTGGCTCACTTGATCGACTTTCACCGAGGAGAAATGCTCCATGAGCAGACCTGATAAGGCTCCGCGCACCATGGCGGACGATTTGGCGACCGTCGATGAACCGGCGGTGCGCGTCAACGCCCTGACCCGAGTCTTCCGGGTAGCTGAAAGAAAGCGAGGTCTTCGTGCGTCTGTCGGTGACATCTTCCACCGCACCTACCGCGAAGTCACGGCCGTCGAGGGTGTGACCTTCCAGGTGAACCGGGGCGAGATCGTGGGGGTGCTCGGGCCCAATGGCTCAGGCAAGACGACGACGCTGAAGTGCATCTCGGGCCTATTGACGCCGACGCGCGGGTCAGTGGAAGTTCTGGGATTTGTCCCCTCTGAGCGCCGCGATGCCTTTCTGCGCAGAGTGGGATTCATCATGGGGCAACGCAGTCAGCTTCACCAGGATGTTTCGGTGCTCGACTCGCTCAAGATGCGCCGGGTCGTGTACGGACTGGGGCGAGCAGAGTTCGAGGATTCTCGTGATGAGTTGGTGGAACTGCTGTCCCTTACCAGCTTCGCCGCGACACCAGTCCGGCAGTTGAGCCTCGGCCAGCGCATGCGCTGCGAGTTCGCAGCTGCCCTCCTGCATCGCCCAGACGTGGTCCTGCTTGACGAGCCCACCATCGGGCTGGACTTCGACGCGCAAGCCGCGATCCGCGGCTTCGTCCAGCGCTACGTCGCCAACCACGGCGCCAGTGTCCTCCTCACTTCCCACTACCTGCTCGACATCGAGGCCATGGCCTCGCGCGCTGTCGTCCTGGCCCGGGGGCGGCTCATGTTCAGCGGTTCTCTCGCTGAGCTGCGACAGCGCGGTGGAGCGTCACAACTGGTGACGCTCCGCGGAGAGCACCTTGATCTCTCCCGCACCGAATGGGCCGGACTGATATCGCGTCAGGAACCAGGTGAGGTCAGTCTTGAGGTTGGTCGGGCGGCGGTGCCCACGCTTCTGGCGCAACTGAGTGCTCTGCCGGGGCTGGTGGACCTGACCTTGTCCGATCCCCCGCTGGAGACTGCCCTGGCCCACCTGTATGCGGGCGTTGGGGATGAGCCGCCGGGAGTGGGCTGATGAGCACGGCGAGATCCCTTGCCGCTTGGTGTCGGCTGGAGGCCCAAGCAGCCCTAAGCTTCCGCGTCCAACTGATGACCCAGGTATTCGGCTGGGTCGTACCTCTGGCGTTCATGGCCCTTTGGGGGTTCGCCACCAACGCAACGGGCATTATGACCCAAGGACAGACCACGGCGTACTATCTGGTGCAGCTCGTGATGACGACCCTCACCTTCACGTACGAGGTGATCTTCGGGCTGGGGATGAGCCTGTACTCGGGTGAGCTGTCGATGCGGGCACTTATGCCGTTCCCCCCGATCTTGTCGGTAATGGCCAAGCCGGTCATCCGCGCGGTAATTGGCAGCGTGCCGTTGATCATCATCGTTCCCCTGCTATCCCTGACACTCAGGGCAGATTATGCGGTCGAACCGGCGACTGTGGCGGCGGCTGTCATGCTCGGTACGGTGGGCTGGCTGTCGAACCTCGCCTTCTGCTGTGTGTGCGGGTTGAGCGCGTTCTGGATGGGCAAGTGGGATGCCGTACTGAGTCTGGTGCTGGGGATCCAATGGGTGCTGGGTGGTCTGATCGCACCCTCGGTATTCACGCCTCCTTGGCTAGCATGGACGATGCGGTTGTCCCCGTTGTGGCTGGGCAGCGGCGGCGTCGCCGAACTCCTGTCCGGAGCCGTCCCGCTTGCATGGTGGATGCCCGTCGTAGGGGTCGGATGGGCCGTCGGCCTGATTGTGGCGTTCCGCGTCGCATGGCCTTACGCCATGCGACGTTACGAGGGAGTCGGGATATGAGGGGGCGCGAGGGCTCTGTCAAGGACCGTACCGCGGTTCCGCTGACTGGCTGGCCCCACGCCGTTCGCTGCGTGCGCGCGAGTTGGATGCTCGACCTCAAGTCCGCCGCCGCGTTTCGTGCCAACGCGCTGATCGGACTGGGCATCTCAATCGCCTATCTGTTCATTGCGATATCCCCCGTCATCATCGCAAGCAACTACTTGGGATCGGGAGATGGCTGGACCCGCTCTCGGCTGCTGTTCTTTCAGGCCGTGTGGTACTGGATGGATGCCGTACTCTGGACATTCTGTAATCCGAACAACCGCGCGCTTGCCGAATCGGTGCGCACAGGACGTCTCGACGGACTTCTACTTCTGCCAGGCGATTCACTCACTCGGATCATGCTCGGCCATCTAGGGATTGCCGACCTGCCGAAATTCCTCATTGCCGTCATCCTGGGCTGCTACGCGGTCGCGATGGGCGCCCTCCCCGGCTCGGCCTGGACAGTGGCGGGGTTCATGGTTTGCCTCATCGCGGCGTCCGTCATCTTGTGGGCCTTCGGTGCGTTCTCCACAATCAAGGTGATCACGCTGTTCGAATTCAACGGCGACTTCGTCGTCAACGCCATCCATAACTTGGGGCGAGTCCCCGCCACCTTCTACGCACCGTGGCTGCGGTTGCTGCTTTCCTCGGTTCTGCCCGTCATTCTCATAACCACGGTGCCCTCCGCAGTATTTTTCGGCTGGTATCCTTGGTGGCTGCCTGTCGTCCCCGTCGGGGTCGCCGTCCTCTTGGTATGGCTGCTCCGCCTCGCTTGGCGACATGAGACCCGAAACTACGTGGGTCTCCAAGGGTAAAGGGGGTTCTTCCCGGCTGAGGGTCTCAGCGGCCTGCCCCCTCCATCTCGCCAACACGGGCCAACGAAGAGGAGCACTTACATAAACTCTGGACAGACCCCGTGATGCCTCACGTCAATACCTCCGGATGGATTAATCGTTGCTTCATGTGGGGTCTGCAGTGAGTTTGGTTGACACTTGCTCTGTGGCTTCGGGAGGGGCTGCTGGAAGGATTGGGGTTGACCGCAAGTCGTGGACACGTCCCGCTTACGCGGCTTGTGTGTTGATTGTCGTTTTCAGTTGGTGTTGTTCGTTCTCGACTGGTCTGAGGTAGCCGAGTGATGAGTGGCGACGACGCCGGTTGTAGACGGCTTCGATCCAGGCCGCGACGGCCTGTCGTGCTTCTGCTCTGGTAGGCCAGTCTCGGCGTTCGTAGAACTCGTGCTTCAGTGTGGAGAAGAACGATTCCTGTAGCGCGTTGTCGTAGCAGATCCCGGTGCGTCCCATGGACTGCTGAATCCCGAGATGGTGGGCGAGTTCGTGGAGTGCTCTCGAGGTGTATTGGGCAGCCGCGATCAGAGTGGAATGCCAAGCCAGCAGGCAGTTGGCCGCGTAGGATCGCAGCTCTTTTCAGTGCTCGTTCGACCAGGGTTGTGGACTGGTGGGTATCCATGGCCCAGCCCAGCACTCTGCGGGAGCAGCCGTCGGTGACAACGCAGAGGTAGAGCCTTCCCTCGCGGGTCGACAGGTAGGTGATATCAAAAGACCCATACCTGGTTCAGTGAGCCGGTATCCCAGCGGCGCTTGACCAGGTCCGGAATACGATGAGCAGGGGCACCTGGGATCGTGGTGACTGGCTTGAACTTACGCGGGGAGACCCCTTCCAAGCCCTGGCGTCGCATCGACTTGGCGACGGTTTTCACATTCACAGCCGCGCCATTGGCGCGCAGGTCAGCCGTCACCCTGGGGGCACCGTAGGTGGCATCCGATGCCTGATGCGATTGCCTGACTCGCTCATCCAGCGCAGCCCGGGCGGTCTCTCGCTTACTGGGGCCAGCCTTCATCTTCGCGCGCCATTGGTAGTAGCCCGAGCGGGACACGCTCAGCAGGTGAGCCATGCGAGTGATCTCAAAGATTGGCCCTCTTTGCTTCCATCAGCTCGTAGCGGGGGCCTGTCATTTTTTCTGTGTAAGCGGGGTTGTCATGGGTGGGGGTTGATGCG
>JAUNKK010000129.1 GCA_030532825.1 Propionibacteriaceae bacterium
GAACCCTCCTGGAAATCCGGGTCAACGAAGACGAGACCGCCGCCGTCGGCGCCGTGCTAGCTGTGGTCGGAGAAGCCGCGGAAGCTCCCGTTTCCGCACCCGCCGCCCCGGCCCCCGAACCCGTCGCTGAACCCACTCCCCCGGCGCCAGCACCCGCTCCGGCCCCGCAGGCCGCACCTGCCACCGGCAGCGCCACGGAGGTCAAGCTCCCTGTGCTGGGCGAGTCGGTCACCGAGGGAACCGTGTCCCGCTGGCTGAAAGCTGTGGGCGAGACCGTCGAAGTAGACGAACCGCTACTGGAGGTGTCCACCGACAAGGTCGACACCGAAATCCCCTCCCCCGTAGCCGGAACCCTCCTGGAAATCCGGGTCAACGAAGACGAGACCGCCGCCGTCGGCGCCGTCCTCGCGCTCGTAGGGGATGGCGCTCCCGCCCCCGAGCCTGCGGCCCCGGCTCCCGCTGCGCCAGCCCCAGCCACTCCAGCCCCGACGCCTGCACCAGCCCCCACCTCTGTGCCCTCCCCGGCGGCCCGGGCGCAAGAGGCCGCTGCCCCCAGCGTTTCGGATGTGGCCGCGCGTCGCGCATCCGTGGCGGACGTCTACGTCACCCCGTTGGTGCGCAAGCTCGCCGCCGAATACGGCGTCGACTTGGGCGCTATCGAGGGCACAGGCGTCGGTGGCCGGATCCGCAAGCAGGATGTGCTGGACGCTGCCGAGCAGGCCAAGCGCGCGGCGGCTGCCCCGCCGCCTGCCGCACCCCCGGCTGCCTCTCCGGCAGCGGCCACCGCCCCGAAGGCCCCCATTGAGGTCTCCGAGGATGCGACGAAGCTGCGCGGCACCACGGCCAAGCTGTCCCGGATGCGCAAGGTCATCGCTGAGCGGATGGTCGAGTCCCTGCAGGTCGCGGCCCAGCTGACTGCGACCGTGGAGGTGGACATGACCGCGATCTCGCGGCTCCGCAAGGCCGCCAAGGACGAGTTCAAGAAGCGCGAGGGCGCTTCACTGTCCTACCTGCCGTTCATCGCGAAGGCCACCATCGAGGCTTTGAAGGCCATGCCGATCGTGAACGCGACGGCTGACTTTGAGGCCGGTACCCTCACCTACGCCTCCCAGGAGAACATCGGCATTGCCGTCGACACCGAGCGCGGCCTCATGGTTCCTGTGATCCACGATGCCGGGGACCTGAACCTGGCCGGCTTGGCGAAGCGCATTGGCGACTTGGCCGCCCGGACCCGCGCGGGCAAAGTGGGCCCCGACGAACTAAGCGGCGGCACCTTCACCATCACCAACTACGGCTCCGCGGGGACGCTGTTCGACACGCCGATCATCAACCTGCCGCAGGTGGCGATCCTCGGCACCGGCGCGCTCGTCAAGCGCCCCGTCGTGGTGACCGATCCGCTGGGCGCAGATTCCATCGCGATCCGCGACATGATGTATCTGTCGCTCAGCTACGATCATCGGCTCATCGACGGTGCGAATGCCGCCCGGTTCCTGTCGCTGGTCAAGGCTCGCCTGGAGGCTGGCGAGTTCGGAGGTGAACTAGGCCTGTAGCCTGAATCCGCACAGCTTCGATGGTGTCGGCGAGTCTCGTCGGCACCATCGTTGTCTTCAGACAGCCGTCGGCCCGGGCGCATCACCGAACTGCACGCTCTAGTTGATCCCGGCCGTGGCGGGGTGCCCCCGCTCCCTTGCGGCGGCTGCCTAGCGTGTTTTGAAGTAGCGGAAAAGGTGCCGTTCCTGGGTCAAGGCCAACCCGAGCGCGGCTCCCAGGTATGCCCCGAGGGGAGCCAACACCGCCACCCGGCCACCCAACACTCCCAACGCAAGGTCCGATCCTGGGTCGGCTGCCACGAACATCATCGCGGCTGCTCCCGTCATGACCGCGGCCGGTACCGTCCAGGCCGCCATCTCGAAAGCCGTCATGACCGCCAGCGCCGATCGCGTCATGCCGGCGTGCAGGGCTGAGGCATGGTGCAGCCGCCGCAATCGTACAAAGAGGTATCCGGCTCCCAGACCGATGACCAGCGCCAGCGCGGGGGCGTGCCGGGTGATGCGGGAGGCTAGGCGCTGGAGTCCATCGAATTGCCCGCCCAGGGTGCTGTTGAGCTGCGTGAACACTGGTCGTTCCGCCTGGTCGCTGGGAAGGACGGTGGTCATCATGAGGCTGGGTAGTTGCCGCGAGTTCGGCCACGCATCCACCCAGCACTCATCGAAAGCGCCTTGCGCCGAGACTGGGATCAGCGCCGCGTAGCCGAATCCCGGGCGTCGCCCGTCGTCGGGGTAGCGATAGATGCCCGCTACCTGCGCCGTTGTCTGCCGCAACGCCACGCTTCTCCCCGGCTGAGCCCCCAGGGTTGTGGCCGCCTAGTCTGCGAGCACAATCCCCGGCCCCGTGACCTGCGCGCGCAACACCTTCGGCACCCCGGGCGTCACGTCAAATGCTGGGATCCCCGAGGCCGGCAAGGCAGCCGGTATCAGATCACTATTCACGGCCCGCAGGGCACCCGCGGAGCGCACCCCTGGCAGTCGGCTCAGTGCAGCGCAGGCCGCCCCATCGATCCGCCCTTCCGCAACCAACGTCAACACGGAAGCGCCCGAGTTCTGATATTCGTAGGCCGCCGACGTGATCTGGCGCACCGCAAGCAGATCAAGGACGGCGATTCCAGCGGTAGCTGCTGTGAACAGCAACGTGAAGGCGACGACGTGGGCCGTTCCGGTGGTGACGTTTCGCCACGCCTCGCGCAGGATGGCTTTGAGCTTCATCATGACGAGCCCAGCTGGTAGTCGCGCAGATCGATACGGCTGGTACAGGCTTGAACGGTTCGCTCGTCGTGGGTGGCTACGACCACGATCGTCGATTCCGTCGCGAGCCTGTTGATGCGGCGATTGACCTCTTGACCTGTGCTGAGATCAAGCTGGGCGGTTGGCTCATCAACCAGGAACAAGTGTGGCCGTGCCGCGATACCGCGGGCCAGCATGAGGCGCTGTGCCTCGCCTCCCGACAACGACGAAAAGGGCCGCTGCGCCACATGTTTTAATCCGAAGTCTGACAGCAAGCGCAAGGCTTGCGCATCCGCCTGCTGCAGGGTGGCGCCGGCCGCGAGCAGCGGGAAAGCAACATGGTCGGCCGCGCTGCGATGTGGCGCCCCGTGTGGATTCTGGAAGACCCACCCGATTCTGGTGATCTCCTCACGAACGATCGTCCCTTTCACCGGTTCCTCCCAACCGGCCAGCAGGCTCAACAAAGTGCTCTTCCCTGAGCCGGAAGGCCCCGTGACGGCGTAGATCTGCCCGGGACGCAAGGCAGTTTCTAGACCGCGGAATAGCCACGGGCCCTGCTTAAAGCGATGTCCTACCCCGCGTAGCGTCACCTGCATGGCTGGTTCTCGTTGGCTTGCAGCAACGCCTCTGTGGGCGGATCGCCTGCCTCGAACGTGACGAAGCTCTGCCCGAGTTCTGAACCCACGACCTGAACGGGTAGCGGCTGCGGTTGCGCTGCCAGGCAGGCTGCCGTTCCTTCGAAGGAATACAGCGAACTGGGAGGCACCACCCAGACCGTGGGTGGTGTAGCCAAGACATAGCTGGCGGTGACCGAATAGTTCTCGGCGCGTATCGCCTGCTCATACGACGGGGTTTGAGCCAATGCGCTGAGGTCCGTCACCGCGCCGTCGCCGCTCACCGGGATCGGGATTGAGTCAACCAGCACTAGCCGCTCCCCGGGAGCGATGTCAGAAGGTACGGAGGTTAGGGTCGCGCCATCGAGGCTGCGCGGCAGCGCTGCCAGAGCGGTCCCTGTTTCGATCTGACTGCCCTGCTGGGTGGCGCATGTCGCCACGGTGGTTTCTGCTTCCGGCAGCCACAGCAGGCGGCTCACGGTGATGCTCGATCCCATATCGCCGGTGCCACCGGCATCTGCCAGCAGGCGGGAGACTGCCTGAACGGTCGAGGCGGTGACCACATCGCCTGAGACCTCATCAAAGCCCAGCCGACGAAGCTCCGCGTTCAGTGCCGTCACATCCTCGCCACGATCACCGACCGCGAGGTCACGCCACAGCGGTACGGAGGTCGCTAGGTTCACCACGGGCAGGCCGTCTAACACCGCGTTTGATTTTCCAGAGACGAAGGCCCCGCCGGGTTGACAGTCGAAGCGGGTCAGTCGGCCGCCCGCGGGAGCCACTAGGTCAGCCTCAGAACCCGGTTTCAGCGAAATCTGCACCGGACGCGGGTCGGCGAAAGTGCGCTGCGTTACCGGGACGGTGCTTATTTCCAGCGGCGTTTCGAGCGCCTTCGGGATGTCGTCGGCAAAGAACACTGCGCCAATCGCTACCCCCGCCACACCCACTGTCACAAGGGCAATTGCGGCAAGCGCAACTCGCGTAGCGATGTTCACCATGCGTTACTCGAACAAGCCGAGCGGATCTGCATTGCATGCCCGAAGCGCACCGGGACCTGTGACGGGATCCAGATAGGGGAACACATCAGTTTCGAAACTACGCGCGTACTCCTCAGCGGAGTAGGTGGGACCTACCGCGCCCTTGCGCACCAGGCAAGCCGCCATAATGGTGTTCTCATCCTGGTTCTCTGGGTTACGGCGAATCCACGAGGCAAGTGCCGCTAGCGTTTCTTCACCAGAGTCGGCCGAACAGCTCTTCACCTGCTCCTCAACGGTCGCTTGGTCTGCCGACTCTGGGGCCTTGAACTCGAAAGCCCCGTCTTGTTTGAACTGGATGTTGGTGAAACCGTGGGCTGAGAGGCATTCGGAGAATTTCGTTCGGGTCTCGGCCAGTTCTTGGTCGGTGATCGTCCCGTCGCGAAGAACCGCGCGCACGAACTCGGACTCGCTGCGTTGATACTCGGCGGCGAACTCCCCGGCCCAAGGGCCTGTGAACTCCGGGACCTCGCCGGTCGCGGCGTTCTGCCCGCTCGTTTCCCCACCTGACGGAGCCGCGCCGCCGCAGCCCGCCAGAAAGACCCCACGGCGAGGGCCGCCATAATCGCATGGCCCCGCGCCATGAACCTCATCAGATTGCTACTCATCAAGGCCGAACAAAGGCCAGAGCCAGGGCAGCCATGCCACTGATCATCTTTGGACGCAGAGACACCGTACCCTTCCTTTCCAAGGAAATTACTTGCCAGGACAATATCCGAAACATATCTACTTTGCAAGCAGAGGTCGGCTACTGCATAGCTGACCAGGCATTTCATGCTGCACTGCGGCGTGTCGTCGATGAGCATGGCACGCTGCACAGCCTTACTGAAGGCACCACAGCTTTGAACGCAGCCCTCCGGGCTTCGCGCCCTCACCTGAGCAACGAATGACCCGCACAAACACCAGATGGCGGGGCTTTGCCGGCCCGACCTCGAATCTGTCTAAGAGGGTGCGTCCGATTCCACTCCCGCGGTCGATGAAAATCCACGCCCTGACGGGGAGTGACCGCGTTCGCGGACAGCCCCCTCGGCAAGAGATATCCCACCGTGGCCGCGACCCGTCAAGATGACCTCACCCCACCAACCCAAACCTTCAAAATCAGCATCGAATTGTGCAAGTCATCTCGCAATCCCGCCCATTCAGACGTCCACGAACCGAGGGCAAACCCAACGGCCAGTGTATCGTGACACCGTCAAACGGTCACCACGAGCGTTATTGGACGCCGACTCAACTCGACGCGTAGGCAAAATCATGCCCCCATCCCAAATGGAGGACCAAGACAGCCTAACGCAGTCAGACCGGGCCAGTGAGCGCATGCAGAATCGTCAAGTTCTTCCCCTCTAAAACATGCGTAAGGATCTACATAGAGGGAAAGAACTCGACCCCCAACCCTACAGCAGCATCCGCTCCGCCCGGCCGGCCCGGGATCGATCAAGTGGGTCAGGTTCCGCCTGCTACCGCGGAGTACTAGCGGGTTTGCGCGCGCACTCGGGCTTTGAGCCCTGAGTAGCACTCCGCGGAGGACCATTCGCCTCCGCTCCTCCACCCTCCATAAACGGTGTGCACTAGAGCGCCACTTGAATAGCAGCTAACTACAGCTCGGTACTGCCCCCTGTGCCTACACTTCGCGCGGCCAGTTCTCCATGAAACTAAAACCGGCAATCCCCCAGGGCCTGCTGTCTACCGCGGTACTGCAAACCGGAAGGAAGGCCGGCGAGTTCGCCTCCTCTTCTTCTGCCGTCCATCCAGGGCTTGATGCGGAGAATGCGAGCGACGCCGACAGCGCCAACAAACACGATGCCAGCACCGCCCACCGCTTAGCGTATGTCATGAATCTCATTTCACCTCTCAGATTCCATAAACATTGTT
>JAUNKK010000130.1 GCA_030532825.1 Propionibacteriaceae bacterium
TGGAGGCCTTCATGACGGTCTCCACGGTCGCCGTCGGCCTGGTGATCTTCATCTGGGGGCTCGTGATGGTCTGCTACATCAAGTACCGCAAGACCCGACCCGAGGCGCATCGCAAGTCGATCTTCAAGCTGCCGATGCCCGGCATCATGCCGTGGGTCACGCTGGCATTCTTCGTCTTCGTGATCGCGCTGTTGGCTATGGGTGAGGAGACACAGATCGCGCTGCTCTGCACGATCCCGTGGTTCGTGATCCTGACGGTCGCCTGGTTCGTCAGGAAAGCCCGCGCCACTACCCCTACGAATTCCGGCCGCTAGTCGGTCGAAAGGGCGGGGCCTGGGCACCAGGCCCCGCCCTTTCGCGTGCGTTAATTCCGCATGGCTTCCGGGATGGGCGCGGCCCACGTCTCCCGCAGCTCGGCTAGCGACACGTGGAACAGGCCGCTCACCGTCATCTCCGGCGCCTCGACGACCTCGCCGAGACGGGTCAGCGGAACTCCATAGTCCTGGCAGAGCGTTTGAAGGCGCTCCACCGACGACTCCGGCAGGCTGACGACGGCGCGAGCCGCTGATTCGCTGAACAACTGGACTGTCGGGTCGTCCCCGGGCAAGGTGACGGTGAATCCCAGCCCCCCCTGGAGCGCCGACTCGATGAGCCCGACGGCCAGCCCACCCTCGCTGAGGTCGTGAGCCGAACGCAGCAGCCCCTCAGACACCGCGGCGCGAATCACCTTTCCGAGCACCCGCTCCATCCGCAGGTCGACACGCGGCGGCATCCCCCCCAGGTGTCCGTCGTGCACTGTTTCCTCCCAAATCGAGCCGGATAGCTCCTCCCGGGTGGTTCCGAGCAGCCACACCCCGTCGCCCGGTTTCACGAACGCGGAGCGCAGCCGCTTGGACACGTCGTCGATCACGCCCAACACCCCGATGGTGGGGGTTGGCAGAATGGGGGTACCGCCGGTTTGGTTGTAGAGGCTGACGTTGCCGCCCGTCACGGGAACAGCCAGTTCCTTACAGGCATCCACCAGTCCCAGGATCGACTCGACGAAACTCCACATCACTTCGGGGTCTTCGGGAGAGCCGAAGTTCAAACAGTCGGTGACGGCGACGGGCTCCGCACCGGTGACAGCGACGTTCCGGTAGGCCTCGGCCAGCGACAGCTGCGCCCCCAGATACGGGTTGAGGAACGTGAACCGCGAGTTGGCGTCGAGCGCCAGCGCGATCCCCAACCCCGTCTCCTCATCAATCCGGAGCATCCCGGCATCTTCGGGCTGGGCCAGCACCGAATTGCCGCGGACGTAACGGTCGTACTGGTTGGTGACCCAGGACTTGTCGGCGACGTTGCCATGCGCGAGCACCCGCTTCAGCGCGGCGAAAACTCCCTGGGGCGAGTTGTCGCGTGGCAAGTCCTCGGCGCGGTAGCCATTCACCTGATCCAGCCAGCCGGGCCGGTGATAGGGACGGTGATAGATGGGTCCCTCGTGGGCGACGGTCCTGGGGTCGACATCGACGATGCACTCACCGCGCCAATGGATGACGAGGCGGCGGCCGTCGGTGACTTCGCCGATGACGGTGGCGGCCACGTCCCATTTCTCGCAGATGGCCATGAATTCCGCCACGTTGTCCGGCTCGACGACGGCCATCATCCGTTCCTGCGACTCGCTCATGAGGATCTCCTCCGGGGAGAGGTTCGGGTCGCGCAGTGGCACCAGATCCAGGTTCACGGACATGCCGCCGTCGCCGGCGGAAGCCAGCTCTGAGGTGGCGCAGGAGATGCCCGCGGCCCCGAAGTCTTGGATGCCGTTGATGATCCCGGCCTGGAACAGCTCTAAGGTGCATTCGATGAGCAGCTTCTCCATGAACGGGTCACCCACCTGCACGCTCGGCCGCTTCGCTGGGCCCGCCTCATCGAACGTTTCAGACGCGAGGATGGATGCGCCGCCAATGCCGTCGCCGCCCGTCGCAGCCCCAAACAGGATCACCTTGTTGCCGACACCCGAGGCGTGGGCGCGATGCAAATCCTCATGGCGCAGAACCCCGACGCACAGCGCATTGACCAGAGGATTCCCAAGGTAAGTCTTGTGGAACTGCACCTCACCGCCAATGTTGGGCAGGCCAAGGCAGTTCCCGTAGCCGCCGACGCCCGCGACCACGCCGGGCAGCATCCGTCGCGTGTCGGGTTCGTCGAGCGGGCCAAAGCGCAGCGAGTCCATGACGCCGATCGGCCTGGCCCCCATCGCCAGGATGTCGCGGACGATGCCGCCAACGCCCGTCGCCGCGCCCTGATAGGGCTCCACGAAGCTCGGGTGGTTATGCGACTCAGCTTTGAAGGTGACGGCATAGCCTTGGCCGATATCAACCACGCCGGC
This sequence comes from Propionibacteriaceae bacterium, assembly GCA_030532825.1. Classification (GTDB taxonomy): domain Bacteria; phylum Actinomycetota; class Actinomycetes; order Propionibacteriales; family Propionibacteriaceae; genus Arachnia. The sequence goes on from JAUNKK010000130.1 coordinate 2,366, forward strand.
ATTCTCGCCGATGCCTGCCAGGAGCGGGCCGCGGGGCGTAGTCTGACTCAGTTCGCCAAAGCGCTTCAGATGCACCTTGGAGGACTTGTATGAACAGTGCTCCGACCACATCACCGAATACATGGCCAATTCAGCGCTCGTGGGACGGCGTCCGAGGATCTCGCGAATCCGCGCATACTCCTCGTCCCGCACGCCGAGCGCCGCATAGGGCTGCTCCTGGTCGGGGGTGTTCATTGCATGAGCCACGGTGTCTGCCACGACGTTCAATCTAGCCTGCCCCACTGAGAAAATGGCGGTGCCGCTCCCAAGGCCTTACCGTCTCATCAACGCCGATGTCGTCCGTGTGGCTGACACTATCGTGTCGGTCGCAGCGCTGAGCTAACGTGAGGTCATCGACGCGTTAGGAGTTCACATGAAATCATCCCGTCTCGTACCCACAGCCCTCGTGCCGCTGCTTCTGCCGCTCACGGGCGCCCTCCTTTGGCCCCAGGCAGCCGAAGCGGCCCCGATGTCGCAGGAGGTCCCCCAGGTATCGACAAGCGATTCTGCGTTGCCATCTTTTGAAACCTTTCACAACGGTGCGGGCACTGGGCACGACTCAACCGGTCACACGGCGGTATCCGCCGTCCAGGCACCGGCCGCGCCTGGGACCACAACCGAGCCAGCCACGACAGGCCTCGAAGCAGCCCTGGAGGTCGAGCCGAGCGGCAGCGACGACACCGCATCCCTGCAACAGGCCATCAACGACGCCGCCGCCCAAGGCATCGGCGTACGCCTGAAGGCGAGGGCGCAGTACGTCACGACGGAAGAGTTGCTGCTTCCGGACGGACTCACCACCTTCGACGGGCAGGGGGCCAGCATCATCGCCAAGCTGCCCGCCCGGGCCGACGGACATGCCGGGAACGTGTTCCGGTTCGCCACCCACTCCAGCGGCACCACCCTCACCAATGTGGGAATCGATCTGAGTGACTCGGCGCAGCAGACCCGCGGGGTGCTGGCGGCGACCGTCACCAATATCACCATCAGCAAGCTCAATATTCAGGGCATCCAGTTCCGCGGCATCGACGTCGTTGCCAACCAAGGTCCGGTGACAGGCATCCGCATCAACGGCAATACCGTCAAAGGCCCGCTGGGCACCAAGGAGGCGAGCGGCACCCAGGGTATCTCTGTCACCAGCCATGCCGCGCCGGACCGCTTCTCTGGGACTCGATCCGCAGCCTACGACCGGTTCCGTGAGACCGGCGAGATTGCCTCACCCGTTCACGAAGCATCCGACGTCCACATCGTCAACAACACCATCGACGGCAACTACTACGGCATTGCCCTGTCCGGGGCCACCGACTGCCAGATCACTGGGAACTCGTCAACGAACAACGTGCGCAACCTGTCGATGCAGGACAAGTCCACCAACAACCACGTGCGGGACAACGACTTCACCGAGAGCGAGTCCTCCGCAATTCACCTGGCCTACGGAGCTTCCAGCAACATCGTGGAAGAAAACCGGATCAGGACGGGGCGCGCCCATGGTCAGGGCTTATTACAGGCCTATCAGGGCAGTATTGATAACACTTTCCGCGGCAATCGCGTAGAGGTTTATGGAGAGGGACACCCCAGCTGGTTCTTGTATGTGGCAACCAGTTCGCACAACACCACCTTCGAGGGCAACACCCTCATCGGGAAGGCCAATAACGCCGTCGCCGCTGCCGAGTCCATCTGGGACCACCGCTCAGCGATCTCCGAGGGACTCAATCCCAATCCTTACTCCTACTCGGGGGAACGGACGAAACATCCGGGGTACGACGATAGGCTGGTCGACTTTGCCGGCGGCCACGAGGACCTGAAGAACATCTCCTTCATCAACAACACCTTCAACACTCAGGGGCAGCCCTTCTATCTCGGCGCTGACGTCACCTATGGCCCGTCCGACGACAACCCCGCCGTAGGCAACCTCACCGGCGTCCGGATCTCCGGGAACCAGCTGGAGGGCAGCGGCTACCCGAACCCCATCGTGGAACACCGGGGCTCCCTGGCGAACGTCGGAAAGGCCGACATCAGCTTCACCGAAAAGCAGTAGAACTGCTCTTTGCCGGGATCTCCGGCTGAGGATGTTGGCCGTCGCGGCGGACTGACCGCGGCGGCCAACACCGACCTGTTCCCAGTCCGGTGGGAACGGCGACACGGCGGCTGGCACCTAGGCTCGGGCATCGTTGACTTCCCAGGCCCCTATCACCCGCCTTTCGCGATGCGAGAAGATGGGTTCGGAGCGATGTTGCCCTGGAAGGAGCGCCGGATGACCCAGCCCACCCACTCGGACGAGTTCTGCGAACGCTGCTGGAGTTTCGACCCCCTGGCTGCCACCCGGGGCCCCGCTGATCCGCCGTTGGATGTGATCACCACGGGTCCTGTGTTCTTCGACATCATCTTCTCGGGCCTGCCCCGCATCCCCCAGCCCGGTGAGGAGCTGTGGAGCAAGGGCATGGGGTCGTGCCCCGGTGGCATCGCCAATCTAGCGACGGCGTTGGCACGGCTCGGGCTTCGGGCGGGGCTCGTGGCGGGTTTCGGTGACGACGCGTACGCGGACTGGATGTGGGAGACCCTCCTAGAACATGAGCACATCAACCTAGCCACGTCGCCGCGGTTCCGCGATTTCCACACGGCGCTGACCATCGCCATGACCGTTGGGGGCGATCGGGCGATGTGTACCCACGGCCACGAGCCCCCGGAGTCGCTGGGCAAATACATGCTGGCAGCCCCAGCATCGCGGGTGGCGGTAGTCGATCTACGCGGCGATACCGACTGGTGGGGCGAGCTTCGGGTGCGCGGCACCACCCTGTTCGCGGATATTGGTTTCGACGAGTCGGAGCGCTGGGATCCTGCCGACCTGGAGCCGCTGCGTCACTGTCACGCCTTCACGCCCAACGCGCTAGAGGCCATGGCATATACCCGCACTGACTCCCCCACCAAGGCGGTGCACAAACTCGCGGAGCGGGTACCGTTTGCCGTGGTCACGGATGGCGTCGGCGGGTCCTACGCCATCGACCAGACCACCGACGAGGAGGCCTGGTGCCCTGCGATCTCTGTCGATGTGATCGACGCGACGGGCGCGGGGGACGTGTTCGCCTCGGGGCTCGTCCTGGGCACTCTGGCGGGCTGGCCGTTGGAGCAGCGGCTGCGGTTCGCGTCGCTGACGGCATCGCTGGCCGTGCAGCAGTTCGGCGGTTCTCTAGCGGCCCCAGGCTGGGGGGACATCGCCGACTGGTGGCGCAGCCTCCGCCGCCTCGTCGCCGAGGGAGACCTGCGGGCCGCGTGTATCAGCCGCGACTACGGCTTCCTGGAGGATCTCATTCCCCGGCATCGCGTCCACAGCGTCCGCCGGGCCGAAGCGACGTTCGCCGCGCACTCCGATCTCCCGGCCCGACGGTACTGACCCCCGTCAGCGCCACCCGAATCAGGTGGCGCTGCTTGACGTGGCTCTTCCGAAGTACGACGAAGCAGTGATTCCCGTGGGACGAGCCCCCCGATCGCGATGCCCGCCGGGCGTGGGGCACTCGGCCGGCGATGCCGCGATCCTGCGGGATAGGGTCAGACCCGCTCCCCCAGGAACTGAATGAGCGACGAGAAGAACAGGCGCCCGTCCAGTGATGCGCCGGTCAGTTCCTCGACGTTGTGTTCCGGGTGGGGCATCAGGCCGACGACGTTACCGCGGTGGTTTGTGATGCCGGCGATGTTATTCGCGGAGCCGTTGGGGTTATCGAGGTAGCGGAAAACCACCTGGTCATTATCTTCTAAGCGTTTGAGGGTCTCCGGCGCGGCCTGATAGTTGCCCTCGCCGTTCTTCAAGGCGATGACGATCTCCTGGCCGCAGGTGAAACCGCAGGTCCAGGTGGTGTCGACGGTCTCGACCCGCAGGCGCTCGTCG
>JAUNKK010000131.1 GCA_030532825.1 Propionibacteriaceae bacterium
CCACGTGGTCCCGCCGCAGCGTCACGAGCAACACATCGGTGTCCGGCCACGGGTGCATGGCGTCGGCAACGCGCACCGGAATCTGGCGCCGCACCCCGTTGCCGCGCACCACCTGGATGCCCTCCGTGGCAAGCTGCCCCATGGTGGCACCACGCGCGATCATCCAGACGGGCACCCCCAGCTCACGCAGCCTGGCACCGACCGCCTGCCCTATGACACCGGCTCCCAGGATCGAGATACTTTTGGTTGTTGGATCCATAGTCCGCTGCTCCCATCCGGTGCCCCCAATCGCCGTGAATCATCTCTTGGCCCTTACCGTAACCTGTTTCATCTAACTAAAGTAGATAACGCCACCAGAAACGTCGTTTTCGTCGAGGAAACGCCGCCACACCGGCCCAAGCGGCCCGGGATTGTCCAATCGCGCTGGGCTATGGCAAGCTATGTCGGGCGCCAGATCGGCGCCATTTCAGGAGAGAGTCGGGCTGAGAACATGACCGCGCAGAAAGACCGCGAACGCCAGGCGGCGTCCGTGCTGCGCCCGGTCAGCCGCGATGTCCGCCCAGCACTGAACCGCTGAGCCCAAGGCACCCGACTCCTCTCGTTCACCTTTCCCTTCGCCCGGTAACGGGCAGGCGTCTGGTTGCCCCTGAAATCCATCACCAACAGGAGGAACCATGTCCACTTATCCGGTGCCGTTGACCGGCACCGACAACACGCTCATGTGGGCCGACGAGGAGGGGATTGAATGGCCGGCAAGGGAGCAACTGCGTAACGTATCCCGGCTGCCCTGGACCCACGGCGTGCGGGTCATGCCTGACGTGCACCACGGCAAGGGCGCGACCGTCGGCTCGGTCATCGCCATGAGGCAGGCCGTCGCCCCAGCGGCGGTGGGTGTTGACATCGGCTGCGGCATGACTGCGGTGCGGACATCGCTGCGACCCGATCAGTTGCCCGACGACTTGCGGTCGCTGCGGCTGCGGATCGAGCAGGCGGTCCCCGTGGGCTTCGGCCAACACCAGGACGAACCCCGGGCGGTGCGAACCCACAAGGACCTAGGGGCCCGATACCGGGAAGTCATGCAGAACTTCGAGGACCTGCGGGTCCATGACCTGAGCCAGCACACGTTCTCGCTGAAGGCGGCCCGGAAGGCGTCGCACCAGGTCGGGACTCTCGGGGGTGGCAACCACTTCATTGAACTATGTGCCGGGAACGACGAGCGGGTGTGGGTGACGCTGCACTCCGGTTCTCGGGGCACCGGCAACCTGTTGGCCCAGGTACATATGAAGGTCGCCCAGGATCTCACGCACAACATCGGGCTAGTGGACCGCGACTTGGTAGTGTTTCTCGCAGGAACACCCGAGATGGACGCCTACTTGAGCGACCTGTGGTGGGCGCAGGGCTACGCCCTGCTGAACCGGGATGTGATGCTGGCCGCTATCTGCGACGAGCTGCGCAACAGTATCACGGGCATTGAGTTCGACTCACCCATCCGGTGTCACCACAACTACGTGGCCGTCGAGGAGCACGACGGGGTGGAGCTAATCGTCACCCGGAAGGGAGCGATTCGGGCGGGTGTCGGGGATCTTGGAATCATTCCGGGATCCATGGGGACCGGCTCCTACATTGTGCGGGGGCTGGGCAATGAGGCGTCCTACGAGTCCGCGTCGCATGGCGCAGGTCGGAGGATGTCGCGGGGCCAGGCGCGGCGCACATTCACAGCCGATGACCTCGTCGCGCAGACGGTGGGCATCGAATGCCGGAAGGATTCGGGGGTCGTGGATGAGATCCCGGCTGCCTACAAGGACATCAATGAGGTCATCGATGCGCAGCGGGATCTCATCGATGTCGTGGCACGCCTTGAGACGCTGCTGTGCGTCAAGGGGTGAGAACCGGCGGGTCGGCCCGGCGGTAAGCTGCCCCGGGCCGACCCGCGTCCCGGACCGGGGGAGGGATGTAGGCGCTGTGCCCGCCACATGTCACCGTCGAGACGAGTCACCACCCGGTCATGGACGCGACCGCTGAGTCCTTGCCAAAATTCGAACTCAGTGACACCAATCCGGTACCCACCCCAGTAGGGCGGGCAGGGGACGTCTTGACCAGTGAACCGGCGTTCGGCTTCGTCTCGGGCGGCCTCAAGTTCGGCCCGGCTCGCCAGAGGCTCGGACTGTCGCGACGCCCAGGCACCAATCTGGCTAGCCCGGGGCCGAGTAGCGAAATAGGACTCCACCTCGGGGCGGTCAAGGCGGCTGGCAGTGCCCACGAGGCGAACTTGCCGCATCAGCCGCGGCCACCAGAACGTCACGGACGTCGCTGGGTGGGTGTCTAGTTCCCGCCCCTTCGCGGACAGGTGTGAGGTATAGAACACCAGGCCGACTGGCGAATAGTTCTTCAGCAGGACCACCCGGGAGCGGGGCACACCGCGCTCATCGACGGTGTTGAGCTGCATCGCCGTCGCCTCCAGCTCCTGCTCTAGTGCCTCACCCAGCCAGCGGTCAAAGAATTCCCACGGTTCGAAGTTCGTGAGCTCCTCGGGCAGCAGGTCACCGGAGTAGTCACGACGGACATCATGCAGTTTCATGGGCAGCTCTTCTTTCTTCGAGAACCCGGGGCGCTTCGACAGCCCGCGGGGCTTCGGGAATCATGCTAACGAGCCGGATGGCGTAGCGGTTCCTGGGTGGACTAGTAGCGACGCGCCACGCCGAGGCGCGCGGCGCGGGAAAAGAGTTGTTCGGGGACATACAGTTAGCCTCATGAGTACTCATGTAGCTGGCCCTCCCGTTTCTCCCGCCTTCAAGGCCTCCGAGACGCTGCACAACAACCTGCAGCGGGCCCTCGTCGATGTCACTGCCCTGAGCCTGGTGGCGAAGCAGATCCACTGGAACGTCGTCGGCCCGAACTTCCGTGACCTTCATCTCAACCTTGATGAGGTGGTGGACATCGCACGCCAGGCCTCGGATGACTTCGCCGAGCGCATGCGCGCCATCAACTCCGTACCGGACGGCCGCCCCGGGGCCGTCGCCACCGGGACCGCCGTCCCCGAGGCACCTGAAGGCCAGGTCATCACGGCTGACGCCGTCAACTACATCGTGGCCGCCATCAACGCCGTGGTCACCACGCTGCGCGAGATCCACGACGCCGTAGACGAAGAGGACGCCTCGTCCGGTGGCATCGTCGAGGACTACACGCAGCAACTCGAGCAGCAGGCCTGGTTCCTGTCTGCTCAGAACTACACGGCCGTCTGATCCGTCGACGCTTTGGTGGGGTGGGACACGATCCCACCCCACCAACTCTCACCCATCCACTGCGCCGGGATTCGTCAGCCGCCCAGGATCCGCAGTACCACTCCGTCGGCCAGCAGCCGCCCCCGGAGCGTGAGCACCAACCGCTCCCCCACGATCATCCCCAAGCCGTCGCTGACGACCTTGTCAGCATGCCCCCTCTCGTCGGGCGTCAACAGCCCCAGCGGCAGTCCTTCTGCCAAGCGCAGCCGAAGCATCACCTGCTCAGTGCGCTGCTCCTCCGGTGACAGGATCTCCCGTCCCTGGGCTGGAGTCGTGTCGGCGCGAAGTGCGGCCGCGTAGCTGCGTGGGTGCTTGCGGTTCCAGAACCGTACCCCGCCGATGTGGCTGTGGGCACCTGGCCCGACCCCCCACCAGTTTCCGCCGCGCCAGTAGGCCAAGTTGTGGCGACAACGGCCCGCCTCTCCCCTGGCCCAGTTGCTGGTCTCGTAGTTGTCGAAGCCGAGGGTGGTCAACGCCTCCTCGGCCGCGAGGTATTTCTCGGCCAGTTCGTCGTCGTCGGGCGTCGGAAGCTCGCCCCGGCGGACGCGCAGCGCCAGTCGGGTTCCCTCCTCCACGATCAGGGAGTACGCAGAGACATGGTCGATGGGGGCCTGAGCGGCCGCGGCAAGGCTGGCCTGCCAGTCGGCCATCGACTCCCCGGGAGTGCCGTAGATCAGGTCCAGGCTGACGTGTTCAAAACCGGCCGCGTGTGCCCATCCGGCCGCCTCAACTCCCCGGCCGGGCGTGTGCTGGCGCTCCAACGTGCGCAGCACATGCGGCACCACCGATTGCATCCCCAACGAGATCCGCGTGAACCCAGCCTCCCGCAACTCGGCAAGGCTGCCTGGGCTAACCGTCTCCGGATTGGCCTCAGTGGTGACCTCGGCCCCCTCGGCGAGCCCGAAGCAGTCCCCCACGGTTGCTATGAGCCGTGCAAGATCGGCTGTCGGCAGCAGCGTCGGGGTGCCGCCGCCCACAAACACTGTAGCCACGGGCGGCACATCTGACCCCAACACCAGGGCGGCGAACTGGAGTTCCTGCAACGCCGCCTCGACATAATCGTTGACAGCCATGCCCGCCAGTTCCGAGGCGGTATAGGTGTTGAAGTCGCAGTAGCCGCAGCGGGTCCGGCAGAACGGCACGTGCAGATAGACCGAGAAGCTCTGCTCTCCCAGCGTTGCCAGAGCCGAACTCGGCAGGGCACCGTCGCTAGGTACTGGTTCCCCCGAAGGTAGTTGGCTGGGCACCTCGGCAATGTACCTCGATAATTGAGTTTTCTGGGCACACCCCCAAACGCGCACGATTGGTGCAAGACTTATCCCTATGAATTTCACCCGACGAGGCATCCTCGGACTGGGCGGCCTGGCCGCAGTCGCCACCGTCAGCGCATGCGGCTCCAACACCGGCCTCGGGGGTGACTCCTCCTCAGCAGGTGGCGGGGACCAGGTCATGCTGACCCAGTGGTATCACGAGTATGGGGAAGAAGGCGTGAAGGAGGCCGTCGAGCGTTACGCCGCTGAATACGCGGGCGCAACGGTCGAGGTGAAGTGGACACCCGGCGACTACCCGCAGATCCTGGGTGCCCAGCTGTTGACCGACAGCGTGCCCGACGTGTTTGAGGTAGAGCAGGGCGGTTCGCTGGACATGATTCGCAGTGGCCAGTTGGCGGATCTCACGGCGTTGATCGAGCCTGTCAAAAACGACTTCAACGACGCCGTCATCAAGCGTTTCACCTTCGACGGGAAGATCCACGGCATTCCGCAGACCATCGACATGCAGTTGCTGTATTACCGCCCATCGCTGCTCAACGCGGCAGGCGTCCCCGTGCCGGAGACTTTTGAGCAGCTGGTGGCAGCCGCCGACGCCGTCGCCAGCGGTGAGATCGGCGGCTTCTTCGCGGGCAACGACGGGGGAATCGGGGTGCTCAGCAGCCTTCTGATCTGGGCTTCAGGCCACGAACAGTTGAATGCCGAACGCACCGAGGTCGCATTCCTGACCGATGACTTCTACGCAGCCCTAGCCGCGTACCGTAACTTTGTGAACTCGAAGGGCTTCGTGCAGGCCGCATCGGCTGACTGGTTCTCCGGCGATGCCTTCGTCAATGGTGAGGCCGCCATGCAGTGGGGTGGGCTCTGGTCGCTGCCGGATATGCTCACAGCCCACGGCGATGACGTCGGCGTGGTTCCCTTCCCCGCGATCGGCGCGACGGGGCGACTGGCAGTGCCTTTCGGGGCATTCGGCGCCTGCGTGGCTGCGAAGGGCAAGCATGTCGATGCGGCCATGGACTTCGTCAAGTGGCTGTGGCTCGACCAGACGGATAAGCAGGTCGAGTTCTCTGACGCCTTCGGTACCCACATCCCGGCCCGGAAATCGCTAGTCAGCAGGGCTACGAAACTCGCCGATGGCCCCGGCGCCCAGGCAGCAGCTTTCGTCGAACAGCATGGTTTCGCCAACGACATCATGTGGTCGGGGGCCCTCGGCGATGCTTACTCCGCCGCAGTGAGCGAGGTCGTCAAGAGCGGCCAGGATCCGCGACAGGCCTTCGAGAACTTCGCCCAGTTGGCCACGGCGGAGCTTGAGAAGCTGAAGGCGTGAACCGGCCCCGACGGGGACGGCTTTGGTTCCTGATCTTTGTCGGCCCGTTCACGGTGGGGCTGCTGATATTCGTCTATCTACCCATCCTGTGGAGCGCTTGGCTGTCGTTCTACGAGGCGAGGAACACGCTAACCCCCACTCGGTTCGTGAGCTTCGACAACTACGCTCGGCTCCTGGGCGACCCACTGTTCCGCAATTCCCTGCTGGTGTTCGCGGGGTTCGCCGTCGTTATTGTTCCGCTGACCTATATCTGTTCGCTAGGCCTAGCGTTGCTGCTCAACGGTCTCAAGCGGGGCCAGGCGTTCTTCCGCTCCGTGTTTTTCATCCCCACCGCCGTTTCCTACGTAGAGGCTTATTCATGGGTGTAGGTGAATATGATTCCGAGGGTGGCGTTGATGGTGG
>JAUNKK010000019.1 GCA_030532825.1 Propionibacteriaceae bacterium
TCGCGGAGATGATCCGGGATCTGCGCCGCTTCCTGTTCGTGGAGCATCAGGTGCCGCGTGAGGATGTCTCGATCTCCGGGTACTGGCGCCGCGGCATGACCGACGAGCAGTGGCGGGCTTCGAAGCGCGCGTTCAACGCGAAATTGTAGGGGCACTAGTAGCCCGCACTGCACCGTCGCGCACCTCCCAGGTGTGGTCGATGTCAAGCCGGGCCAGGAAGTCGTCCTCGTGGCTGACCACCAGCAGAGCTCCGCGGTACGCCCCGAGCGCGGCAACCAGCAGGTCGATGGTCGTCCGGTCGAGGTTGTTTGTGGGTTCGTCGAGGATCAGCAACTCCGGGGGCGGATCGGCGAGCAGCAAAGCCGCGAGACTAGCGCGGAAGCGTTCACCGCCCGACAGGGTGCCAACCGGACGCCGCACGGCCTCACCCCGCAGCCCGAATCGCGCCAGCCGGGCGCGCAGTAGCGACACGCTCACCGACGGGGCGGCGGCCGCCACGGCATCGATGATGGATTGTCGATCTGGCAGGAGGTCGATGCGCTGCGGCAGGTATCCGGCCCGCCCGGTCAGCACGGAGCCCCCTGGGCCGCCTATCAGTAGCTCTTCGAGCAACCGGGTCTTCCCCACCCCGTTGCGGCCCGTGATCGCCACGCGTTCCGGCCCTTGCAACACAAGCGGCGGGTCGACGGCGGTCACCTCGACCAGCCGCCGGGCTGCTGGCACTGTTAGCTGCGGCAGGTCGATGGCGATGGCCTCGTCATCCCACAGTTGCGACTCGGCCCGGTCGAGGGCCTCCCGGGCCCGCGCTACGCGTTCGTCGGCCAGTTCCCGGCTGCGCCCACTGAAACCCTCGGCACGGTTGGCGAAGAAGTCACGCTCAGCTTTTGTCACCCCGCGACGCTGGGCTTTCTGGTTCACCTGGCGTTGCCGGGCGGCCCTTTCGAGGGTGGTGATGCGCTGACGGCGCGCGTGCTTCAGTTGCTGCTCGGCCGTCCGCACGTCGCGTGCCGCCGCTTCTTGCTCGGCCAAAACCACGGCTTGGTGGCGGACCCAACCGCCGGTCGTCACGTGCAGTGCGCCTCCCCGCACCTCCGCTATGGCGTCGGCGCGCCTCAGGAGTCCCTGATCGTGGCTGGCGACCATGGCTAGGCCACGCCAGCCAGCCAGAAGGTCGTAGACGCGGCGGCGACCATCGTGGTCAAGGTTGTTGGTGGGCTCATCCAGCACGGCGATATCGCAGCACCGCACCTGCAATCCGATCAGCGCCACCAGCATCGCTTCCCCACCCGAGAGCGTGTCGAGACGGCGCTCAAGTGCCAGTGGCAGGTCGGCGGCAGCTAGTTGTTCCCGGGCCCTGGCCTCAATGCCCCAGTCGTCGCCGATGATCTCGAAGAATCGCGGGTCGGCATGGCCGGCCTCAATGGCGCGTAGCGCGTCAAGCTGGGCTCGGATGCCCAGCAGGTCGGCCACGGTGTCGCCCACCCGGAGTGTCAGATGTTGTGGCAGTTGGTCGATGATGCCGTCTCGGGTGATGCGGCCCGCGGACGGGGTGAGTTCGCCGGTGATGAGGCGCAGCAGTGTCGTCTTGCCCGAACCGTTGGGTCCGACGACGCCGGTCACCCCGGGCGAGAACGATGCGGTGATATCGGTGAGGCAGCGTTCGCCATCCGGCCAGGTGAACGAAACATGGGTGAGGGAAACGTGTGAGGGCATGGGGGCTCCGATCAGTCAGCTGGAAGCGCTGAACCGGAGCATCGCTCACGGCATCAGCGCGGGTCAGAGGCTGACGCGATCACTCACTGGGGCTCCTCAATCTCCTTGGCCAGAGTGAGCCTGAGTGTAGCCGCTACCGCTATCCCAGGCAACGCCCCGACGAGACTCACGTAAGGTCCCAGGCAATGGCAACATGAAGTTCACGCTCAGCGGCGACGGGCCCGTTTCGCGGTGCCCATGACGAGCAGGAACGGGTCTTGGCGCAGGAGCCGCTGCACGGCCACCACCCCGATCACAAGAGCCAGCGCGCTGATGCTGAGCACCGTTAGCCCCAGCAGCACAAATACCGCTGGCATAGCTGCCCACCCCGTGGGCACAACCAACTCCTTCGGGGTGAGCACTCCCGTGAGCCACAGGCCTGGCGCTGCGCCAATGGCCGCGCCGGCCAATGCGCCGAGACTCACCCCGGAGATGATCTCCAAAGTTACCAACCGTCGGATATCGGCGACGCGGTAGCCACGCATGCACAGCAGCCCGAATTCCTTGGCGCGCCGATCTAGGCCTACTTTGATCGAATGCACAATCTGGCTCAGCAGCAGGGACATCGCGACGCCAACCACCGTAAGAAATAGCGGGAATACGGCTAGCAAACCGGGCAACGCGCCAAGCCGGTCACGCTCGGCCACCACGTCGAACCCTTTGTCCTGGATGGCGGATATGATGCCATCAAGCTGGGTTTCGTCTTCGGCCTGCACCCAGGCTCCGCTGACTCCATGTTCCAGCACCTCGACGGGGCTCTGCGCATAGCGGGCGGCGTAGAGCTTCACGACTAGGTTTTGCCCCGCCAGCACCGCTTTCTGCCCATAGCCGCTCCAACCAGCGGGATAGGTGCCACCACTTCCACGGTGTCGGCTTGTTGCTCCCCGGTGGATTCACCGGTGGCGCGCACATAGCTGATGGGCAACGTCTTGCCCACATAAGGCGCCATCGCTACCCCGTCGATATGGTCGGGCACGATGACCTGATCCGCTTCGAGCCTGTGGTCAGTGACTCCCGGCGGCAGCACCCAAAGGGGTGGATTTACCCGCCCCGGAGGGTGCCTTGACAACAGTGAGGCGTCCCGGCTCAGCCACGAAGGACACCTGTGCAGCCGCGCCCGGTGTCCGAGAAATGATAGGTCAGCCCTGATACCGTCAAAGTCATGACGACAGCTCCTTTAATGCCGCAGCAAAAACAACGAAGTTGAGCGGCCGACTTCGAACTAAGAAATCTTCCCCTCGCTCTTCGTTGATTTTCTCAAGAACCGATTTCCAAACATCTTGAACTATAGGAACTAGCCACTCTTTGACCGCGACTCAACCATGCACCGTCTCAGCAAGGAGCATCGGCTCTCGCCTCTTCTGAGTTGAGGCAAACACGAATCGGACATCTTGACGTGAGGCACGACGCGCTCAGTCCTACGCAGGGAGGCCCTTGCGTTTTCCGGGCGACCTGGCGAAATCCACTCCGCAGCCCCTAGGTGATGGGATCTTGTCTTCTCCCGACGCGAGGTAGCCGAAGTGGGCGTCGGGCCGTCACGTACGCCGCCCCCACCGGTAGGAGAGCCAACGCCCAGAACAGCCACCACCAGGGTTGCGGGCTGGGCTCACCTAGCGGCTGGCCGAGCGGCGCTGAGCGCGCCCAGGCGACGAAGGCGTCACCGACCGGCATGAGGCCGAAAGCGAAGGCGCTGCCATGGGGGGCGGGCAATGGCAGGCCGAGGAGATCAGCTTGCCGGTCCAACACCATGGCAAGTTCCAGATCCCCGTGGCGGCGCGCCGCCGCCAGCGTCACCGCGGATGCGCTGAGCGATACACCGCCCACCAGCATCCCGGAGTCAACATCTCCGCTGCCACCTTCGCCGTGCGGGTACTCGCGCACCCCGACCAGGCCGAGCGTCGCGCTGAGGAACCGTGCCTTGAAGACCGGCCATTCCCGTTCCGCCCGCTCGGGGTCGATGTCTGGCAGAAAGCTCTGGACGAGGGCTTGAGACGAGCCGCGAGCCAGGTTCTCACCCCGTTGATGCACCAGAAGCCCCGCGTCATCGCGATACTTCTCCAAGCCCTGGAACCACCGGTCGGTCAGCTCGGGAAGGCCGGGAAGATCGACGATGCGGGCCGCACGATGCACCGCCGCCATGGCCGCCACCGCATCGCAGGGCCAGGCCCGTCCCGGGTAGGAGGTGGGCAGGGGATCCTCGCCCAGGGCTGTCATCACCAGGCTGGCCTCTGCCGACACCTCGGCCCGGTGGTCGGGGTCGCCGGTAAGGGCTGCGCGGTCGACGAGCAGCAGCAGCCGCCAGCCGTGGTAGAAGGTGCCGTGTGGCAGCAGGTCGTTGTGCCCGAACCGGTTGACTATCTGCGGCTCCCCTGTCGCCGCGATGGCCTCCTCCAGCAGGGCCAGGTTGGCGGGCACGGCCACACCGTCACGCACGAGGGCGCCCGCCGCGAGGCCAGGCAGGGCCCATTGGAAGAACTCGCCCTCAGGGAAGAACTGCTGCATTTTCGGGGCCGCGGTGGGGGTGATGCGGCGCAGCCAACCCAGCTGAGCGGTCACCGTCTCTGCCCCGCGCAGCCCAGGGATCACGGACCGCCCCACCTGGCAGACCCCGAGTACCGAGATCACCGCAAGGAACCCCACCATGAGTTTTCGCACCATACGACGGTAGCGTGCTGCCTCGCTCACCCGGCGCTAACGGGTGGTGACCGCCTGCACCTCGTCCAACAGTTGCCCCGCGACCCTGATCCCAAACACGGGGGTATCCACGTGGTTGCCGTCATAACGCATGGGGGTGCCGTCGACGGTGTCATCGCAGATGGGCCCAGGGCCGACGCTGGGGGCCGTCCCGCAGAACAGCGAATCCCCATCAATGGTCTGGATGTCACTGCGCTTCGCCGCGACCTCTGTGACGATCTGGTTGAATCGCTGCCGGTACTCGTCGTGCTCGATAGAACGGCGGATAATCACGGAGGCTAGTTCATCCGGCGGGCGCGACAACAGGCCGACCCCAGGCCGCTCAGTCAGCACCACCACCAGGGTCTCGCCGCGCGCTGTGAGCCGGTCAGCAGAAGCAATGAAATCTCGCCGCTGCGCCTCCCAGAACTCCTCTGTGTCTGCGGTCAGCAACCGGTCTTGATCGTAGCGGTCGACGCCCTCATGCCGGGACCACCACAGCACGATCCCCGGCGCGTGGGTGTCGATGGCATCCTGCTGCACCTGCTGGACGGGCGGGCAGAGATCGCCGTACTCATCGTCGGGGCCGAAGCTCAGCCGCAAAGCCATCGGTGTACACATGCCCTGCGCCGCGTCCAACACCGTCAGTCCCCGCTCTTCGCCGACGACGGCCAAAGGTTCCACCAGCCGCATCGGCACGGAATCCCCCACCAGCAGGATGACGTTGCCGTTGAGTTGCTCGGCACGCTTGCCCAGATGGAGCCCCTTCGCCAGGGGGGTGCCGCCGACCAAGCTGCTTGCCGTAGCTACGAGCACCATGGCGGTGGCACCGGCGACAATCGCGCGCCAGGGCTTCAGGAATTGGCCGATCTTGCCCTGGCGGATTGGCATCTCGACGAAATGATATGAGGCCGCGGCGACGAGGATCGTCAGCGCGATGACGGCAAAGGCTTGCAGCGGACGGAACTCCGCATCAGCCTCCAGCCACACCGAAATCGGCCAGTGCCACAGGTATAGCCCATAGGAGATGCGACCAAGGTAGCTGACGGGCGCGAACGCCAGGGCCCGCGCCTCGGGGGTGTTCAGCCCATAGCGAATCCCGAGGATCAGCAGGCCCGTACCGATCGAGAACAGCAACGCCCCGCCATAGAAGTAGAACGGCGCCGGGCCCGCCAGCACGGCGAACAGGACCGCCGTCAGCACCACTCCACCCCAGAACAGTGGCCGTGCCCAGCGCGTGCACCAGTCCACGAACCTGCTGTTGATTGTCAGGATTGCCAGCAGCGCCCCGAGCATCGGCTCGAAGGCCTTGGCGTCAGTGCCCATGTAGGCACGTTCAGTGGCCTGGGGGTCGTAGAACAGCAGCAACAACAGCGCCGAGGCGACGATGATCGCGACCGCGACCCCCGCCAGGATTCGCGCGACTGCGCGGCCCCTGATGCGAAACACTTTCACCGCGAGCCACGTAGCTCCGGTGAGGATCAGCGGCCACACGATGTAGAACTGTTCCTCGACGGCGAGGCTCCACATGTGCAGCAGTGGGGATACGGTGCCATCGTTCTCGAAATACGAGGAGGACCCGATGAATCGCCAGTTCGCCAGATAGAAGACGGTGTACCAGGCATCCAGCGCCACGCCATCGCGGCGATGCACCATGGCGAAGTTGCCCACCCAGATGAGCACCACGCACACCACCAGCAGGGCTGCGGGCATGAGTCGCTTCATGCGTCGGCCCCAGAAATCGACGAGGGCGATCCGGCCTTTACGTCGCAGCTGGGAGATCAGCCCCGAGGTGATGAGAAAACCCGACAGTACGAAAAACATGTCGACGCCCAGGTAGCCAGCCGCGAACGGCGGCATCGAGACGTGAAAGAAGATGACGAGCCCGACCGCAATGGTGCGGATACCGTCCAAGGCGTCGAAGCGGTTGCCATGCTGGGAGGGAACCTTCGGCGCGTGCGCAGTCTCGGACAAAGTCACGGGCGCGATGCTAAACCAATTCCGCCTCAACCCCCAAGCATAAGAGCACAAATCCGGCGCAATGGTGCCCCGCAAAAGGACACTGCGCCGGATTCACCGGGGCAACGGCTCCCCCGCCACTCTGGGTTCGGAGGGTCAGGCGGCCGGAACGGTCAGCTCCGACAGGATCGCCTGCACCGTCGCCTTCGCATCGCCGAAACACATCACCGAGTTCTCTTCGAAGAACAACGGGTTCTGCACGCCGGCATAGCCGGCGCTCATGGAGCGCTTGAACACCACGACCTTTCCAGCCTCCCAGACGCGCAACACGGGCATCCCGGAGATGGGCGACCCGGGCTCATTGGCCGCCGGGTTCACGGTGTCGTTCGCACCGATCACCAACACCACATCGGTCTCGGCGAAGTCGTCGTTGATTTCGTCCATCTCTAGGACGACATCGTAGGGCACCTTTGCTTCCGCAAGCAGCACGTTCATGTGCCCTGGGAGCCGCCCGGCGACGGGGTGGATGGCAAATCGCACATTGATGCCGCGTTCCCGGAGTCGGCTGGTCAGTTCAGCCACCGGGTATTGAGCTTGGGCGACCGCCATGCCGTAGCCGGGGGCGATCACGACGGATCGGGCCTCGGTCAGCAGCTTCGCGACGTCCGCCGTCGTGACCTCCCGATACTCCCCGACCTCGCCGCTATCAGCGACCGGGGCATCACCGAAGCCGCCGAGGATCACCGACACGAAAGAGCGGTTCATGGCCCGACACATGATGTAGGACAAGATGGCGCCGGAGGCCCCGACCAGCGCGCCGGTGATGATGAGGATGCTGATGTTGAGCATGAATCCGCTGAAGGCCGCGGCCCAGCCGGAATAGGAGTTGAGCATCGAGACGACAACCGGCATGTCCGCGCCCCCGATGGCCGCCACCAGGTGGAAGCCAAGCACTAGCGAAATGAGCGTCACCAACACCAGCGGGATCAGCGACAGCGACACCACATACCACCAACCGAGGCCGATCATGGCGACGAGCATCGCCAGATTCAGCCAGTGTCGACCTGGCAGCAGCATGGGCTTGGAGGCGATTCGGCCATTCAGCTTGCCCCAGGCCACGAGCGACCCGGTGAAGGTGACGGCCCCGATGAACACACCAAGGACCACCTCGACGGCATGCACCACATCAGCGTCGGGGTGAGCCACGTGCACGTTGAAGCCGACCAGCACGGCTGCCGCCCCGACGAAGCTGTGCAGCAATGCAATCAGCTCCGGCATGCCGGTCATTTCGACTTTCCTGGCCTTCCAAACGCCGATGATGGCACCGATCCCGAGCGCCAGGTAGAGCATGGCAGCAGCCACCCACTGGGGGTTCCCGGCGAACAGGTCTGTGTAGGCCAGCTGGAAGTTCGTGGCGACGAGCACGAAGACCATGCCGAGGATGCCAAAGGCGTTGCCCTTCTTGGCGGTCTCGTGCTTGCTGAGGCCAGCTAGAGCAAAGATGAACATCAGCCCGGCGGCGATGTAGGTGGCATTGATGAAGTTGGACAGCACGGCTCAGCCCTTCCGGAACATGTTCAGCATGCGGTGGGTCACGGTGAACCCACCGAAAACGTTGATGGCGGCGATCAGCACTGCCACGCATGAGACGATCTTGACCACCCAGCTGGGATGAGCGAGCTGAGTCATGGCGCCCACCACGATGATGCCGCTGATGGCGTTGGTGACGCTCATCAGCGGGGTGTGAAGGGCATGGGTGACGTTCCACACCACGTAATAACCGACCACGACGGCCAGCGCGAAGACCCCGATCTGCGTCACGAAGGCCGATGGGGCGATCGTCATGAGGGCGATGAGCGCGACCGCACCCACCCCCACCCAAGCGACCTGGTGCCACCAGGGGCGTTCCGGGGCGGGCGGTGCCGGGGGCTCAGCGGGTTTAGTAGCCTCCGGTGCGGGGGCCGCCGGGGCGGCGGAAACCTGGATGGGCGGCGGCGGGAAGGTGACCTCGCCGGCGCGCGCCACGGTCATGGTGCGCACCACCTCGTCGTCGAAATCGACGACGAGGCGGCCATCCTTCTCCGGGGTCATGAGGGCCAAAGCGTTGACCAGATTCGTGCCATAAAGCTGCGACGACTGCCCCGGCAGCCGCGAGGCCAAGTCGGTGTAGCCGATGATCGTCACCCCATTTTCGGTGACGTAGCTCTCACCGGGTCGGGTCAACTCACAGTTGCCGCCCCCAACGGCGGCTAGGTCAACGATGACGGAACCCGGTTTCATGGTGGCCACCATCTCCGCCGTAATCAGTTTCGGCGATGGCTTGCCGGGGATGGCGGCGGTGGTGACGATGATGTCAACCTCACGAGCCTGGGCCGCGTACAGTTCGGCGGCCCGGGCCGCGTAGTCCGCCCCCACTTCGCGGGCATACCCGTCGGAACTGACCCCCTGATCGGCCTGGTCGACGTGCAGGAACGTGGCTCCCATGGATGTGACCTGCTCGGCGGTCTCGGGGCGCACATCGGTGGCGCGCACGACCGCGCCCAGCGAGTTCGCCGCGCCGATGGCCGCGAGTCCCGCCACCCCGGTGCCGATGACGAACACCGTCGCCGGCGGCACCTTTCCAGCCGCCGTGACTTGCCCGGTGAAGAAACGGCCGAAGGCGTGGGCCGCTTCAATCACGGCCCGGTATCCGGAGATGTTGGCCAACGAGCTGAGGGCGTCCAGGGCCTGGGCCCGGGAGGTGCGCGGCACCATGTCCATGCTCAGCGCCGTCAAGCCTTGTGCGGCGAGCCGCTTCACGAGGCCGGGATCGTGCCGGGGGTTGAGGAACGAAATCAGGGTGGCGCCCGAACGCATGTCCAGCAGTTGCCCGTCGGTTGGCGCCCCCACCGACAACACGATGTCTTTGTCCCAGGCCTTGGCGACGATTTCCGCCCCCGCCTCGCTATAGGCCTCGTCGCTGAAGGAGGCAGCCGATCCAGCGCCGGTCTCAATGAATACACGGTAGCCGAGCTTTCGTAGCTGGGCCACGGTCTTGGGGGTAGCTGCGACCCGATTGTCGTCAGTCTCCCGAGGTACACCAACATCCATGGAGCCACCGTATCGTCCGGGCTCCTAGGTCTGCATGCGGGTGGTGGATTTTCTCGCGGTACTAGGCACCTGCGCCGACAGACCCGCACCCCCACCCCGGTAGCATCAGCCCGCCCGATCGGTTTGGCCAAACGATTACTTTTGACATCAGGGATGGCCAATTCGCGCAGTAGATAACAAATAGATAGACGATAATGCCCCCTCGCCATTGAGCCATGAAAATAGGCGGGCGATACGAGGATCGCCCGCCCTAAGCTTTAGACCGGACCGGGAACGCCTCTCGGCGAAAGGCCGCTCGTAGCGGCTAAAGGTGGAGCCCGGGGTTACCGCGATCCGGTAGCGACCATGCTACCTGATCCTGCCCAAGGGTGGAAGTCACCACAGCTTGTCGGCATACCAGGACTTTGAGCACGACTCCAGATCGGCAGCGCGCTGGTCCCAGCGCGGCCCCAGCCGCCGACAGGCGATGGCCGCGCGGCCGCAGAGGTCACCGAAATCACCCTCGTATTCCCCAGCCAGCACAGACCGAACGTCGTCGGCTACCGGCCCCTCGGGCAGCTGCCGTTCGACCTGCCGCAACCGCCAGAGCGCTCCCGGCAGCGAAACGGCCGGCGCCTGCGACCACAACTCCAGTAGGTCCTCGACGCCCTCCTCGGCGATGTACTCCACGAGGCGGACGCGAATTGCCGGCACGGCCTTGTCACCGACCAGGTGCACCAGGACCGCCGCCGTATCGTGGGCCGCGGTACTCGCCTCCGCAGGGTCACCTGCCCCGTCGAACTCCTCAAGAATGTCGCTGGGACGCCTGACGGGCTTATGGAACTGACGCATCTAGTCCTCTCCCACTAATACAGCATTCGCGTCTAACCCAATCGGGTTAACCCCGCTAGATCCGGATGTGAAGCAACTCTCGTCCGCAGACGGATTCGGCGAGTAGCTCACGGACAGATTCTATGCCTATAGGATTCACAACACGCCAACGCGCCGCCTTAGCCGCCTCACTCAGATCGACTCCTTGCGGAGCACGGAATACCCGGTCAAAGGCCCTTGCATAAGGGGCGGAGCCCTGTTCCAGGGAGGCAAAGATTGATCCTCCTTGGTCATCCAAAAGGACTACACGCATGCGCGGGTCGGGTTCAGGTTTGGGCAAGACTAGCGCACCCAGGTCGTGCTGCAACGTGATATCTCCGAGCAACACGGTGGTGGGGGCTCCGGTCGCCAGGGCAATGCCCGTCGCTGTTGCCAAGGTACCATCGATCCCGGCGAGGCCACGGTTCGCCCAGCAGGTCGCCGGCTCCGGGTTGATTGGCGCGACGTCCGCATAGCGGATGCTGGAGCTCGCCCCGAAAACCAGGTTCTCCCCCGGCCGCGCCGCCGCGACCACGGCCGCCGCAACGGCCTCCCCCGTCAGTGCGTCGGGCGGTCCAGATGCGGGCCCCATCCAACGGGCCAGCCAGGTCGGGTCCCCGGGCGGCAGGATCACCCCATCGACCACCTCCGCGGCAGCGTAACCCGGGTCGATCCACTCGGCGCGATCAGCAACCACGATCAGCTCAAGGTCCTGGCGCGCCAGCAGGGTTGCGACCGGACGCGACAAGGTGGGGTGCCCGAAGACCACAACGCGCTCGATCTCGGCACCAAGCTCCGCTAGCCGCTCGCGGTAGCGGGGTATGGCCGGCCCGGTGCGGGCGTTACTGGAGGGCTCCGCGAGCAACGGGACCCCCGCCAGCTCGGCGGCAGCCAGCGCCTCGGCTCCCACCCATGCGGGTGCGTCGCCGGCAAGCACCACGGTACGCGCGCTTGTCGTCAACTCCCGGACCTCAGCCCGGCGGCTGGCCGCGACGCATGGCCGGGGACGCTGGGGCCGAGGTGCAGGCACATCGGGGTGGACCAGCGGAAGGTCGAACTCGACGTTGACCTGCACCGGGCCGGGCTGGCGGGTTCGGCACCCGAGGGCGCGGGTGGCGGCGCGCGCGATGGTGGCCCGCCAGGCCGTCTCCGGGCCTGAAGCAGAGCTCAGCCGCAGTACCTCCAGGGCGGCGGGCCCGAACGCCCCAAGCTGATCGCAGGTTTGGTTGGCGCCCGTGCCAACTGCCGTCGCAGGCCGGTCAGCCGTCAGAAACAGCAGTGGGACCCCGGCGGCCCGGGCCTCCATGGCGGCAGGGACCAGATTGCCAACCGCCGTGCCGGAGGTAGTCACCACCGCCACCACCGTGCCAGAGGCCTTGGCCAGGCCAAGCGCGGTGAAGGCCGCAACCCGCTCGTCGACGCGGACGTGAAGGCTCAGCAGCCCCGCAGTGTCGGCCGCGTCGAGGGCCAGCGATAGCGGGGCGTTGCGGGAGCCCGGGGCCAACACGACGTGCCGGACGTCCGCCGCTAGGAGCGCCTCGACGATGGCCACGCCGAGCAGCGGAGAACTCATGGCAAGCTCACCCCTTGGGCCGCCGCCACACGTTCCAATCTGGCCCGCCACCACGCTGATGTCGCGGCGTCCGCTTCGTGGGCGGCCAGCAGGTTCGGGTCGGGGAGCACAGGCCGCACAGTTAGCTGCCCGGCAACGGGGCGCACGGGATCCGCCACCACATCGCCAGTCAGCAGGTTCGCCGTCTCAAGCCCGCAGTCGAATGACAAGTCCGGCAGGGCGGCCGCAAGCTGCAATCCCGCGGCGAGCCCGATGGAGGTTTCGACGGCACTGGAGATCACCGCGGGCAGGCCTAGCTCGGCCAGGAGCCGAAGGCAAGCGCGGGGGCCGCCGAGGGGCTGCTGCTTCAGCACAACGATGTCAGCGGCGCCGAGGTCCCGCACGCGCAGGGGGTCAGAGGCACGGCGGATTGACTCGTCGGCGGCAATTCGCACCGCCCCCGCCAGACGCTGTCGCAGTTCAGCGAGTTCCTCGACGGTGCGGCAGGGCTGCTCCGCATACTCCAGGTCACAATCCGCGAGCCGTCGCAGTGCCGCCTCAGCCTCGGCCACGCTCCAAGCACCGTTGGCGTCCACCCGGATTCGCGCCCCGGGCAGCGCCTCCCGGACGGCGGCGACGCGGGCGACGTCGTCGTCCACGCTCTCGCCGCGTGCGGCCACCTTGATTTTGACGCTCCGGCAGCCGGATTCGCGGGCCCGCGCCGCGGCGCGCTTCGGTGCGATGGCGGGGACGATGGCGTTCACGGGTACGCTCTGCCGCACTGGTTCGGGATACCCCAGCCTCGCCGTCTCCATGGCGGCCGCCAGCCAGACCCCGGCCTCTGCGTCGTCATATTCCGGGAAGGGGCTCCACTCGGCCCAGCCCGCGGGACCTTCAAGCAGCATGCCCTGGCGACGGGTGATACCGCGGAATGGGACCCGCAGCGCAATGTCGAAGACGATCACTGGCCGACCGCCGCGCCGACGAGCAGCCCCGCCGCCATCACCAGTTCCGTCAGGGAGGTGGCCTGGAGCATGGCGATCAGGTCCCGCCCGGCAGCGCCGGCCAGCAGGCGTGTCGCGGGGCCCAGCATCAGGACGAAACCGGTCAGGCCTAGCCCCGCCCACGGTGTCGTCAGGGCCATCACCCCGAGCACCGAGGCCGCCCCGACGGCGATGAGGATCACGAAGAAGATCCGGGTGCGGGAATCTCCCAGCCGCGTGGCCAGGGTGCGTTTCCCGACGCGCGCGTCGGCGGTGAGGTCCCGCAGGTTGTTGACCACCAGCAGGGCACTGGCCAGGGCGCCGATCCCGACGGCCGCCACCCAGGCGGCGGCGGTAGCTACCCCGAACGTGACATAGGTGGTACCGACGGTCGCGACGAGCCCGAAAAACAGAAAAACCATCAGCTCGCCGAGCCCCAGGTAGCCGTAGGGGTGGGCGCCGCCCGTGTAGCACCAGGCGGCGATCAGGCACGCGGCCCCGATCAGCAGCAGCCACCAGTGCCCGCTGATGGCGACCACGGCCAGCCCCAAGGCCGCGGCGACGGCGAAGCTGAGCAGGGCCGCCCGTTTCACTGCCTCGGGCGTCGCCAGCCCGGAGGCCGTCAGGCGAGTCGGCCCCACGCGCACATCGTCGACCCCCCGGATGCCGTCGGAGTAGTCGTTGGCGTAGTTGACCCCCACCTGCAAGGCCAGCGCTACCCCGAGGCATAGCGCAGGCACCACGAGCAGGCGCCACAGCGGGGGCGTGGGAACGGTGCCAAGTCCCGCGGCGACACCGGCCAGCACCGGCGCCATCGCGGCCGGCAACGTCCTGGGCCGGGCACCGGCCACCCATGTAGAAAGACTCATGATGGGCTCATGCTAATGGCATGACACTAGGTGCATCGCGCAACCAGGCTTTCTAGGGCGATCCAGTCCGTTTTGCCGCGATCCGTCCGCGGGATGGCGGCCACGATCAGCTGCCGGGGCAGCCAGGCCCGAGGCAAGGCCGGGGCGAGGGCGGCGCGCCAGTGCCCCAGATCACCACCGGGGGCAACGAGCACGACGCGCTGCCCCCACTCCTCATCGGGGACGGCCAGCACCTCCGTTTCGGGCTGCAGCTGCGCGGCCGCGGCCCGCACCACAGCCACATCGATGTTGACGCCGCCGCTGATCGCCACATCGTCGAAACGGCCCAGGATGCGCAGTCGGCCACCCTCCCAGGCCCCACGATCTGAGGTGCGGAAAACCCCCCGCTGCAGCACTTCGGCCGTGGCCTCGGGCTGCCCCAGGTAGCCGTCGAAAAGCGTCGGTCCGCTGATCGTGACCCGCTCTCCCTCCAGCCGGACGCCCACGTCGGGCAGCGGGTGCCCGTCCCACATCACCCCGCCGCAGGTCTCAGACATGCCATAACTCTCCTTGACGACGATCCCCCGCTCGACGGCGCGGTCACGCAGTTCCGGCGCGAGGGGGGCGCCCCCCAGCAGCACCAGATCGAAGGCGCGCAGCCGGTCAACGACGCCGGGATCCGCCAGGGCGCGGTGCAGCTGCGTCGGCACCAGACTGACGGCGTCCCCCTGACCGGTGGGCCGCAGCTGTGCGAGATCCGTGCCAGCGACCGGGACGGGGCGTCCACCGTGGATCGAGCGCACCAGCACCATGAGCCCGGCCACGTATTGGGTGGGCAACGCCAGGTGCCACGTGACATCGGCCACGGCCCGCGCGGCCTTAGCAGCAGCAGTGAGGGCCCGCCGGGAGAGCGCTACCCGCCGCGCCGCGCCAGTCGTCCCGGAGGTCTGCACGACCGCCCCAACATGCTCGGGCAGCCGCGGGGCGGGGCCGTCCGCCAGCCACAGCGGCGGGCCCCCATCCAGCATCGCCGCCACGCGCCGGTTCGTCGCTGTGTCTGTCATCGCCCACCAGTATGACGGCACCCCGTCGGCGCCACGAGAGACGGCCTATAGAATGGTGAGGTGCTGAGGGTGCTCTTGATCGTCGCGGTGGTCATGTTGACCATCTACTGCGTCGTGGAACTGGCTCAGACAAAGGGGGACCTAGTACGGGCCATGCCCCGCTGGTTGTGGCTGTTCCTCGTCATCTGTGTGCCCGTAATCGGCCCCATGGCGTGGCTATTGGCGGGACGGCCCACAGGTCGGCCGCGGCCCCGGCAACTTGGCCCCGACGACGATGATGACTTTCTCCGGGGCCTGAAATGACTGACGAAAGGACACTGATGTTGAGCGGTCCCGAGGCTGTGGCAGCCTGGCTGACTGTGGCGGCGACCGAGTTCGAGGCCCATATCGAAGAGTTAGACGGCCTTGATGCAGCCATCGGCGACGGTGACCACGGCACGAACATGGCGCGCGGCCTGACCACGGCCGCCACCATCACCCCGGATGCCAACGCCTCCGTCGGCGAGTACCTGCGCCAGGTCGGTATCGCGCTGGTCAGCTCCGTCGGCGGAGCCTCCGGACCGCTGTATGGCACCTTTTTCCTGCGCCTCGCTCAGTCCTGGCAGTCCCCCTACACCGTCCCCAGCATCGCTCGGACGCTGCGGGCCGGGGCCGACGGGATCGCCGCGCGGGGCCGCGCCAAGCCCGGGGACAAGACCATGCTGGATGCCCTCATCCCAGCGATCGAGTCGCTTGAGGCGGCAGACCCCACCGATGTCCCGGGCGCGCTGGCCCAGGCCGTCGCGGCCGCACAGGCCGGGGCTGAATCGACGGTGGGGATGCTGGCTCGGCGTGGCCGCGCTGCGCATTTCAAGGAGCGTTCGATAGGGCACCTCGACCCGGGCGCGAAATCCATGGCCATGATCCTGGAAAGCGCCGCACGCCATCTGGAGTGAGCGTTTTCCGGCTATTTCTGCGCGTGTAATACACCGGGGTTGATCGTTTAGCCTGGCAGGGTGACCGCTCAGCGCCCCCTTCAATAGGCTGCACGCATGAGTTTGAACAGTGCGCCGCACAAAGCAGTCATTATGGCCAGAGGCCTAGGTTCAAGGATGCGCAAGGCCACCGAGGGCGTGGAGCTGACCGACGAGCAGCGCCGGGCTGCCGACGCCGGTGTCAAGGCGATGATCTCGCTGGCTGGCCGTCCGTTTTTGGATTATGTGATCTCGGCGCTGGCGGACGCCGGATTCACCGAGATCTGTCTCATTATCGGGCCCGAGCATGACCTTATTCGCGAATACTACGATCAGCAGCCCAAGCAGCGTGTTGCCATCTCCTATGCCGTACAGCCGGAACCGCTCGGCACGGCGAACGCGGTGCTAGCCGCGGAAGATTTCGCGGGCAACGACCGCGTGCTAGTCATCAACTCCGACAACTACTACCCGGCCGCCGCGCTCGCCCGGCTCGCTGACGTCCCGGGATCAGCGCTCGTCGGTTTCACCCGCGAAGGCATGCTGACCCGATCCAATATCCCGGCGGACCGAATCGCCGCGTTTGCCCTGGCCACCGCTGATGCCGACGGCAACCTGGCTGAGCTTGTCGAGAAACCTGACGCTGCAACCGTCGAGCGGCTGGCGGCCGAGGCCGTCATCTCTATGAACTGCTGGCTCTGTTCACCCGCGATCTTTGCCGCTGCCCGAGCCATTCCGAAGTCCGCCCGCGGCGAGTACGAGATCACCGATGCCGTCCGCCGCGCTATCGCCGACGGCGACCCCTATGCCGTCATTCGGGCTGACGAAGGGGTCTTGGACATGTCGAATCGCGGCGATATCGCTTCCGTCGTCGCCGCTCTCAGCGCGCAGGAGGTCCGCCTGTGACCAGCTGGTTCGTCCCGGGCCGGCTGGAAGTTTTCGGCAAGCACACCGACTACGCGGGCGGGAACTCCCTGCTGGCAGCAGTGGATCGCGGCATCACCGTGTCGCTGGAGAGGGGTGGCGCCGGTATCACCGCCACGACGACAGCCAGCCCCGGCGAGCAGGTGACCCTCCACCCACAGCAACGACCAGTGTTTCCCGCGGGGCATTGGGCCGGTTACCTTCAGGCCGTCGTCGATCGGCTGACCCTGAACTTTGGGGAGTTGCGCCCGGTAAAACTCATCATCGATTCCACGCTGCCCATGGCCAGCGGCATGTCGTCGAGTTCCGCTTTAGTGGTGGCGCTGGCGTTGGCGCTCATCGACTACAACGACATCCGAGCCCGCGACGAGTGGCGGGACAACGTCCATGACCAGATTGACCTTGCCGGATACTTGGCCTCGGTCGAGAACGGCATGAGCTTCGGCAGCCTCGTCGGGCAGAAAGGGGTGGGGACTTTCGGCGGCTCCGAGGACCACACCGCGATGCTGTGCTGCCAGGCCGACCGGCTAACGCAGTTCCGGTTCTGCCCTATCCGGGAGGGCGAGTCCGTGGCCTTTCCCGACGGCTGGAGTTTCGTGATCGGCGTCTCCGGGGTGCTGGCGGAGAAGACCGGAGCGGCCCTGGACCTGTACAACGCCGTGTCGCTACGAAGCCGGGAGATCGTCGCCGCCTGGAATCACGCCACGGGTTCCGAGCACCTGACGGTCGGCGACGCCTTGGACAGCGGCTCCGACGCCTGGGAGGGACTGACAGCTGTCGTCGCCCACAACGCAGCGCTCACGAGGCGGCTGCGTGCATTCCTCACCGAGTCAGAGGAGATCATCCCGGCCGCTACCGCCGCCCTGCGGGAACACGACCTGGTGACTTTCGGCCAGCTGACGGGGCAATCCCAGCACAACGCCGAGGCCAATCTAGGCAATCAGATCCCTGAGACATCCCGCATGGCGGGGCTGGCCCGTGAGCTTGGGGCGCTGGGCGCGACGAGTTTCGGCGCGGGCTTTGGCGGTTCGGTGTGGGCGCTGGCCAAGACGAGCGAGGCCGATGACTTCGCGGCCGCTTGGCTGGAGCGCTATATCGCCGACTTCCCCGATACTGCCGGGATGGCCGCAACGCTCGTAACCCACCCCGGCGGCCCGGCTCGCCGCCTCTGAGCCGCTGGCGCGTCCGCCTGACCCGTCGGTCCCGGTATGCCGGCGGGTCAGGTATCCGGCCTCACCCAAGCTTGCTGGCTAGCCCCTCAATGATGAAGTCGATTTTGCGGTCCAGCAGCCCGCGATCCGCCCAGGCTGGGCGTGGCCTGAGCAACTCCGGCGCTTCGTCGGTCAGTCCCTCCTCGACGAGTCGGGTTTGGGAGATCTCCAGCCCCGTCGCGACCTCACCGTCTGGCCCTGCGGTCTGCGCCCGGTGCGCTTCAATCGCGACGTGAGTACATATCACGGTGTCCCCGACGAAGTCGAGCATGAAGGCGGCTTCCTCCGGAGGGAGCCCCCGCGCAATGAGCGCGTTCTCCCAGGCCTTCAGGCCCGGAAGGAAGAACTGGTACGCCCAAGTGACGGTGAGGAGCGTCTCGGCGAGCCCCCGATAGGTTTCCAGCAACTCCCACAGCCGCTCGGCTTGGTAGCGCAGGAGGTCCTGCCAGTTGCTGCCCACAATCGAGAAGTCCGCATGCTGAGCCACGTGGATCAGACAGCTGCGCAGCAGGTCCTCGCGTGACGTGACGATGCGGTACAGCGCCGGGGTCCCTACCCCCAGGCGCCTCGCCACTTCGGCCAGCGTAAAGTCGCGGATCCCAACGGCGAGTGCCACCTCCACGGCATCCGCGTGCGTGAAACTGGGCTTGGGTCCGCTCTTCCTGCCCCATCCTGTCATGAGGTTAACGTACTCGTTGCCCTAGTCCGCCCGCAGCGTTAAGGTAACCCTAAACCAATATTGAATGCCTTTTCCTATTTGACGAGGGGTACCCATGCCGACGCAGGAAGCCCAGCGCACCGAAGCCGACCAACCCGTCAGCCCACAGGCCGAGAACAAGCGCAAAGCCGCAGCTGGACAGGCCGCCATCCGGCGGCTGGCGGCGCCCGTGCGAGGCCTGCAACGGCTCGGGCAAGCGTTCGTCATCGCGTCGGCGATCCTCACGATCGCTCCTTACATCGCCCTGGTGCAGCTCGGCGAGATCCTGCTGGCCGCCCACCAGAGTGCCCTCCCTGCGGATCCCGGCCGGGTCTGGCCGGTGATTCACTTACTGGTGGGGAGCTTCTCCGCCCAGCTGGTCTTG
The DNA here is from genome assembly GCA_030532825.1 of Propionibacteriaceae bacterium. Classification (GTDB taxonomy): domain Bacteria; phylum Actinomycetota; class Actinomycetes; order Propionibacteriales; family Propionibacteriaceae; genus Arachnia. Next base: position 18,938 of record JAUNKK010000019.1, read on the forward strand.
TACTTCATCGGGTTGCTCATCACGCATGTCGCGGATCTTAGGCTCCGCGACCAGCTGCGCCGCGATATCGCCCAACGTTTGTCCCGGACCCCGCTCGCCTGGTTCACGGAGAAGAACTCGGGGCTCGTGCGCAAGGGCATCCAGGACGACACCGTCGCGGTTCACACCGTGATCGCCCACGGTCCCATCGACATCCTCAACGCCGTGGTCACACCGCTGGCCTTGCTGGGCTTCGTGTTCTGGCTGGACTGGCGGCTGGGTCTGCTGAGCATCGCGACAATCCCGCTCTACTTGCTCACTTATTCCTTCACGCTACGCGGCATGCCTGAGAAGACAGCCGAGATGGACGGCAAGCTGGCGAAGGTCTCCGCCACGATGACGGAGTTCGTCGCGGGGATCACCGTCGTGAAGGCCTTCGGCCGGGTAGGCCGGGCCCATTCGGCCTACCTGGAAGCCGCCGACGGATTCACCCGATTCTTCCGGGCCTGGGCTGTGCCCATGGTGACGATGAGCTGTCTCTCGATGGCCTGGATCTCCATTCCGGTGCTGTTGCTGGTCAACCTGGGAGGCGGGGCGCTGCTCATTCAAGCCGGCCTGGTCACCCTGCCGCAGGTGCTGGCCGCCACGCTGGTCTCGCTGGTGCTGCCCGGCACCGTGACGGTCGTGTCCTCAATCTCCTGGGCCTATCAAATGGCCGGTGCGGCCGCCATCCGGCTATGCGACATCCTCGACACTCCAGCCCTACCGTTCCCGGAGCAGCCGCTTACCCCAGCCGGACACAGCGTGGAACTCGATCACGTGAGCTTCTCCTATGGCGACACACTGGCCATCGACGATGTGTCGCTGACGCTGGCGGAGGGCACGGTGACGGCGCTGCTGGGCCCGTCGGGATCGGGGAAATCCACCCTGGCAACGCTCATCGCGCGGTTCGCTGATCCACAGACCGGCAGCATCCGGCTGGGTGGCGTCGATCTGCGACAGCTGTCGGAGCAGACCCTCTACGACAACGTCGCCTTCGTGTTGCAAGATGCCCAGCTGTTGCGGGCCTCGGTGCGCGACAACATCGCCCTGGGTCGGCCGCAGGCCACGCTTGAGGAGATCCGGGAGGCGGCCCGGCTGGCTCACATCGACGAGTTCGTGATGTCGCTACCGGCTGGCTACGACACCATCCTTGGCCAGGACACTGCCCTCTCCGGCGGCCAGGAGCAACGGATCGCTATCGCGCGAGCCATCTTGATTGACGCTCCCGTGCTGTTGCTGGACGAAGCCACCGCGTTCGCCGATCCCGAGTCCGAGGCTGAGATCCAACAGGCGCTGTCCACGCTGATCACAGGCCGGACCGTGCTGGTGATCGCCCACCGCCCAGCGGCCATCCGGGGGGCGCACCGGATTGTGGTGCTCGATCGCGGCCGCATCCAAGCCGCGGGCAGCCACGAGGAGTTGCTGGCGGACCCCCACTACCAGGCCTTGCTGCGCCAAAGCGGGGCCAGCCACATCGCCCCTGAACGGGAGGATCGATGATGAAACCACTGAACACCAACGCCCTCCTGCCCCGCTACCAGCGGCTCATGAAACCCAGCCAGTGGCGCAAACTCACCACGGGTTTTGCTCTGGGCACGGCAGCCGGGGCACTATCCGGTGTCGCCTTGCTGGCGCTGCTACCCGCTTCGGTCGCCCTGACCACGGGACAGCGCAGCTGGGGACTGAGCTTCACGGGGTGGCTCGTTGTCCTCCTCGTCCTCGCCGTGGCGACGGTTGTCCTTGACTTCTTCGGTACCCGCATCGGCTACCTCGGCGCCCTCGGCTTCCAACAGCAGGTGCATTACAGCATCGGTGACAAGGTGGCGAAGCTCCCGCTGTCGTGGTTCACGGCTGCCTCGGCGGGCTGGATGTCGCGGATGGTCACCCAGGAGATGATGTCCCTGTCCGAGTCGGCCGCGCACTTCATGTACAAACTGCGCGCCAGCATCGCGGCCTGCATCGTGATCGGCGTCGGCGCCTGGTTCTGGGATTGGCGGCTCGGCCTGCTGCTCACCTGCGCGGCGCCCCTGCTGGCGGTGGGCTCCGTGGGCGCCAGGCGGCTGCTGAACCACGGCAAGTCCCTCAGCGAACCGGCCGAGATGGAATTCGCATCCCGGCTCGTGGAGTTTTCCCGGTGCCAGGGGGCGCTGCGGTCCTGCCATGCCCCGACTCCCCCGGGCCTGGAAAAGGCCTTCACTGAAAGCCATAAGACGGCGCGGCGGGCCTTCTGGTTCGAGGCCGCGGGCAGCATGCTGAACGGCGGCATCGCCCAGCTGATCGTCATCACGATGATCTTCCTGACCACCGCCCTGGCCCTCTCCTCCGGCCTGAGCCCGCTAGGAGCCATCGTCACCATCGGCCTCTGCCTGAGGTTCATGACCATGCTGAACGACATCGGCAACCTGTCCTACGGATTCGAGGAACGGCGGCAGATGATGAACCACATCGACCGGGTGATGGATGCCCCAGCCCTGCCCGAGGCCACGGCTTCCCAGGCGATGCCCGAACCCGGGGCGGTGGCGTTGGTCGATGTCGGCTTCGGCTATCAGCCGGACAAGCCGGTGCTGGGCGGGGTGTCGGTGACGGTTCCCGCAAACACTATGTGCGCCATCGTGGGTCCTTCCGGCAGCGGAAAGACCACGATCGCCCGCCTGATCGCGCGCTTCTATGACGTGGACTCAGGGCAGGTGCTGGTGGGCGGGACCGACGTCCAGCAGCTCACCACCGAGGATCTGATGGCGCAGCTGTCGGTGGTTTTCCAGGACGTCTACCTGTTCGACGACACCCTGGAGGCCAATATTCGCATCGGACGCCCCGACGCCACCGACGACGAGGTGCGCCGCGTGGCCACGCTCGCTGGGGTAGCCGAGATCATCAATCGCCTTCCGAACGGCTGGGAGACCCGCGTGGGCGAGGGCGGGCGCGCCCTGTCCGGCGGGGAACGGCAGCGCGTCTCCATCGCCCGGGCGCTGCTGAAACGTGCCCCCATCGTGCTCCTCGACGAGGCCACCAGTGCCTTGGATGCCGAGAACGAGGCGAACATCGTCGCCGCCATGGAAGAGCTGCGGCAAAGCGCCACCCTGATCGTGATCGCTCACAAGCTGGAAACCATCTCGGCCGCCGATCAGGTCGTCGTGCTGGGCCCCGACGGTCGCGTCGCGCAGCAGGGCAGGCATGAGGACCTCGTCAGCACCGACGGCCCCTACCGCGATTTCTGGGATTACCGGAGCAGCGCCAGCGGCTGGTCGCTGGTGTAGCCCCATCCACCGAATAGAAAGCAGGAAAGATGAAGCACTTGGCCCGGCCCCTAATCGCCCTGGTCACGGCGGCGGCCTTGACCTTGACCGGCTGTTCCGCGGGAAGCGGCGGAGGTGAGGCCTCGTCGACTGGCTCGGGGTTCTCGCAGCCGATCCGCATCGGCGCGCTTTTCGCGCCGACCGACACGCTGGATCCCGCAACCGTCACCTCCCCGGGCGGGACGGCGACGGCGTTCTATCTCTACGACTCCCTGGCGATGATGGCCAAGGACGGGGCCACGCTCTCGCTGGCGAAGTCCATCGAGCCGAACGCCACTGCGGACGAGTGGACGGTCACTTTGCGTGACGGCCTGGTCTACTCCGACGGCACCGCCGCCACCGGACAAGACGTGATCGATTCGCTGGCCCATCTGGCGCAGGCGCCGAGCTTCGCGCCGCTGTACTCGAACGTCGACTTCGCCGCCTCCACAGCCGAGGGCAGCACCGCCACGCTGAAGCTGAAGCAACCCGCCTCCGACTTCCTGGACTCCTCGCTGGCGATGCTGTCCACCATCGCCCCGAAGGGCTCGTTCACGGGAGTCGGCGCCGGCCCCTATGTTCTGGAGCAGGGAGACCCCAGCACGGGCTATCAGCTCCGCGCCAACGACAAGTACTGGGATGGGGCACCTGAGATCCCGCAGGTCACCTTCGTTCCGATCCCTGATTCCGGGGCCCAGGCCAACGCGCTCAAAACCGGCGAGATCGATGTGGCCTCCGGCCTCAACTCGGCGGCGCTGGCGTCCCTGTCCGGGACCGAGAACATCACGATTCCCGAGGCCACCCTAGAATCCGCTGTCGCGATGGAACTCACCCTCAACACCCGCGTCGCACCATTTGACGACCCCGAGGTGCGGCGGGCAGCGAAGCTGACGCTGGACCGGGACAAGATGGTCACCACCCTGCTGGGTTCCTCGGGTGAAGTCGCCAACGACATGCTGGGCATGGGCTACGCCACCTATCCCGCCGATGTAGCCCAGACCACGGCCGACAAGGCGGAGGCCCAACGCATTTTCGCCGACAAGGGCATCACCTCCTTCACGATCATCGCTGCCGACACGGCCCCGGGGCTGGTGGCCTCGGCGGAGTTGATGGTTCAGGAGTTCGCGGAGGTTGGCGTCCAGGTGAGCGTCGACAAACGCGATCCGCAGACGTTCTTTACCAACATGGCGGAGCTGTACCAGGCACCAGCCTTCACGATGTACTGGATCAACCGCACCCCCAGCAACGAGTTCCGTTCCCAGATAGCCCCGGATTCCCCCTACAACGTCTCCGGATACGCCTCCGACACGCTGGCCTCGAACTTCACGGCCCTGACCACGACGCTGGACCAGGCTGAACAGCAACGGCTGGTCGGTGAGATCAGCAGGGAAGTCCACGACCAGGGCGGCGACCTGGTGTGGGGCTACCAGAAACAGATCCAAGCCCACCACATGGGCCTGGCAGGCGTCACCAGCTTCCAGTCGATCCCGTGGCTAGCGAAGGCCACCTTCACCCCGGCCAGCTGATCCCGCGTGCCACCCTCTTCTGCGCCGCCACGGCAGCCGTCCTTCACTGGCTGGCTGCTGCGGCGGCTGGTGCGGGCCTGTGCCCAGTTCCTGGCCGCATCGCTGCTGCTGTTCCTGCTGATCCAGGCTTTGCCGGGGGACGCGGCCACCGTCCAGGTCGGCCAGCAGGGTTCCGCCGCAGTCGCGGCCGAGCGGAACCGCCTCGGCCTAGACCGGCCGGTCCTGGAACGCTACCTGAGGTGGTTCACGGATGCGTTTCGGGGTGATCTCGGAAACACGTTTGCCTCGTCACGCCCGGTTGTCGAGACGATCGCACAACCGGCCCTGGCGTCGCTCACCGTGGCAACGGTGGTCCTCCTTGGCCTGCTGCTGGTGACGTTGCCCCTCGGCGTGATCTCGGGGGCCCGCCCAACTCATCCACTCAGCCGAGTCCTGACGACGATCTCGGTCACCTTGGTGGCGATCCCGGAGTTCGTCGTGGCGATCGTGCTGTTGGGCGGGCTTGCCGTGTGGGCGCGATGGCTTCCGGTGCTGTCGGTGCCCGGCGCGGGCAAGACGGTCTGGGATAACCCGGTGTGTTTGGTGCTGCCTTCGCTCATCTTGTGGCTGATCTGTTCGGCGGCCCTGATCCGGCGCATCCAGGCTTTGGTGGCGACGCACGCCGCCGCCCCCTATGTGCGTGAGGCCGAACTCGCAGGCCTCACGCAGCACCGGGTGCTACTCGGCCATCTGCTGCCCTCAGCCGCGCCGGGCATCCTGCAGCTGCTGGCCCAGACGGTGCCATATTTGCTGGGCGGCGCCGTCGTGGTGGAGACCGTGACGTCGTTCCCGGGGCTCGGGTACACGCTGGTGCAGTCGGTCGGAAACCGGGAGGTGCCGGTCGTGATGGCTATCGGCTCTTTGATGATGGGCATCGCCATGGTGGCGTTTAGCTGCGCGGATGCGGTCGCGGTGCGTCAGGAACGCATGGTGGCGGTGGTCTAGGTGCGTGCGTCGACGAAGATCTGGGGCGGCCTGACGGTGCTGGTGTGGTGCGGGGCTGTCGTTGCCCCCTGGTTGGCGCCGCTGGCCGGCGACCCACGCACCACGGCCGCTTTCGCCTATGCCGCCGGCGGCCCGGCGGCCTTGGGCCACGACTACCTGGGGCGACCGGTGTTGCCTCAGCTGCTGGAGGGCGGCCAGGCGCTGTTGCTGGCCGCGTTCGCTACCGCCGTGTGCTCCCAGGGCGCGGGGTTGGCCCTAGGCCTGTGGCTCGCCACCCGCGCCCGCGGCAACGCCGCCGTGCGCTTCGCCCTGGACGTCATCCTCGTGGTGCCGGTGATCGTTGGCTCCCTGGTGGCCTACCAGGTGGCCGGGGCATCGCTAGTCGCCACCATTCCGGTGGCAACTGCCCTCACGCTGCCGTTCACCTCCCGCTACTATCGAGCCGCGGCGGAGCCGCTGCTGGGAACCGCATTCTTCGAACAGGCCCGGGTGGCCGGCGATCGGACCGGCGTCGCGGTTGTGCGTGAGGTGGTCCCGGTGCTGCTGCGACCGATCCTGGCTGACCTGGGGTTGGCGACGATCACCGCGCTCTATTTGATGGCCACGATTTCCTTCCTGGGGACCAGCAACAACGAAACGAGTTTTCTGTGGCCGACCATGGTCGCCCGTAATCTCGACGGCCTGACGTTGAACCCGTGGGCGGTGCTGGCGCCGCTCAGCGCGATGGTCGCGCTGACGGTGACCGTCAACCTCTTCGTCAATTCTCTTGGGGGCCGCCATGGCTGAACCAGCGGTGCAGGTTTCCGCGCTGACGATCCGTTCGGCAGCAGGGCTCATCCTCGACGGCGTGGGCCTGGCGATGGGTCGCGGCGAGCGGGTCGGGCTGATAGGGGCCTCCGGTTCGGGGAAGTCGACGCTGTCACTCGCATTGCTGGGCGCGGTAGCCCCGGGGCTGAGCCTGGCCGACGGGGCGGCGACGGTCTTGGGGGTCCCCATCGCCGCCGACGGTCGGCTCGCTGCCCCGGCGACGCTCCGCCAGCTGCGACGCCACGTGGCCCGGCTGGATCAGGACCCTGCGGGTGCCCTGACCCCAACCCGCCGGATCGGGTATTTGATGACGGAGTTGGCCGCAACTCCCGGGGCTGAGGCGCACCGGTTTCGTGACGAGGCCCTGGCGAAGTTCGGACTGCCGAGCGATCCGAGCTTTCTGCGGCGGTTCCCAGCGGAGCTGTCGGGTGGACAGCGACGGCGGGCGGCGCTGGCCCGCGCGTTGACGCGTCGCCCGGAACTGTTGATTCTGGACGAGCCGACCGCAGGTCTGGGTTCATCAGCCACCGAGGCGGTCTTGGAACTGGTAGAGCAGCTGGTTGAGGAGCTGGAAGCAACGTTGCTGGTCATCACCCACGACCACGCCGTCGCGACCAGGTTGGCGGATCGTGTGGTGGAGTTGCGTCATGGGCGCCTCGCCGCAGGCCAGGGGCAAGCCGTGGCGGATCGTACCGAGCCCCGCGGATGCCCGAAGCTGGTCTCGACGTCACCCGCACCGAACCCGGCGGTGCTGTCAGTAAAGGGCTTGACGGCGGGGGCACCGGGCCTGGTTGATCCGCCGGTGGCCAACCTGGACCTTGAGGTGTTCGCCGGGGAAGCGGTGGCGCTGACCGGCCCCTCCGGCTGTGGCAAGTCGACGGTGGTGCGGACCCTGGTGGGACTGTGGCCCCGGCACAGCGGTGAGGTGACGGTGGCTGGAACGCAACTGCCCGCGGAACTGACTCACTGGCCGCGGTCGGCGCGCGGCATCCTCGGTTGGGTGCCGCAGGACCCGGCGACCTCCGTGAACCCAGCTTGGTCGCTGGGCCGGTCTTTGGCTCGCGCGCGGGCGCGGGCCGCGCGACTCGGTGCCGCCGGGCTGGAGGTGGCGGAGGCCACCGAACTCGTATGCCTACCGGATGGCTGGGAATCTCGCCGGCCCCGGCAGCTATCCGGCGGCCAGCTTCAGCGCTTCGCGATCGCCCGGGTGCTCGTGTCGGGGGCGCGATTGCTGGTGCTGGACGAGGCAACCGCCAACCTGGACGCGGCCAGCCGCGACGCGATCTGTGAGCTGCTGGTCAATCTCAAGCAGCGTTGGCCAATGCTGGTGGTGACCCACGACCCGGCTGTCGTAGCCCGCTGTGACCGCGAGATCCAGCTCGATACCCCGAGATAGCGCGGGCCACGCCGGGCCCATCGGCTGGGCTTGGCGCGGCCCCTGGGGCAGCCACGGTGGGTCACTCGGTGACGTCGTCGTCCACCCAGTCGAAGGTCTTCGTCACGGCCTTCTTCCAGTTGCGGTACAGGCGGGTACGCTCGGCCTCAGCCATCTGGGGCTGCCAGCTCTTGTCCTGGGCCCAGTTGTCGATGACGTCCTGCTCACCGCTCCAGAAGCCAACCGCGATGCCCGCGGCGTAGGCTGCACCCAGCGCCGTGGTCTCGGCAACGACGGGCCGCACCACGTCGACGCCGAGCTGGTCGGCCTGGAACTGCATCAGGGTCTCGTTCGCGGTCATGCCGCCGTCGACCTTGAGTTCGGTGAGCTTGACGCCTGAATCGGCTTCCATCGCCTCCAGGACCTCGCGCGTCTGGTAAGCGGTGGCTTCCAGGACGGCGCGCGCGATGTGCCCACGGTTGACGTAACGCGTCAGGCCGACCAGCGCACCCCGCGCATCAGCGCGCCAGTATGGGGCGAACAAACCGGAGAATGCCGGCACGATGTAGGCGCCGCCGTTGTCCTCGACCGTCGCGGCCAAAGTCTCGATCTCAGGCGCGGAGTCGAACATCCGCAGGTTGTCGCGCAGCCACTGCACCAGCGACCCGGTCACAGCGATGGATCCCTCCAGCGCGTAGATGGGTTTCGCGTCGCCGATCTTGTAGCAGACGGTGGTGAGCAGCCCGTTCTTCGAGGGAACGAGTTCCTCGCCGGTGTTCATCAGCATGAAGCAGCCGGTGCCGTAGGTGTTCTTGGCCATGCCGACCTCGAAACAGGCCTGGCCGAAGGTGGCGGCCTGCTGGTCGCCGAGGATGCCCGCGATCGGCACCCCACCGAGCAGTCCTTGCTCACGCCCGACGCCGTACACCTCGGCCGACGACTTGATCGTCGGCAGCATCGACATCGGGATGGTCATCTCGGCGGCGATCTTCGGATCCCAGTCGAGGGTCCGCAGGTCCATCAGCATCGTGCGGGAGGCGTTGGTGACGTCGGTGATATGGACGCCGCCTTTCACCCCACCTGTCAGGTTCCATAGCACCCAGGTGTCCATGTTGCCCATCAGCAGGTCACCGGCCTCGGCACGTTCCCGGGCGCCCTCGACGTTGTCGAGGATCCACTTCACCTTGGGTCCGGAAAAGTAGGTGGCCAGCGGCAGACCGACGATGTCCTTGTACTTGTTGCTGTCGCCGCCACCCAGCTCCTCGACGATCTTCTGGGTGCGGGTGTCCTGCCAGACGATGGCGTTGTACACGGGCTCGCCGGTGTTCTTGTCCCACACCAGGGCGGTTTCGCGCTGGTTGGTGATGCCCACCGCCACCAGGTCGTTTTTGTTGAGCGACGCCTTGGCTAGGGCCTGGGCCACCACCTCACGGACGTTGTCCCAGATCTCGATGGCGTTGTGTTCCACCCAGCCGGCGCGGGGGAAGATCTGCTCGTGTTCCTTTTGGCCAACGGCCACGATGTGGCCGCCATGATCGAAGATGATGGCGCGGGAGCTGGTGGTGCCCTGGTCGATGGCCAGCACGTACTTGGTTTCGGTCATGAAATCACTCCGTCGTAATCGGTTGGAGTCAATTGTGCTGTATGGCTGCAGGAGCCACCAAGTAGGCGGCCAAACCCGCAATCACAGTTTCCGTTCTTCACACGCCTTGCAGCGTGAAGCGGAAGCGGAGGGGGCCGGTGGGTAGCCGGTACTCCGGGTGGGTCATGGCTCCCCAGGAGTCATCGCCGCCGACGCCACGCCGCCGCAGCGCCGGGCGCAGGATCGTGCTGCGGCTCGGCGGCAAATCGACGGGGTGGGCGGCATTCTCGATCTCGAACGGGCTCCAAGGCAGCGCCGAGAACTCCAGTTCGGTGGTTGAGGCGATGCGCAGGCCCCGGCCCTCCCTGTTAGTGATGGTGGCCCAGCGGACGCCGGCGTGGCTGCCCGCTTCCTGGGGCCGGATGTAGGGGGTCAGCTGCTCGGCGACCCGCCCCCGCCACAGGCCGAGCTTGGCCCCATCGCGCCGGTCGAGGTAGTTTTCGTGCGGCCCGTAGCCGTACCAGGTGAGTTGCTGTAGGTCTGGGTCAACCGGTATCAGCAGCCCGAACTCCGGCGGGTCGGGCCAATCAGCGGCGGGCTCAAGGCGCATGTCGATGTCGACCCGGCCAGCGCCGTCGATGGCGTAGCCGACGGTACAAAGACCGCCACCTGGCAGCTGGTAGTCGAAGGTGACCGCCACCCGGTCGTCCTCCCAAGCCACCCGGTGGGAGACGGCGCGGGCGTAGCGGCTGGCCAGCAACCAGGCGCCGTCTCGTTCCGGCATCCCCCAGCCACGCTCGTTGGAGGTCGGGGCGTGCCAGAAGCAGGGCCGCGGCTGGCCGCGCAGCCACTCCCGTGGCCCGGTCGCGCCGTGCCCGAAGCGGTACGAGGTGAGTCCGCCGTGGGTCTTGGAGAACAGGGCGTGGAAGTACCGCCCCCGCACCCCGATGTTCTCGATGCCGTCGATCAGCTCCGGCCGCACCGGGGTGGGCGGCGCCACCAACTCCCCCACCCGAAAGACGCCTTGACCGAACGCCACCTCGTGCCCGGCCAGCGCCCACGCCGTCGCTTCCCGCAGCCGGAAGGACACCGTGACAGCGTACTCCCCCGGCGCATCGGGCAGCGCGAACGGCAGCGGGAAACGGGCTGACGCCTCGGGACCGACCGCCACCGCGACATGGCCGGTCGTCAGCTCGACGCCGTCCCGGGCCAGCACGGCGATGCAATCGAAGGCCGCGGCGTCGGTGAACAGGTGCCGGTTGTCGACGGTGAAGCTGTCGCGTGCCACGCGGACGTTGAGGCCGCGATAGTGGTACTTCGCCTCGGCCAGCAGCGGCTTGGGCGTGTGGTCGGCAAACAGCAGGCCGTTGGCAGAGAAGTCGTAGTCGCTGGGGGCCTCCTGGCAGTCCCCGCCGTAGCCGAAAAACTCTCGGCCCTGCGCGTCGGTCATGGCGATGGCCTGGTCGGCGAAGTCCCAGATGAACCCGCCCTGGAACAGCGGTTCCCGGTAGGCCAGCTCGGTGTACTTGGCTACCGCCCCCAATGAATTACCCATGGCGTGGGCGTATTCGCACAGGATGTAGGGCTTGTCGCGATGCTGGGCTAGGTATTCCTCGATCTCCGCGGCGGGCGCGTACATGCGCGAGTACACGTCGGAGGTTTCGGGGTGCCGCGGGTCGGCGTAGGTGCCCTCGTAGTGGACAGGCCGGGAGTCCTGAGCCCGGAAATAGTCGGCGACGGCCAGCAGGTTCTCGCCCCCGAGCGACTCGTTGCCGCAGGACCACATGACGACGCTGGGATGGTTGACGTCGCGTCGCAGCAGGTTCGCGGCCCGGTGCAGCACCGCGGGTCGCCACTCGGGGCGGTCCCCGGGCACCATGTCGGTCAGCGGCAACCGCCCCTTGTGCACGGCGTCCATCACGCCGTGGGTTTCAAGGTTCATCTCGTCGATGACGTAGAAACCCAGCTCATCGCACAGTTCGTAGAAGGCCGTGGAGTTCGGGTAGTGGCTGGTGCGGATGGCGTTGACGTTGCTGGCCTTGAGCAGGTGCAGGTCGGCGCGGATCTCGTCTCGGGTCATGACCCGGCCACGCAGCCCAAACTCGTGGCGGTTCACCCCGCGAAAAACCACCCGGCGGCCGTTGATGCGCAGCAGGCCATCCTCGATGCCGAAGCGCCGGATGCCGACCCGTTGCACGACCACCTCGACGACCTGTCCGGCGGCATCAAGCACGTCGATCAGCAACCGGTAGAGATGCGGGGCCTCCGCGCTCCAGAGCCGCGGCTGGGCGACGGTGATGGCTCCGCCGACGAGTTCCCCGACGCCTTCCAGGCGGGCGCGCACCGTGCCCGGGCCGGTCAGGGTGGCGGCGAGGCCCACGTTGGCCACGTCTTCGCCAGGGGCCACCTGAGTGGTGACCCGCAGGTCGGCTAGGTGGGTTGCGGGCACCGTCAGCAGCGTGACATCGCGGAAGATCCCGGAGAACCGGTAGTAGTCCTGATCTTCCAGCCAGGACCCGGAACTATAGGTGAACACCTGCACCGCCAGCCGGTTCTCGCCCGCGACGATCGCTTCGGTGAGGTCAAACTCGGTGGGCGTGAAAGAGTCGGTGGCATAGCCGATCCAATGGCCGTTCAACCACACGGCCAGCGCCGACTCGACGCCGTCGAAGCGCACGACAAGCCGCTCGCCCGCCGCCAGGGGCGCCTGGTCGAACCAGGTGATGTAGCTGGCGACGGGGTTTCGGCGCGGCAGTTCCCCCGGCCAGATGGCGTCGTGCCCGTCCCAGGGGTATTGCATGTTGACGTACTGTGGGCGGCTGTGGCCGTGGAGTTGGATGTGGGCGGGCACGGGGATGTCCTGCCAGCCGTCGACATCGAAGCCGGGCGCCTCGAAGCCCGCTGGGCGGGCGGCCAGGCTGGGGGCGCAGTGGAACTTCCACAACCCGTTGAGGGATCGCTCGAAGCTGGAGTGGCCCAACTCCGCCTCCTCGTAGCTGGCGAACCAGCGATGATCCGAGCGTGGCGGCAGCGCGTGCTCCGCCACGAACCTGGGATCGGCGAGGCGGTCGGTGTCGATCATGGTGGCCTCCTGTCAGCGGGTCAACATGAAGCTACACCCGGCCACCGACAAATTCATGAACCAGTCACTCCCGCTATGCGAGTCCTGAATTGCGCTGGCGTCAGGCTGCGTTTGGTGGCCAGGGCCAGGTAGGACAGGCCGAACGCGATCACCGCTAGCAGCAGCGCTAGGCCGCCCAGCCCCACCAGCCCGGAGCCGCCCGCCAGGTAGGTGCGGACCAGCTGCAGACCGTTGTGCAGCGGGGAGACGCCCGCGACCGCAGCCAGCCAACCGGGAACCCGGGACGTCAACCCGAGCGCGACGGTGAGGACCAGGAACAGCGCCGCCACGCCGCGCCCGATGTTGCCGAACCACGCGGCGAGCGTGTGGTTGACCAGCGTAAAGTTCATCCCGAGGAGGGCCAGCATGCCTGCGGCGCCCAAAGTACGCCCGACCGGCAGGCCCAGCGTCGCGCCGATGGCCAGGCCCAGAAGCAGCCCGGCCCCCGCCCCGATCCCGGCTGGGAGACTGAGGGTCCGCAGCCACAGGGTCATGGTGGCCCGGGACGATGCCACCAGGTCCGAGGGCACGGGTTGCGCGAAAGCGTAGGCCAGCGCGGCGCCGAGCCACAGCGCCGCAACCCCCAGCAGCGCCGCGATGGATATCGTCGCCAGCCCAGGGATTTCGGCGTCCTTCAGCACTGGGGAAGCCACTGCCTCCGACAGGGCGGCGCGCTCGGCCTCGTTATAGGTCGGCAACTGGGCGGCGGCGCCAGCCAGCTGGTCGTGGAACTCCCCCAGGCCCGACGATAGCTCGCCGGCTCCGTCGCCGAGGCGCAGCAGCCCCGTCGAGAGTTCTGTCGCCGCGAGCGACGCCTGGTCGACGCCCTCGACGTAACGGGTGGTCCCGGTCGCAAGTTGGTCGGCCCCCGCGGCGAGTTCCGAAGCCCCACCCGCGAGGTCACCGGTCCCCGACGCCAGGTCACGGCTGCCGCTGGCGAGCTGCCCGGCCCCGTCAGCGAGGCGCTCTGCCCCCGCCGGGAGGGCGCCCACTCGGTTCTGTATGGTGCGCAGGGCCCCGAGAAGCTGCCCAGCACCGTCGGCGAGGGGCTGCCCGTTAGTTTTCAGCGGCTGGCTGCTTTCGACGATGGTGTCGGCCCCCTCGCGGAGCTTCGTTACGCCGCCCGACAGTTGCTCGGCCTGAGCGGCAAGGCGTCCGGGGAGTTCCTCAAGGGCGGTCAGGGGGTCGGTGCCCGGCGGCAGGAAGCGCCCCAGGGCGTCGCGTAGCGTCACGAGCGACTCGGAGGTCTTCAGGGCCAGCTGGGAGAAGCCGCGCGCGGTTTGTAGTGGGGTTTTGCCGGTGGCGGGGTCGGTCCGGTTCAGCAGATCGCTGACGGTCTTCGCCCCTTCCTGGAAGCCGCGGCCGATAGCCTCGGTCACGCCAGCGGCGTAGGCGGCCCGCAGTTCCTCGCAGGTCTGCGGGTCATTGACGGGGCACTCCCAGTCGGCGACCATCCGATCGACGATTCGCTGTACCTCGGGCGGGAGCGGGGCGGTGCCAGCCGCGTACCCCGCCACGGTCTCTTCCAGCGTGGTCAGCTGCGCGTCGAACTCCTCAGCCACCGCGCGCAGGCCCTCAATGGTGATGGCGTCGGCGCCGCCCCCGGGGAAGTAGGTGTCGATGGCTGTTCGCATCTCCCGGAGGGCGGAGGAGAGTTGGGTGAGGGCGGTTTGCATCTCGGTGAGGCCCTGCACGTCGCTTTGTGCCTTCAGGGCCTCCTCCAGTTGGACGAGGCCAGCGCGCAGTTCCGTCACCCCGTCGACCAGCTGTGAAGCGCCATCCGTGTAGGCGGGGATGCCTTCGAGTAGCGGCTCCGCCCCTTGGACCAGCTGGTTGACGCCCGTCACTAGCTGCGGGGCCTGGTCTTTGAACTGGCCCAAGCCCTGGGCTAGGGCGTCGGCCCCGGTGCTCAGCTGGTCGGCACCGGCCGCCAGCCGCCCCGCTCCGTCGGCGAGTTGCCCGCTACCCGTGGCAAGGTCGCGAGCTCCAACGCCGAGTTGCTTGCCTTGACTAGCCAGGGTGCCGAGCCCCGTCGCGAGCTGAGAGGAGCCATCAGCCGCTTGGGTGAGGCCGTCGGCCACTTGTTTGCTGCCCTCGTCCAGCCGGGCGGCGCCGTCGACGACCTGGCCGAATTGCTCACCGACGGTGTTGAAGCCGATATAGATGTTGTCTAGGTATCCCTTGGTGAGGGTCGAGCTGATGGTGTCGGTAGCGAGACCAGCGACCTCCCGGGCGACGCCCGCGTCGGTGACGGGGGCGTTCTTGGACACGGTGACCTGAACTTTGGCCTGCTTCACCGTCTCGGCGTCGTTGGCGCTAAACGATGTCGCCGCGGCGGAGAACCCCTCCGGGATCACGACGACCGCGGAGTAGCGGCCTTCACGCAGCCCTGCCTCAGCGTCGTGCAGGTCCGCCAGGGTCCAGGTGATGTTCGAGCGCGTCACCATGTCGCTGGCCAGTTGGCGCCCCAAGGGCAGGAGTTGACCGTTCACCTCCACTGCCTGGTCAAGGTTGACGACAGCGGCCTGTACCCCCTGGTCGCGGCCGCCGCGGACCAGCCCCAGCAGCATGGCCACGGCTAGCAGCGGTACGAGGGCCAGGACAGCGAGGCCCCGCCGGCTGACTCGGTGTCCTGGGTGCATGCTTTCGGGTCTCATGAAGTGCTCCTGACGAGTGGGGCTTCGGCAAGGACAATGCCGTCGAGGTCGAGGGGTTCCAGAACGGATGCGGCGCTGGCACACAGCACGAGGGCGGCGGTTCCGTCGGCGCGGTATTCAGTAATCAGGGCACCAAGGAGGGCCTGGGCGCGCTCCGGGTCGATGCCCTCCACGGCGTCGATGAACGTCACCGATCCGGGGCGTGGGACGATGCGGCGCAGCGTAGCCAAGGGGTCCCGTTCGTGGGCCAGGTCGATGTAGCCGGTTCGGCGATGCACGGCAGCTGCCGCGCCCGGCAACAGCTCGCCCGCGACCCGGCCCCGCCCAGATGTGGTGCGCAACCGGCCTGACAGCGCCAGGGCCAGGCCGGTGCGGGCGCCAACGGGCCCGGCGATGCCGATCACGTTGCCGGGCTCTAGGGCCAGGCTGGTGGGCGGCACCAGGCCCTCGACGGTTAGGTCCTCGGTGTAGAGGATGTGGCTGGTGCCGGGCCAATCCGCCAGCTGTAGCTTTTCCGTCAGGACCTCCCCCTCCACATCGAAGGTCGGTAGCCACCGGTCAAGCCACGCGGGCAGCCACCACGCTCGCTCCCCCAGCAGCGCAAGGACCGCGGGCACCAGGGTCATGCGAACCAGGAAGGCGTCGATAGCCACGCCGACCGCCAGGGCGAACGCGATCTGCTTGATGGAGCTGATCCCGCCGGGCACGAAGAACGCGAAGACGGCGAACATGATGAGGGCCGCAGCAACCACGACGGGGCCGGAGGCGGCGAAGCCGTGCCGAATGGCGTCGAGCGGGCTCTTGCCGTGAACGTATTCCTCCCGGATCCGGGACACGAGGAACACCTCGTAGTCCATGGCGAGGCCGAACAGGATGCCCATGAGCAGGATCGGCAGGAAGGAGATCACGGGCATGCCTCGCTCAAGGTTAACCAAGTCTTTGAGGTGTCCGTCGTTGAAGACCAAGGCGGTGGCTCCGAAGGCCGCGCCCACAGAGAGCAGGAATCCGAGCGTGGCTTTGACGGGGACCCACACCGAGCGGAAAACCGCTGCCAGCAGCACCAGGGAGAGACCGGCCACGAGCACCGCGAATGGCAGCAGCGCCCCGGTGAGGCGATCGTTGACGTCGATTTGGAGGGCGGTCATCCCGGTCACGGCGGTCGCCACGCCATAGCGCTCCTGCCACTCGTCGGCGTGGTCGCGCAGGGTCTGGACCAGTCGGGCCGTCGCCGGATCGTCGGGACCAGTGGTGGGCACGATCTGCAGCATCGCGACCTCCGCGTTCGGGTTCGGGGTGGCCAGCGGCACGTCGGCCACCCCGTCGAGGGCCAGGACATCGCGCTTGAGGTCGGCGACGAGACCCAGCGGGTCGGTGGAACTGATGATGTCGGCGGTCAGCACCAAGGGGCCGTTGCGGCCGATCCCGAAGTGCTCCGTGATGAGGTCATAGGTGACGCGGTCCGGGGCGCCTTCGGCATGCTGCCCGGAGTTCGGGAGGGCGGTGCGCAGCCCGAAGCCCGGCACGGTCAGAGTTCCCAACGCGGCAATGACCACGACGACCACCACGACGGGGCGCGCCGTGGTGACCTTGGCCCACCAGGCAAAGGCCCCGCGCTCTGCCCCTTGGGCGGCCGGGCGTTTCCGGGGCCGGGGGCGCAGCCGTTCCTTGAGCAGGCCAAGCAACGCTGGGAGCAGCGTCAGTGCGATGGCGACGGCGAGGACGATGGCTAGGGCCGCGAAGACCCCCATGACGGTGAGGAATGGGATGCCGGAGATCCCGAGGCCGAGCAGGGCGATGAACACGGTCAGCCCGGCGAAGACCACGGCCGACCCGGCGGTGCCGGTGGCGCGCGCGGCGGACTCCTCGGGGGCCATGCCGTCGCGTAGCTGGTCCCGGTGTCGGGAGAGGATGAACAGCGTGTAGTCGATGCCGACGGCCAGGCCGAGCATGACCGCCAGCATTGGAGTGGTGGAGTTGATGGTGGTCACCCGCGCTACCAGCATCAGGATGGCGAAGGTGATGCCCACGCCGAGTACGGCCGTCAGCAGCGGCAGCCCAGCCGCAATCAACGACCCGAGCAGGATGGTTAGCACAATCAGCGCTATGCCCAGGCCGATTGCCTCTATGACGCTCAGCTCCGGCAGTTCGATGTTGAAAGCCTGACCGCCCATGTCCAAGGTGGCGTCGGCGGGGAGCCGGGAGGCCATCTGCTCGGCGACGGCGGTTAGCTGATGCAGCTGTGCCTCCGTCGGGGCCCCCGTAACGTTCAGCAGAATCACGACCATCGCGGCCCGCCCGTCCGGAGAGACCAAGCCCGCGAGGTTTTCATTCCACGGCGAGGTCACGCTGTCTACGATGTCGAGAGTCCCCAGCTCCGCGACGGTGTCTTCGACGATGTCGCGGAACTCGTCGACGGTATGTCCCTCAGACGCAACGAAGATCGCACTGGCCTGCGTCATCGCGCCTTGTGGGAAGGTCATGTGCAGCTTGTCGATGGCCTCTTGAGATGAGGTGCCGGGGATCTTGAAGACGTCCTCGAAGCGGCCGTGGAAGGCGGCGGCCAGCCCCCCGGCGAGGAGGCCCACGAACAGCCAGACGGCCAGGACGGTTTTGGCATGGCGGTAGCACCAGCGGCCGAGGGCGTAGAGCTGAGCAGACATGATTCCTTACTTCGATACAAGATCGTATGCAGGCTCAGCATACAGTTCTGTATCGAGACCGCAACCCCCACCTCGGGGCGGCAGCCTCTAAGCTGAGGGCATGACCGAGTTGACGCCGCGGCGGGAGGCCACCGTTGGCCGCCTCGTGGACGCGGCCATCCGGCAGTTCGCTGCCACCGGTATCGACGGCACGAGTGTCGAGCAGTTGTGCGAGGCCGCCGGTTTC
This sequence comes from Propionibacteriaceae bacterium, assembly GCA_030532825.1. Taxonomy (GTDB): domain Bacteria; phylum Actinomycetota; class Actinomycetes; order Propionibacteriales; family Propionibacteriaceae; genus Arachnia. Next base: position 37,172 of record JAUNKK010000019.1, read on the forward strand.
TCTCGCGGCGCCTTCTATTCAAATTTCCAGTCCAAGGACGACCTGTGCATGGCCGTCATTGAGCACCACCGTGACACGATCCTGAGCAGCCTGACTGACGCCGTCGCGGAACTGCCCGAGGACGCGGACGTCGGCTGGGTCGCGGGAACGGCCATCCGCAGCGTCTTCGACGCGATCATCCCCAACCAGGAGATGCGCGTGACGCTGCTGGAGATCCGGCTCCGCGCATCGCGCAACCCCGAATTGGCCGACCGGCTATATGCGCTGAGCGATGAGACCCGCCCCATTCTCACGGAGTTCATCGACGACCTGGCCCGGCGCACCAACGTCGCCTTCACCCTGGAGACCGGGCAGATTCTGGACGTCTTCGAGGCGCTGTATTTCTACGGCTCGAAGTCCAACGGGGAGGCGGCCATGAACGAACTGCTGCGCCCCGTGGCCGTGGCCCTCACCCGGCCCCTCACGATCCGCTGAGCACAACGGACCCGTCCGGGTCGCCTCGCCCTCGGGTGAGCTTAGCGCCGGGCCTGACAAGAGCTGGCGCATTCGCCAGACTGGGGGCATGAGCATCGAGCGAGTAGTGACCGCAGCGCCCGGGGCACCGGACTTCGAGAACAACGCCTGGATCGTCGGCAACGACCGCGAGGTGATCGTCATCGATCCGGCCCACCAGCCGGACCGCGTGGCCCTGGCCGTTGGCGAGCGTCAGGTCCTGGCGGTGTTGCTGACCCACGGCCACTGGGATCACGTGACGGCCGCCCCCGCCTTCGCCGCCCTGATGTCCGGCCCGCCCGTCTACCTCAACCCCGCCGACGAGTTCCTGTGGCGGGAAACCCACCCCGAGGAAGAGTTCCAGCCCCTCGGCGATGGGCAGCAGTTCCGCGTCGCCGACCTCACCTTGACGGCCGTCGCCACCCCGGGGCACACCCCCGGCTCGACGTGTTTCACCACTCCCGGGACAGCCTTCACGGGCGACACCCTCTTCGAGGGCGGACCGGGCGCGACCCGGTGGGCCTACTCGGACTTCCCAACCATCATCGAGTCCATTGAGGGGCGGCTCCTCACCCTGCCGGACGCCACCGTCGTGCACACCGGTCACGGCCCTGACACGACCATCGGAACCGAGCGCCCGCACCTAGCCGAGTGGATTGCCCGAGGCTGGTAACCCCCAACGGCCGAGGGCGACATCGGGGAGGCCCGCAGGGCCTGAGACCCAGCCGCTGGGTCACGTCGGAGACCCGCTCGACGTGATCTCCGGGCTCTCAAGCAGTGGCCCTTCCTCCTCGCTACTGGCTTGCGCATCCTGCTCCCCGGGCGGCCGATCGCCGGTAAAGTTGGGGCGCACGGATAGGAGCAACAATGAAGATTCTCATCACCGGCGGTGCCGGGTACATCGGGAGCACCGTCGCCTCGGCCTGCGAGGATGCGGGACACAGCGTCGTCATCCTCGACGACTTCTCGACGGGGCGCCGCGAGTTCGTGGGCGACCGGCCGCTCTACGAGGGCGATATCGCCGACGACGCGCTACTGGACCGGCTGTTTGCCGAGCAGCCGATCGACGCGGTGGTCCATTGTGCCGCGAAGATCGTGGTCCCCGAGTCGGTGGCCGAGCCTCTGGCCTACTACGAGAACAACGTCTCCAAGACCGTGACCCTGCTGGCGGCTCTCCAGCGCAATGGCATCCAGCGGTTCCTGTTCAGCTCCTCCGCCTCCATCTACGCACCAGACGAGAACTTCGTCGTCACCGAGGAGTCGCCGCTGCAACCCGGCTCGCCCTATGCGCGCACGAAGTTCATGGTGGAGTTGATCCTGCAGGACTTCACGAAAGCCAGCGACGTGCGAGTGGCATCTCTGCGCTATTTCAACCCCATCGGCACCGATCCGAAGCTGCGCAGCGGGCAGCAACTGGAGAAGCCCTCCCACGTCCTGGCGAAGCTGCTGGAGGCCTGGGACAACAAGGAAACCTTCACGGTCACCGGGGTCGACTGGCCTACCCGCGACGGCTCCGGCATCCGTGACTACATCCACGTCTGGGACCTAGCCCAGGCACACGTCGCCGCCCTGGAGGGTTTCGACGCCGCCACCGCCGGGGAGCCCTACCAGGTGTTCAACATCGGCACGGGCAATGGCGTGACCGTCAAGGAGTTGGCTGCCAGCTTCAAAGAAATCACGGGCGACCCCCTCGACGTGCGCTTCGGCGATCCACGGCCCGGTGATGTGGCCGGCGTTTACACCGTCTCGAAGAAGGCCAAGGAAGTGCTGGGCTGGGAGGCCAAGCTGACCGAAACCGAAGCCGTGCGCGACGCCATCGCTTGGCTGCCAGTCCGCAAGGAGAAGCTTGGTTACTGAGGGTCCGTGGCCTCAGCCCAGAGCTGGCGGCGTTTCTCCGCCTTCCGTCGATCCAGCAGGCCCGTCACCAGGAACACCCCGGCAAGCATGAACAAGGTCCAAATCACTTTGCGAATCATGGCCGTCAACCTACCCGGCTCAGCGGCTTTCGACACGCAACGCTGGACCTGAGTAGGGATCAATCCGGGGAAACCATGACCGCGGTATGACGCCCAGCTGTGATGATCCCCCATAGGCTTATCTCCTATGAAGGCAGCGCTATCAGAGCCGCGCCGCCGCCAGGTAGTCGATGCCGCGGCGGCGCTCGCGGCGTTCCTGCTGCTGGTTGCTCCAATGGCCTTCCTGCAGGTCCCCAATCGTGCACCCGCGATCGCCTGGTCTGCGCTGATGGTGGCATCGCTCGCGTTCCGTCGCACCAACCCGCTGCTAGCCGTCGGGCTGTGCGCGGCCGCCGGAACTGGGATGGCGGTCCAACTCTCCTCCCCCACCCCGGCGGTGTTCGTGGTGTTGGCGATTTGCTACGCCGCCGCGCGGTATCTCAGTCCCGGGGCGGGGGCCGTGGTGATTCCCATCGGGATTGCGGCGTCGTTCGTCGGGCCGTTCTCGTGGCTGACGCGCATCCCGCAGGGGCAGCGATTCGTCGCGGCTGGGTTGCTGATCACGATCTGTCTGGCTTTGGTCAGCAGCGCCTACCTGCTCGGCCGACATGTGGCGGAACGTAGTCGGCTGGCTGATCTGGAGCAGGCACTGACGGAGGAGCGTTTCCTGGCCGGGTCGCGAAACACGCAGCAGGCCAGCGAGTTGGCGGAGGGTCGCGCCCGCACGGAGGTGGCCCGCGAGTTGCACGATGTTGTCGCCCACTCCCTGTCGGTGATCGTGGTGCAGGCGGAGGGAGCCAGAGCCTTGGCCGCCAAAAAGCCCGAGGCCGCCGTCGAAGCCCTCGACGTGATCGCCCGGACCGGCCGCAGTTCGATCTCCGAAATGCGGCGAATCGTATCGCTGCTGCGCGGCGAGTCGGATGCCGCCTTCGGGCCGACGCCGTCCCTGCCGCAGATCCCGGAGATGGTGGCCAAAGCCGGCCCCCGGATCACGCTCCAGATGCCCAAGGACCTACCGCTGGTCCCTGAGTCTTTGGGGCTCACGGCCTACCGGGTAATCCAGGAGTCGGTGACCAACTTCCTGAAGCACGCCGGCCCCACCGCCCAGGCCACCGCCACCGTGACGCTCACCACCGACGCCATCGATATCCGTGTCAGCGACGACGGGGTCGGCGTGCAAGCAGCACCCGACGGCCAAGGGGCGGGGCTGCGCGGCATGAAGGAACGGGTCGCGGCCATGGGCGGCACGTTCAAGGCCGGGCCGCGCACGGGTGGCGGCTACGAGGTCCGCGCCAGGCTGCCCCTCCCGTCGCAGTTGGGCCGTAGTTGGCTGAAATGAGAGAGGAAACAAGAGTGATCAAAGTCCTACTGGCCGACGACCAGTCCCTGGTACGCAGCGGCTTCCGGATGCTCATCGACTCAGCCGACGACATGGAGACCGTCGGCGAGGTGTCCACCGGGGCCGACGCGGTGGCTGTGGTACGGTCCCGGCCCGTGGATGTGGTGCTGATGGACATCCGGATGCCGGTCATGGACGGCACGGAGGCCACCCGTCAGATCACGCAACTCACTGATCGAACGAAGGTTCTGGTCTTGACCACCTTCGATCTTGACGAGTACGTCTTCGCGGCGCTGCGCAACGGCGCCTCCGGCTTCCTGCTGAAAGACGCCCTGCCCGACGACCTGCTGGGCGCTATCCGCACCGTCGCTCAAGGCGGCGCGATCGTGGCCCCGTCGGCCACCCGTCGACTGCTGGATCACATTGCCCCGAAGCTTCCCGCCGGGAAAGGTCCCGACACCTCCGCGCTCGATATCCTCACCGAGCGGGAGCGGGAGGTCCTGATGGAGGTGGCGCGCGGAGCCAACAACGCGGAGATCGGAGCCAGGTTGTACATGGCCGAGGGCACCGTAAAAACCCATATTGGGCGGCTGCTGTCGAAGCTACAGGCCCGCGACCGCGTCGGCCTGGTGCTCATCGCCCACGAGTGCGGGCTGTTGGGCTGACGCCTCAGCCCAACAGCACCTACCTCGTCCGGGGTCAGCCGACGATGTCGGAGGCCACCATGCGAGCAGCCGACCCGACTTAGAGGTTCCGCAGGTAGGTTATGGTTTGCGGGTGGGTCTGGAGGGCCAGC
>JAUNKK010000132.1 GCA_030532825.1 Propionibacteriaceae bacterium
TTCAAGTTCCATACGGGCGACGGCATGATGGTCGAGGCGGAACACCCCTACGAGGCGCATCCGGCGGGCTGGCTGGTCATGATTCGGCCTATCGGCATCGACGCCCAAAACGACATCGCGGCCGGTGAGCAGGGCTGCCAAGCAGTTGACACCACCTGCCTTCGGGTGATCTCCGGGCTGGGCACCCCCGTCCTGTGGTGGCTGGCCTGCGCGGCGCTGATCGCCGGGTTGTGGTGGTGGCTGGGCCGCCGCGACTGGCGGTTCGCCGTCCCCGTGCTCGGGGTGATGGCGGTGTGGCTGCCGTGGTTCCAGTACGCCGGCCGGCCCCTCTTCTTCTTCTACGCCATCGTGCTGTTACCGTTCTACGTGACGGGACTTGCCATGGCCCTGGGCAAAATCCTCGGTCCAGCGGATGGTCCTCATCGGCGCCGCAACGCCATCGTGGTGGGCGTAGCCGTAGCCCTGGTCATCCTGCACTTCGCCTTCATCTACCCGATCCTCACCGATCAGCTCTTGACCCGACCCGAATGGCTGGCGCGCATGTGGTTCGGCACTTGGATTTAGCGCTCCGGAGTTGAGGCTTTGGCCATCCGCTGATGCTGAGGGCGTTCTAAGGCACAGGCGACGACCGACACAAGGAAGATCGCGGCCGTCGGCAACAACAGCGCCCCCGACATGGCCGCCGCGATGCCCGCCGGCGCTGCCTCCGGGATCACATCGTCGTGCTCCGGCGTCACCCCAGCCTGCCCGAGCAGCAGGGCGCTCATTACCGTCGCGATGAGGGCACTGCCCAGCACCGAACCGACCTGCCGGGTGGCGTTGTACACACCCGAACCTGCACCAGCCCGCTGAGGCGGAAGATTCGCTGTCGCCGCCGCCGACAGCGGGCTGAAGACCAGGCTGCTGGCCAGACCAGTGAAGGTCATCGTGGCGATCGGCACCCACACTGGCGTCGTCATGTCGAGGAAATGCCCAGTGGCCAGCAGGGAACCGGCCCACACCAACCCGCCGGTGACGCTCAAATACCGGGGATGCACCCGGTTGACGAGTCGGCCGCTCCAATTCGACATCAATACCGTGACGACGGCCGCCGGAGCATTCATTAAGGCCGCCGCCAGAGGGCTCAGCCCACGGGCCTGCTGGGCCCACATCATCAGGGGGTATGGCGTGGCGACGGTGGTGAGCCCCACCAGCGCGATGGCTAGGTTAGCGACGAAGAAGTTGCGGTCCTTGAACAGGGTCAACGGCATCAGCGGCTCCCCAGGGGTGAGCCGTTGCCACACGACAAAAGCCCCCAACAGGACGGCCCCCACAACGAGCAGCGATGCAACGCTGATGGGGCCGTAGATCGTTCCCCAAGCATGGGTGGTGGCTTCTTGCAGGGCGAACACGATGCAGAACAACCCGCCCCCCGAGAGCACCACTCCAAGCCAGTCGAACCGATGACGGTGCTGTTCCAGGTGTGGGACCAGCCGCGCGGCAGCGATGTAACCGGCCATCCCTATGGGGACGTTGATGAAGAAGATCCACTCCCATCCCAGCAAGCCGATCAGCAGACCACCCAGGAGGGGACCGACCAGCATTGCCAGGCCCGCTGTCGCTCCCCAGATCGCCATTGCCTTGCCACGCTGGTGGGGCGGAAACAAACGGGTGATCACCGCCATGGTCTGGGGGGTCATGAGGGATGCGCCCAGCCCCTGCACCACTCGGGCCCCAATCAGCAACTCAACGCTGCCGGTTAGCCCGCAGGCCAGCGAGGCGACGGTGAAGATGATCAGGCCGAGCAAGTAGATTCGTTTAGGTCCGAAACGGTCCCCAAGCCGGCCCGTGATCAGCAGCGGTACCGCATAGGCAAGCAAGTATGCGCTGGAGACCCACACCACAGAGGTGACATCGGCCTCCAGCTTGGTCATGATCGTCGGCGCCGCAACGGTGACGATCGTGCTGTCCACCAGGATCATGAAAAAGCCCACCACCATGGCCCACAACGACCGCCAAACGTTGGCAGGCACAGCGGATTCGGACTGAATCATGGGTCTCCTAGCACCGGGGATGATGGGCTTCGGCTAGGACAATAGCGCTCGCACACGCCGTCGATCCGCTGACCGTCGGATGCCGACACAGGAGAAGAGACACGGTCAACGGGCCCCACGACGTCCCTTGATCATGCGCTCCACCCCAGCCCGCAGCTTCGAGGCCAACGGCAGCGCCACGCCGCGGGCGGGTCCAGTGCCCAACAGCAGTGCCGCTAGATAGCAGCCCGAGGCGGTCCCATTCATCAGTTCCCCGCGCCCGTTGCCGCGGGTATAGAAGCCCCCTGGGATGGCGGAGGCACCCACGATGGGGCGGCCGTGGTCGCTGGGGTCGATGACAAGCTGCCCTGGCTGGCTCCCGCAGGCACCGAACTCAGCGGCAGCCCAGTTGGCTAGCGCCGTCGCAGCCTCCGGCAGCTGCGTAGCGGTGCACTTGGGGCCGAGCAACAGCGCGCCGTCGTCGGCTGGGCGCATCAGCCACACGGGGGGTCCGGCTAGCAGCGTCACCTCGTCGAGCGTCACGCCCGGAATCCACAACACCGGAACGTGCTGAGGCACGCCGATCCCCGCAAGCGAACCCCAGGGGCTGATCCCCAAGGTGTCAACGACGGCGTGCCCGGTCACCATCTCGACGTCCCGGGACCAGGCGAGGTTGTGGCGATAGGCCACCTCGGTGACGCCGTCGAGGCGTTTGAGGTGTACGACCGTGACGTCATGCACCATCCGCACCCCGAAAGCCACGGCCTGCTCGGCCAGGGTGGCGGCGTAGGTGGCAGGCTCGATGAGCAGCGCCGTGGAACACAGGCCTGCGGCGGCCCGGGCGCGGGTGCGTTCCAGGAACCTGACCTCCGCGCCTCCGTCGCAGATCAGTCGGCGAACGTGTTCCAGCTCACGGTCGAGGGCCACGCCCAGGGAATGGTCGTGCAATTCCACCTCAGGCAGCTCCAGGGCCCCCGACGCACCCACCCGGCGGATCTCCTCTAGGCCCGCCAGGTTGCGGCGCACGTGCTCATGGGCGGCGGCATCTCCGAAGGCGGCCGCCATGTTCGCGACGGTACTGGCATGGGCGGAGGCCGCCACGCCATGCCCGATGCTGGCGCTCGCGAGTTCCGGGTTTGGGTCCAGCACCGTCACGGCGAACCCATCGGCCGCGAGCCGCCGGGCCGCCGTGAGCCCGGCAATGGTTGCCCCAAGTACTACCACGTCCCACGCCATGGACCCCACCCTAACGGTCCGGACGCCTCACCTGGGCGCCGCCCCTGGCGCGCATTATTCACTGCGGACGCACGGGCAGTAGCATTCCCGCGAAGAAAGGATGGGGTATGTTCGGCTGGCGCCTGCACAACGACGGAGTTCTGAAACCGGGGGCGGTCGTCGCCCCCACGGAGCGACTGGGCTGGGGTCGCACGGTCGGTCTCGGCGCGCAGCATGTGGTGGCGATGTTCGGCGCAACCTTCGTTTTCCCGCTGCTCATGGGGCTCAACCCGCAGCTCGCAGTGATGATGTCGGGTGTCGCGACGCTGATCTTCCTGTGTGTCGTCAACCACAAGGTACCGAGCTACCTCGGTTCCTCGGCATCATTTGTCGGGGTCGCGACGGCGGTGTATAACGGCGGGGGAAACCCCGCGATCCTGTCCGGGGCCCTGTTCGTCGTGGGGCTGGCGCTGTTCATGGTGGGACTCATCATCCATTTCGCCGGGGCACGGGTGATCCATCGGGCTCTGCCCCCGGTGGTGACCGGGGCGGTGGTGATGCTCATCGGTTTCAACCTGGCCCCAGTCGTCGCGAAGGTGTACTGGCCGAAGGATCCGTGGCTGGCGTTCACCGTGATGCTCATCGTGATCGCGCTGAGCGTGGGGCTGCGCGGTTTCCTCGGGCGGATCGCAATCTTCCTCTCCCTAGTCGCCGGCTACATACTGGCCTGGCTCTTCGACGCCGTCCTCGGCCCCGTCCCCACCCTCGACGAGAAGGGGGAGACCGTCGGCGTCTTTCGGGTGGATTGGACCTCGGTGCGTGAAGCCGACTGGTTCGGGCTTCCCCCGATGACCGACCTCAGCACCTGGGTGCAGGGCAGCAGCTCTAATGTCGTCGGCTTCCACTTGCCGCAGTTCAGCCTGGCGGCCGTTGTCGTCGCGCTGCCCGTGGTGATCGCGCTGATCGCGGAGAACGCCGGGCACGTCAAGGCCGTCGCCGAGATGACGGGAGAGAACCTGGACCCGATGATGGGTCGCGCCATCGCCGCCGACGGTGGAGGATCCATGCTCGCGACCCTCGTCGGGGCCGGCCCCACCACCACCTACGCGGAGAACATCGGGGTGATGGCCGCCACCCGGGTCTACTCCACCGCCGCCTATGTCGTCGCCGCGCTAGTGGCAATCGGATTCGGTTTCTCCCCGAAGTTCGGGGCCATCATCTCCGCCACCCCCGGCGCGGTGCTGGGCGGCATCTGCGTGGTGCTCTACGGCATGATCGGCCTGCTGGGCGCAAAAATCTGGAAGGAGAACCGCATCGACTTCGGCAATCCCATCAACCTCATCCCCGCCGCCGCGGGCATCATCATCGGTATCGGGGACGTGCAACTGCCGATTGGCCCCTTCTCCCTGGGTGGGATCGCGCTCGGCACCATTGTCGTCATCGCGGTCTACCATATCGCCCGGATCATCGCGCCCAAGGAGCTGCGGGAAGCAGCCGACGGTGCATCCATCATCTACGACGCCCCCGGCATCTACGACACGGACGCCGAGGCCGACAAGCGCTAACATTCGGCCCATGACTTCGCTGATCTACGCCGACGAGGCCGGGTTCTTCGGGAACTACGGCGGACGCTTCCTGCCCCCACAGCTGGAGACCCCGATCGCGGAGGTCGCAGCGGCCTACGCCGAGGCCCAGCAGGACCCGGAGTTCCAGGCCGCGTACGAGGCCCTGCTGGCCGACTACGTGGGTAGGCCGTCCCCGCTGTTCCTGGCCGCAGGCCTGACCCGTCACCTGGGCGGGGCGAAGATCTACCTCAAGCGTGAGGATCTCAACCACACCGGCGCCCACAAGATCAACCACTGCCTCGGCGAGGGGCTGCTGGCCAAGCGGATGGGCAAGAAGAAGCTCCTGGCGGAGACCGGCGCCGGCCAGCACGGGGTGGCCCTGGCCACGGCGGCCGCCCTGCTGGGTCTTGAGTGCGAGATCCACATGGGCGCCATTGACGTCGCCAAGCAGCACCCCAACGTGGTGCGGATGGAGTTGCTGGGCGCGCGGGTGGTGGCTGTCGAGTCGGGCGGACGCTGCCTCAAGGACGCCGTCGATTCGGCTTTCGCGGTGTGGGCTGCCGACTACCAGGACACGTTCTTCGCCATCGGCTCGGCGGTCGGGCCCGATCCGTATCCGTCGATCGTCCGCGACTTCCAGGCCATCGTCGGCCGCGAGGCCAAACGTCAGATCCTGGAGAAGGAGGAGCGGCTGCCGGACGCCCTCGTTGCTTCCGTCGGGGGCGGTTCGAACGCCCTCGGGTTGTTCACCGCGTTCTTGGAGGACGAAGAGGTGCGGATGTTCGGCGTCGAGCCCGCGGGCCGAAGCTTGGAGGTCCCCGGGGAGCACGCGGCGACGATCACGCTCGGGCGGCCGGGGCAGCTGCACGGCATGCGCACCCTAGTGCTGCAGGATGAATCCGGGGAGCCGTCGGCGGTGCATTCCATCGCGTCGGGCCTGGACTATCCGGGTATCGGCCCGCAGCATGCCTTCCTGAAGGACGCCGGCCGCGTCGAGTACATCACCGCCTCGGATACCGAGACTCTGGAGGCCTTCCAGTTGCTGTGCCGCACGGAGGGCATCATCCCGGCCCTTGAGTCGTCGCACGCCCTAGCACACGCCATCCGCCTGGCGCCCGCGATGAGCGCCGATGAGGTGATCGTCGTGAACCTTTCGGGCCGCGGCGACAAGGACATCGACTACGTGGCGGAGCTACTGGCGAAATAGGCGCATAGCCCCATGCTTCCTCCGCTTCGGGGGTAGCCTGGAGGCCACGGCGTGTAGTTCAACAGCAAGAACGGGAGGCTGACCTCCAGGGAGCAGGGGCAGCACCTGCCACGTCGGCTAGGGCGCCAGCAGCGCG
>JAUNKK010000133.1 GCA_030532825.1 Propionibacteriaceae bacterium
ATGCGGCCGGGCCGCTACCGGCAGATCACCGGGAACCTGGCGACGGCCTACGGGTTGATGGCCGGGGCAGATCGCGCCGGGCTGCCGCTGTTCCTGGGCTCCTATCCGATCACCCCCGCCTCCGACATCCTCCACGAACTCAGCCGCCGCAAGGACGTCGGGGTCGTCACGGTGCAGGCGGAGGACGAGATCGCTGGGATTTGTGCCGCGCTGGGCGCCTCCTATGCCGGTTCTCTGGGCGTGACCACCACCTCCGGGCCGGGCATGGCACTCAAGATGGAGACCATCGGTTTAGCGGTGATGACTGAGCTGCCGCTCGTCGTCGTCGATGTGCAGCGCGCCGGGCCATCGACGGGGTTGCCCACGAAGACCGAGCAAGCGGACCTGCTCCAGGCGGTGCTGGGCCGCAACGGCGAATCTCCCGTCCCGGTGCTGGCGGCGCAGTCCCCCGCTGACTGTTTCGCGACAGCCGTTGAGGCCTGCCGGATCGCGCTGACCTACCGGACGCCAGTCATCATGCTGACCGACGGCTACCTGGGCAACGGCGCCGAGCCGTGGCGCATCCCCGACCTGGACGACATACCCGCCATTGAGCCCGGCTACGCGACGGAGCCGAACGCGACGAAACCCGACGGTAATCCCACCTTCCACCCCTACGTGCGAGACGAGCGGCTGGCGCGCGCCGTCGCTGTGCCGGGCACGCCCGGGCTGGAGCATCGCATCGGCGGGTTGGAGAAGAACGCGTCGACTGGGGCGATCTCCTACGACCCCGAAAACCACGACCTGATGGTGCGCACCCGGCAGGCGAAGGTGGACGGGATCGTGCGCGACATCCCGGATCTGGAGGTGCACGACCCGTCCGGTGCGGCGCGCGTGCTGGTGTTGGGCTGGGGTTCGACGTATGGGCCAATTACCGCGGCGGCGCGGCGGGTGAGGCTGAGTAACCGCGAGGTGGCGACGGCTCACCTCAGGCACCTCAACCCGATGCCGGCCAACGTCGGCGAGGTGCTGCGCCGCTACGACAAGGTGATCGTCCCGGAGATGAACCTCGGGCAGTTGGCGTTCCTGCTCCGGGCCCGCTACCTGGTGGATGTGACGTCCTATTCACGGGTGCGAGGGCTGCCGATCTCCGTCGGAGAGTTGGAGGCCGACCTGATCGCCGAGATTGATGCCTTGGAGGTGAAGTGATGCACGGGCTGGCTGGCATCCCCACGGCTGGGGCTCCGCTGTCCCGAAAGGACTACACCAGCGACCAGGAGGTCCGCTGGTGTCCCGGCTGCGGCGACTACGTGATCCTGAACACGTTTCAGGCGATGATGGCCGACCTCGGTATCGCGCGCGAGAACACCGTCGTGGTCTCCGGCATCGGCTGTTCCTCCCGGTTCCCGTACTACGTGGACTGCTACGGGATGCACTCCATCCACGGCCGCGCCGCCGCCATCGCGACTGGCGTGGCCTCGGCCCGCGAGGACCTCAACGTGTGGGTGATCACCGGCGACGGCGACTCACTGTCGATCGGCGGCAACCACCTGATCCACGCGTTGCGCCGCAACGTGAACGTCAACATCCTGCTGTTCAACAACCGGATCTACGGCCTCACGAAGGGTCAGTACTCCCCCACGTCGGAGCTGGGCAAGTTGACCAAGTCGACACCCTTCGGGTCGGTGGACACCCCGTTCAACCCCATGGCCTTGGCGCTGGGGGCGGAGGCATCGTTTGTGGCACGGGCCGTGGACTCGGATCGCGCTGGCCTGACCGAGGTCCTGACGGCTGCCGCGGAGCATCGCGGGGCGGCGCTGGTGGAGATCTATCAGAACTGTCCGATCTTCAACGACGAGGCGTTCGACGCTTTGAAGGGGCCCAACGCGGCGAACTCGCTCATCCGGCTGCGCGACGGCCAGCCCGTGGTCTTTGGAGCTGAGGAGCAGTTCTGCGTGGCCCGCCAACCCGACGGGCAGCTCGTCGTGGCCGAAACCGCGGACACCGCCACCGACCAGATCGTGGTGCACGACGCCGCCCGCCCTGATCCGACGCAGGCATTCGCGTTGGCGCAACTCACCGACCATGGGGTCCTGCACCGGGCGCCCGTGGGGATCTTCCGGCGTGTGGCGCGGCCAGCCTACGACGATCTTTTGCGCGAACAGGTCGCGGGGGCCCAGGCCACCGATCCACACGCGACGCTGCAGGCCACGCTCGCCGGCCGGTCGTTTTGGGAGATCACCTAACCAGCCCGATAAACCCAGGCTTACGGACGATCCCTCACCCGGCAACGAAGGTGGGCGTCGCGCCGCACATCTCGTCCCCGCGAATGCCAGGGTTTCATGGGTGCAAACCGGTTGCGTTTCTCCCGGCCACCGTCACTGTGGGGTCGCCCTCCCGCGACCGATCCTGACACGCCCCGCTAACATGTGGCGGCATGCTGTGGACCCGGACTGGCACCGGTTATGAATTGACAATCCGCGGCGGCAAGATCGTGGCCCGCAACGACTGGGGCAGGGAGTTGACCGCGGTTCCGGCCGCCGTCAAGAACTCAGAGGAACAGTTGGAGTGAGAGTGCCATGACGGCCATGCCGGCGATGAAACCGTACATGGCTAGGTGATGCTCCCCGTATTCCTCGGCGGCGGGCAGGAGTTCGTCGATGGAGATGAACACCATGATGCCGGCGATGGCGGCGAAGATCACCCCGAGTAGCGCCGAGGAGAGTACCGGGGTCAGCAGGGCGTAGCCGACCAGCGCGCCAGCCGGTTCGGCTAGGCCGGACAGCGTCGCCGCCCAAAAACCTTTCTGCCGGGACCCAGTGGCCTGGTAGACGGGCACGGCGACGGCGAGCCCCTCGGGGATGTTGTGAATGGCGATGGCTAGGGCCACGCCCACGGCGATGCTCGGCTCCTGCAGCCCGGAGATGAAGGTGGCGAAACCCTCGGGGAAGTTGTGGGCGGCCAGCGCGACAGCGGTCAGCAGTCCGGTGTGCATGAGGGCACGCTGGCGTTCGCGGTCCCGGACGGTGCCGGGCTCGTGGGGGTTGATGGCACGAGGCACGAGTCGGTCAATCAGGGCGATGAGCGCGATTCCGGTGAAAAATGCAGCCATCGCCCACCAGCCGCCCTGGGCCTGGCCGGTGGCCGCTACGAGGGCCTCGTGCCCCTTGGGCAGGATCTCCACCAAAGACACATAGATCATGACCCCGGCGGAGAATCCGAGGCCGAGGGAAAGGATGCGGCGGGAGTCGCTGCGGCCGAGCACCCCGACGGCGCCGCCGACGGCCGTCGAGAGTCCGGCACCGATCGTCAGCAAGAGCGCCAGCCAAAAGCCGTGAGACATGTTGTGAGGTTATCTCCGCTGCGCGGCGGATGCACACTTGAGGGGCCCGGCTCATCCAGCCTAGGCCCCTCGTGAACGACGCTACCCCCGCGTCAGCTGCTGTTCAGCGCAGTTCCCCCCTCTGCATCCGCATTTGGCACTCCGGAATGGCCCCTAGCCCATTGCCGGCGCGTTGCCCCAAACCCCCAAATGGCTCCAGCTGTCCTCGTGCAGTTGAATCAGCAGCAACCAGAAGATATCAGGAAATCTGCGTTTACCAAAGCGGCCTCTAGCCGGCGGCAGAAAGGGGAGGGAAGAGAATCCGTCAGCGGGCCCCAGCATAACCCGAGGCCTCATCGATGGGAATCGTTTGACTCGGACTTTTCGTGAGGCGAAAATCCAAAAGTCAGGGAAGAGCTTTAGCGAAAGTTAAGGTCCTTCCCTATTTCAGTTTTCAGGCCCCGATGGACTGCTTCAATAGCGCTCCCCCAAGGCCCAGTCCGGGCAGCTGGGCAGCTGAAACTCGGATGTGATCGCCGCCGGTTTTGGGCATTCCCGGTTTCGCTGAAACAACGCAGCTGGGCTGGTTAGTAACGAAGGTGAAGGTGGCTGAGCCATCCCGATTCAGAGTCCAGCCAGCCGGCGGGTCCGTCGAGTTGATGCTGTTCCCGTTGCCGGGGGTCCACGGTGATGACCAGCTTGTTACCCACCAACCGGATCTTCGGGTCACCGTAGGTGAGACCAGGCACCGTGGGGATCTCGACCGTCGGGTCGCTCGGGGTCTTCGCACCCGGGGCACACACTCCCGGGGTGATCTTCGGGGAGATGGGAGTGACCGGCATCGGCGGAGCCGGCGTGCTTTCCGGCTGACATGCCGGAACAGTCACGGAAGTCGTGAACGTCGCCGTCCCATCCTGATTCAACACCCAACCCTCAGGCAACACAGAATCAATCTGCTTCCCAGCCTCCGGAGTCGCCACTGCCGTCACCGTCGCCTTACCACCAGCAACCGACACCTGCGGCTCACCATAGGAAACACCCTCAGTCACCGGAACCGACACCACCGGATCCGACGGTGTCGTCGCCCCCGGCGCACACACCCCCGCCGTCACCGTTGGCGCGACCGGAGTTGCCACCTGTGGTTCCTCGACGGGGTTGGTGAGGGTTACTTCGACGGTCTTTCCGCCGCCCATTACCAGGACAGTGGCGCTCGGGGTGTCCGCACCACCGTCGGTAACATCCTCGCCCGAGAACACGGGGTCGCCAAAGGACACGCCAGGTGGCAGGGCCGTCACGTCTTCGGTCAAGGTCACGGACGTCCGTGGGGGATGTTGACCAACGACACCGGGGTGCCGTCGCCCTTAAGGGCTAGGTCGCCCGTCTGGTTCACGCCCTTCGCGTCGGTGTAGGAGTAGGTCGCCGGGAAGACCGCGTCGGGGAATGTTCCACCGGTCACGTTCTTTTTGAGGCTGATGTGACCGACGGTGCCCGCCAGCCCACTCCCGGTACCGGAGCCGGTCATCTCGCGTTTGGCGACGGCGCTGATTTCCCGACCCTCAACCGCCGCGTTATTGACGAGCTCGGTGCCGACCGGGATCTCCTCGGTAGCCCTCAGCCTCACGTCGACGATGTACAGGTAGTCGGCCTCGAAGACGTGGGCTTGCAGCGAAATAGTGGTTGTGAAGGTGCTGGCGGCGTTGTCGATGTCGACCGTCACGTCGGCAAGGGCGTTCGCGTCCTTGTTCGGGTAAAAATCGGTGCGGCAGTCGGGGCGCGTGTTCTCGTTCCAGCACAACGCCGTGGCCTTCAGCTTGTAAACCGTCGGCTCGCCGGGAATAAGGGACAGGTTGATGCCATGGACCGAAAAATCGTCCACCACCGAAATTGTGCTGTACCGCGTGAAGTCCTTCCCCGGGATTCGAATCCACCAGGTGACCAACATGGGATCGGAGGATTCGACCCAGCCTGTCTTGCCCAGGTCGCTCGGGAAGTTGGGATCGTATCCGATGCCCGTCTCATTCCCTGTGGGCAGCGGCACGGACTTGGCTGGGCCGTTGACGGCGACCTCAACGCTGCCGGAGTTGTAGGTTTGCCGAGCCGAGAAGTTGAACGTCAGCGTGCCGCGAACCTGGGACTTCCCGACGACGTTGTCGTTGAGCGTGCAGGTGACCAGCTTGTCGGTGGCGCTGCACGTGCCATAGGTCAGCGGGTCCTCGCCGGTGCCCTTGAGATCGAACTCTCCAGTGTTGAGCGAGAACGGCTCGGGAAGCGCCAGCGTGAATTCCTGGCCAGCCTCCCCTGTGCCATCAGGAATGGACCAATCCGCGCGCAGTTCCATACGCTCTCAGACATAGACGGGTGCACCGTCCACTTTGGTGGACGTGATGGTGATCGAATCCGAATCGATGGCGTCGACCAAAGCGGCGTGAGCTTTCACCTCTGGAATGATTGATATGACGCCGAACGCCAGCGCCATGAGCACGATGCCCACGTTGCGCGTGCGCCTGCGCGACCTTCTGAGTTTCAACTCAGCCCCCTCCTCTGAAGTTATAGATGATTCATTGAGGTTTTCTCATCGTGGTGGGTAGCGGGGGCGGTCTGTTTGTTGGGGCGGGGGAGAGCGCGTGTCGTTTGGGGTGCACGCGGGGAGCGCGTCCAGGATGGGTTTTGACCGGGGGTGTCAGATGGTTTGTGTAAGGGGTGGTCTCCGACCTGAAGGAGCGTGACTGTGACCGTGAAGAAGGATGATTGAAGCGTCCTGGGTTTTGTTTCGAGGTTTATGTGGGTGTCTGGGTTGGGGTTC
>JAUNKK010000134.1 GCA_030532825.1 Propionibacteriaceae bacterium
AGGAGCTTGAAGTACTTCTGCCGAGCCCTCATAGCGTGGATCACGAGCCGATTGCCGGAGTCGAAGCTCAGCAGCGCGAACTCAAGGAGGCGCCCATGGGTGTCGAAGCCAAGAGCGAACTGTCTGGCGGGGGAGTCTTCGTCGGGTTCGCTAACGAACACCGGATGGGAGGCGGCGTACAAGATGTCTTCCTCGGCCGATCCATGCTTGAGGGCAGAGGGGGTGACCCTCATGCGACATAGGCGCGGATCGCAGCTCGAATCACATCGGAGCGGGAGACGTTCTCCCTCTGGGCCTGTGAGTCAAGGGCCTCGAGAAGGCGGTCGTCTAGCCTAACGGGCACGACTCTCGCGGGGCCATCGCCCATTGGCCTTCTGCCCCGCTTGCGAAGTGCATCGACGTCGTATCCGCGCTCGGCCTCCTCTGCGAAGGCCTGAATCATCTCCTCGGTGACCGGCATCCCGTTGATTGTCTCCATGCATTAAGTGTAATACGGATTGGGGACGTAGGGATGTAGGCCGCTGTGGCTGGGTTAGCATCCGAGAGGTGGTATGAGTTCAGGCCGCTTCTCGGATGTCAGCCGCGATGCCCATGGGTCGTGTCCCGTTGGCCGCGGCACCCATCACGTCATATCACGCGATATGGTTGATCTATGGTCAACGAGGTTCGGGGGCTGAGGGAAGAAGCTGGTATCAGTCAGGCTGAGCTGGCTGCAAGATCTGGCGTTGCCCAGCCCAACATTGCCGCGTATGAGTCGGGGCGGCGTCGGGCTTCTGCTGAAATGCTCCAGCGGCTGCGGTTAGCGGCTCGCCCTCTGCCGAGCCAGGCCCTCGCGGCGAAGCGCCGTCAGCTGGAAGAGCTAGCGAGAGAATCTGGCTTGACGAATGTCCGGGTGTTTGGGAGCGTCGCGCGTGGTTCCGACGGTCCTGGAAGTGACCTGGACTTGCTGGTCACCAGGGGCGACGGGGTGGGGCTTCTGACAATCACAAGATTCGCCGAGGCGGCCAGTGAGCTTCTTGGCGTCAGCGTAGATGTGGTGACGGATGGGTGCCTCGCTGAAGCTCACGAGATTATTCGGACGGCGGTGGCCGTTTGAACGAGCGCGATGTCCTTGCCCTGAGGGAGATAGTGCGCCTCTGCCTCGTTGGGGAGGAGCTAGCTTCCCGCGGGCACGCTTGGTATGTGGGGGATCCGTCGAATGTGCCGGGCCTGGCTGCGGAGTCTCTGATCATCAAGATCGGCGAGAACGTGGCGCGTCTGAGCGCCGAAGTGCTTGTGACGCATCCCGAGGTGCCGTGGACTGCTATCACGTATGCGAGACCGGCTGGCTCCCAACTGCGAAGGAACCGACTATGGAGCGGTTTGGGACACGCTCGTTGTAGACCTGCCGATGGTGCGGGCTTATATCGAGTCTGTGGTCGGCCACTAGATTGGACATCGCCGCCAAGCGTCTCTGTGCGACCGCTTCCGGCGTAGGTCAAAGCGCTGCGTGTTCTCCGGTCAACATTGCACGGTGATCCTGTCCGTTGGGGGTATGAGCGCAGGGAGTGGCGTTGCGGGGTATACCTAGGCGCATACTCGTGTTATGGGCGTGACGACGATCAAGGTTTCGACCGAGCTGAGGGATCGCATCAACCGCAGCGCGCAAGAGCGTGGGCTCCCTGCGGCAGGGTTGATCGAGAACTTGCTTGACACTTACGAGCGACGCCGACGGATGGAGGCGTTTGGGCGGGCTTTTCGCGTTGCTGATGCGGAGTGTTGGGATGAGTTCGCGTCGTGGGATCTCGCTGTAGGTGAGCTGCCCGATCAGTCCTGAGTTGCGCCGCGGCATGGTGGTCTGGGCCGAGCTAGACCCTGTCCGTGGGCGTGAGCAATCCGAACGGCAGCCCGCGCTAGTCATCGCGAGTGACCTCTTCTTGGAACAGGCAGACACTCTCGCCATCATCGTCCCCTGCACCACCCGCGACCGTGGCTGGCCGAAAGTGGCTCAGGGATAGTCGTTCGTTTTGACCAATCGCGGGGTGCCTGTTGGGCGTCTCGTTCCGATAGACGCTGCCCCGAGAGCGCTCCCGCGTGTGCGCCCTGCGCGCTGTACCGGGGGCTGGGCCAACCCAGCTCCCAAACCCCGAGCGGGCGATCGTGCGGTGAGTGAGGTCCTCGACGAGCTCCGGGGAGACCGGGCGTGAGGGCAGGGCCTCTGGTCTACGTGGACGCCCCTCGACCCCGACGCTGTCGCGGATCAGGTGATCGGGGAATCCAGCATGCCCGGAGTGGCCGAGTGGGCTGAGCGATACCTGCGCACTCCATTCAGCGATGTGGAGGTCATCCCCGCCATCGGTCCGCGAGACGGACGCTGCTGGTGCCTCGCGCGCAAACTCATCGGGGCGACGGCCAACCATAAGGCAGGGCCGGGTGTGTTAGGCGGGTGCTACGGCGTGGATGCCAGCGTTCCGGGCGGCCCCCACTAATTCCTTGTCATAGCTGATCAACTCGTCCACGCCCAGACGGAGTGCGGTAGCTAGATGGAGCGCGTTGTTGGATCGCAACGGAGCGTGAGTGCCGGCGGTGAGGAGGTCGCCTCTGGTGATGTCTACGAGTGTGACGAGGTCCAACACCTCTGACACGGCTTCCAGCGAGATGCCTGTGGGATTCCTCCCTGCTGCACAGTGCAACTCGGTATGCAGCAGCCACGAGGCCACGAGTCGCCGCCCGGGTTGGCCCAACCCCTGGAAGAGCGCCTCAGACTCCGGCTCACGTACGAGCAGCTTGATCGCTGCAGAGGTGTCTAGGTAGGAGATGGTCACCACCGGCCGCGGGCGTCCTCAACCTTCTCGGCCGTCGTCTTCGTGGCCTCGGGCTGTGCGCGGAGACGGTCGCGAAGCCGCTCAAGCACAGACGCGTCTGCACGCGCGGGGCGAGCCTGCCCCTCCGAGATCAGCGCGTCGAGTGTCGTCCGTCCGGCGGGCCCGATCACGGCGGTCAGCATGCCATGGTTGGTTACTCGCAGCGTTTCCCCCGCCTCCACACGTCGCAGCACTTCGGCACTGTTGTTCCGAAGCTCGCGGTGGGTGATCGTGGACATGTAGCAAAGCGTAGCACGAGGCGGCTTTGAGTCTGGCGGGTGGCTGCGAGGAGGCGGTCGAGTCGTACTTCTTCACGGCTGGCATTAACACCTCGTGGTTAAATCATCCCCTCTAACCAACCAGGCCAGCTCACCTAACCAAACTGCTGACGGTGGGATTTTGCCACCCCTGGCGCGATACCGGTTTCATCGGACTACTGTCCGTCGAGCAGGCGACGCCGATTACGGCCCGATGCGATCCAGCGGGCCAGGGGGCCATGCTCGTTCAGCAGCAACAGCCGGGCGTGGACGCGCTCCACCAAGCCGGAGTCGACGGCCAGCAGCACCTGATCCCCCGCCTTCAGCCGCATCTCCCCGTCGGGCACCAGCACCTCCTTGTCGCGCACCACCATGGAGATCACGGCCCCTCGCGGTAGCCGCAGGTCGCTCACCCACATCCCCACTAAGCGGCCCCGGTCCGGGACGTGCACCTGGACGAGAGCGGCGTTGATGCCCTCCAGCGGCGACGAATCAACCAGCAACTCCCGCGCCGACATCGACTCCTGGACTCCCGCCCACGCCGCAACCCTGGGCAGCAGCGGCCCCTGCACCAGCGTGAAAGTCACCACCAGCAGGAAGATGATGTGGAACATGTGGGAGGCGCCCGCCAGGTTCTCCGTCAACGGGATCGTCGCCAGCATGATGGGGACCGCGCCACGCAGCCCCGCCCACGACACGAACACCTGTCGACGCCACGGCACCTTGAACGGCGTCAGGCACGCGAACACCGAGATGGGCCGGGCGACGAACGTCAGCGCCGACCCGATCACCAGCGCTGGGATGATCGCTGCCGGCAGCTCCGACGGCGATGCCAGCAAACCCAGCAGCACGAACAACACGATCTGCGACAGCCAGCCCAGCGACTCCGTGAAGCCCTCCGTCGCGGCATGGTGGGGCAGAGCCTGGTTGCCCAGCCACAGGCCCGCGACATAGGCCGCCAGCAGTCCCGACGCCCCCGCAATACCGCCGACGGCGAACGCGGTCAGCGCAATGGCCAGCGTCGCCAAAGGGTAGAGGCCCGCACTCGGTAGCGAGATGCGGCTCAGTAGCGCCTGGCCCACCCGGGCTACCACCAGCCCCAGCAACGCGCCGACCACCAGCTGGTACAGGCCCGTCCCGACCATCCCAAGCACTGACTGCTGGTTCCAGGCATCTGAGACGACGACGCTGACGATGATGATCACCGGCGGGTCGTTGAACCCCGACTCGCCCTCCAAGGTGGTGCGGACGCGGGCCATGATGGGTAATCGGCGCAGGATTGCGAAGACAGCCGCCGCATCCGTGGACGAGACCATCGCCGCCAGCAGGATGCCGGTTCTCATGTCGATGCCCAGCACCAGAATCGCGATGGTCGCTGCCACCGCGATAGACACCAGCACCCCCACCGAGGCCAGCAGCCCCGCCCGCAGCGCAACGGGTTTCAAATCCGACCAGCGGGTCGTGAAGCCGCCGTCGATCAACAGCAGCGCGACGAGCAACGTCGCCAGGTTGAACGCCAACTGCGCGTCGTCGAAACGGATGCCGAGTCCCGCCTCCCCGATCGCCAGCCCGATGCCCAGATACAGCAGCAGACCCGGCATGGAACTGCGCGACGAGATCCTGACCGCTGCCACGCCCGCCAGCAACACCCCGCAGGTGACGAGCACTACGACGTTCAGCTGCTCTGGCGTCACGGCTCACCTCCCCGGGGTATGCGGGTCATTCTTTCGTAACTGACCTAGTGGGTTCCACCCCGCGCTCGGGCGTGGCGCGGGGACGAGCCGTCGTCAGGCGCTCGCCTCCTGCCCGGCGGGAGCGTTGAACTGTGCCTGGTAGAGATCAAAGTAGTGTCCCTTCGCAGCCAACAGGTCGCAATGCGTGCCCTGTTCGACGATGGCCCCGTCCTTCATGACCAGGATCAGGTCGGCGTCGCGGATCGTGGACAGCCGGTGGGCGATCACGAACGACGTGCGACCCGCGCGCAGCGCCGCCATCGCCTGCTGCAGCAGTAGCTCCGTGCGGGTGTCCACGGAGGACGTGGCCTCGTCGAGGATCAGCAGTGACGGCTCGGATAGGAAAGCCCGAGCGATCGTGATGAGCTGTTTTTCGCCGGCGGAAACGTTGCCGCCCTCCTCGTCGATGACGGTGTCGTAGCCGTCGGGCAGCGCGTGCACGAAACGATCCACGAACGCGGCTTTCGCCGCTGCCAGGATCTGCTCCTCGGTGGCGTCCTGCTTGCCGTAGGCGATGTTCTCGCGGATGGTGCCGCCGAACAGCCACGTGTCCTGCAGCACCATGCCCATGTGGTCGCGTAAGGGGCGGCGATCCACCGTCGAAATGTCCTGGCCGTCCAGCAGGATGCGACCCGAGTTCAGTTCGTAGAACCGCATGAGCAGATTCACCAGGGTGGTCTTGCCCGCGCCCGTCGGGCCGACGATCGCCACCGTCTGGCCGGGCTTGGCTTCGAGGTTGAGGTGCTCGATCAGCGGCTTGTCGGGGCTGTAGGAGAACGTCACATCGTCGAAGATGACGTGCCCCGCCTTAGCGACGATTCCCCGGCCGGGCTCCGGCGACATCTCCTCAGCATCCAGCAGCTCGAAGACCCGCTCCGCCGATGCGACGCCAGATTGCAGCAGGTTCATCATCGACGCCAGTTGCGTCAGCGGTTGGGTGAACTGGCGGGAGTACTGGATGAACGCCTGGACATCGCCGATGTTGATCTGGCCGCTAGCCACCTGAAGTCCGCCGAAGACCGCAACAATCACGTAGTTGAGGTTGCCTACCAGGAACATCACGGGCA
>JAUNKK010000135.1 GCA_030532825.1 Propionibacteriaceae bacterium
GCGCCGACTTGCCGCACGCCCCAACCAGCAGCAGACAGCCCAGCAGCGTCGCAGCCGTGCCGCTCAGCTGGTCGGCGCCGGCGCCCACAACCGAGAAGGCCGTGCTGCCGAACAGCGAAAGCATCGTGAAGATCGCCATCGCCATGCCCAGGTCACCGACGCGGTTAACGACGAAGGCCTTGCGGCCCGCCGCGGCGGCCGAGGGCTTGTGCTGCCAGAACGAGATCAGCAGGTAGGAGGCCAGGCCGACGCCCTCCCAGCCGAGGAACAGCACCAGGTAGCTGTCCGCCAGCACCAGCGTCAGCATCGCTGCGACGAAGAGGTTCAGGTAGGCGAAGAAGCGGCGACGGCGTTCGTCGTGGGCCATGTACCCGATGGAGTAGATGTGGATCAGCGAACCGACACCCGTGATGAGCAACACAAACAGGATCGACAGTTGGTCAACCAGCAGACCGAAGCTGATGTTCCACGACCCGGTGGTGATCCAGTCGTAGAGCGGCACCGTGACGGCCCGCTGGCCTTCATCAGCGCTCAACATCACCCCGAACAGCAGCGCGCCGATCGTGAACGAAGCCAGCGCCGCGGTGGTCGCCAGCCAGTGCCCCCACGCATCGGAGAACCGGCCGAGCAAAAGCAGCACCGCGGAAGTGACCAGCGGGATCGCGATCAGCAGCCAAGCGAGGCTGAACAGGCCCGTGGCGGGGACTGCGGCGACAGTTTCCAGGAACAGCACACTGACCCCTTAGAACTTCAGCAGGTTCGCGTCGTCAACCGAAGCTGAACGGCGCGCCCGATAGATGGCGACGATGATGGCGAGGCCGATCACGACCTCAGCGGCTGCCACCACCATGACGAAAAACGACGCAACCTGGCCGTCGAGCCCGCCATGCTGACGGGCGAACGTCACGAACGCCAGGTTGGCGGCATTCAGCATGAGCTCGACGCTCATGAAAGCGATGATCGCGTTACGGCGCAGTAGGAACCCGAGGGCGCCAATGACAAACAGCACCGCCGCCAGCACCAGATAAGCCTCCGTGCTCACTTGGCCTCTCCTTCCAGGTCAGCAGCGACCTGCTTGATCTCCGTCACCGCTTTCGTTGCGGGCGCCCGCAGGTCATCGACCGCGATGATGGCGCCGCGGCTGGTCAGGGTCTTGCTGACCGAAGACTCCGCGACGGTGCCGTCCGGCAGCAGCGCCGGGGCGTGGATGGCGTTGGTGTGGGCGTAGACCCCGGAGTTCGGATCCGGGCCGGGGTGGACGCCCTGCGCGGCGTAGCGCTCAACCCGCTCCGCCATGTGCTGCGCCTGGCCCTTCGGTTCTTTCAGCCGCTCACCGTGCGCCAGCACCATGGCGCCAATAGCAGCGGTGATCAGCAGTGCCGAGGCCGCCTCCAGCAGCACCACATAGCGCGTGAACAGGAGCGCCGCGACACCCTGGACATTGCCGCCCTCCACCTGGTTGGCCTGTGCCAGCCCGACGGGGCCGCCCAGGAACACCGCCTGACCGACGGCAAAGACCAACAGGGCTGCGAGCCCGAGCACCGCGAGGATGCTCCAGACCCGCTGACCCTTCAGCGTCTCGACCACCGAGTCGCGCGTATCGACGCCGATCAGCATCACCACGAACAAGAACAACATGAGGATGGCGCCCGTGTACACGATGATCTGCACCACGAACAAGAACGGGGCGTCCTGCGCGGCATAGAGGATCGCGAGGCCGATCATCACACCCGCCATGCAGATGGCAGAGTGCACGGGTTTACGGGCCACGATGATGCCAATGGCGAGCAGCACCATCAGCGGCGCACACACCACGAAGGCAATCAACTCGCCCGTGATCGGGGGAAGAGTCATGTCACCGCTCCTTACTGGATGCCGTGCGGTTGTCGGGCTGACCAGTGGGCGGCAGCCCCAGGAAGTAGTCCTTCTCGTCGTCACCGAGCCGTCGCGGATGGGGCGGCTGCTCCATGCCAGCGACCAGCGGGGCCAAAAGATCCTGCTTCTCATAGATCAACTGCTGGCGTGTCTTGTCGGCGATCTTGAACTCGTTGGTCATGGTGAGCGCCCGGGTGGGGCAGGCCTCAATGCACATGCCGCAGAAAATGCAGCGCAAATAGTTGATCTGGTAGACGTGCCCGTACCGCTCCCCCGGCGAGTAGCGCGCCTCCTCCGTGTTGTCTGCTCCTTCGACGTAGATGGCATCCGCGGGACACGCCCACGCGCACAGCTCACAGCCGACGCACTTCTCCAGACCGTCAGGCCAGCGGTTCAGCTGGTGCCGGCCATGGAAGCGCGGCATCGTGACCTTCTCCTTGCCCTTGCGGGGATAGCCCTGGGTGAAGGTCTTGCGGAAGATGGTGTTGAAAGTGATGCCGAATCCGGCCCACGGGTCGAAGATTCCCATTACTTCTCCTCCTCGGTCGGTTCATCGGCGACGGACGCCTTCACGATCCCAGCGAGTTCAGGTAGCACCTGCCCGGGCCGGGGCGGCACCGGATAGCCCCCCGCGAAGGCGTCGAACGGTTCCCCAGGCACCACGTCCGGCACGCGTTCGGGTTCGGCCTTCTTCGGCGCGAACGCAATGAGGATGGCCAGCAACGCCACCGCCATGCCCAGCGTGTACCGGGGGAAGAAACCCACCAGCACGATCCACAGCAGCGAGATGGGGATGAGCCGCTTCCAGCCCAGGTCCATGAACTGGTCGTAGCGGTACCGGGGCAGGGTGCCGCGCAGCCACACGAACAGCGAGAACACCAACTGAACCTTGATGACGAACCACACTGGACCCAGCCACGGGTTGTTCAGCGGCTCGATGAGGTTCAGCGGCCAGAACGGCAGGTAGCCGCCCAGGAATAGCGTCGTGCAAACCGCCGAGACCGTGGCCATGTTGATGTACTCCGCCAGGAAGAACATGGCGTAGCGAAAGCCGGAGTACTCGGTGAGATATCCGGACACCAGCTCGGATTCACATTCAGGCAGGTCGAAGGGGGCGCGGTTCGTCTCGCCCACCATCGCGATCATGTAGATGATGCAGGAGGGAGCCAGCAGCAGCGCATACCAGCCCATGACCCCGAGGTCCACCTCCGTGGCAGTGGAGGGGATACGGAAGATCAGGTGGGCGCGCTGCGCCTCGACAATTCCGTGGGTGCTCATGGTGCCGCTCATCAGGAAGACGCCGACGATCGACAGGCCCATCGCGATCTCATAGGAGATCATCTGCGCGGAGCTGCGCATGGCGCCCAGGAAGGCATAGGTCGAGCTCGACGCCCAGCCTGCCAGCACGATGCCGTAGATGCCGATGGAGGCGATCGCCAGCACGAACAGCACTGCCACGGGCAGGTCCGTGACTTGCAGACGGGTGGTGTGTCCGAATATCTCAACCTGACCGCCAAACGGGATCACCGTCCAGGTGGTGAAGGCCGCCATGCCGGTGAGGATCGGGGCCAGGTTGAACACCCACTTGTCGGTGTGGGTGGGCCGGAAGTCCTCCTTGGCGATGAGTTTCGCACCGTCGGCCAAGGCCTGCCCCAGACCGAACGGCCCGTTCATGATGGGGCCGAGGCGGTGCTGCATCTTGGCCACGAGACGACGCTCGTACCAGACGTTGAAGATCGTCCAGAGCAGGAGGATCACGAACAGGGCCAGCACCTTGATGAGGATGAGCCACCAGGGGTCCTGGAAGAACACGTTCATGCCTGATCTCCTTCATCGGTCGTGACGGGGTACACGTTGACCAAGGACCCCGGGGGAACATCCAGCCGACCGACCTCGCCCGGGTTCGCCGGGACCCACACCACGCCGTCGACCATCTCAGTGATCTCGACGGGCAACAGCTGGCTGCCTTCGCCAGCGACGACGCGGCACACCTGGCCGAGGCCCAGCAGGCTCGCTGTGGCGGCGGAGACCCGCGCCAGCGCAGGCCGCGCGGTCTTCCGCAACGCCACCTCATAGTCGGTGCCGCTTGACGCGTCCAGCGCTTCGTGCCAGGAGGCCACCACCATGCCACCCTGCTCGACACCTTCATCGGGTTCGGCCGGGTCGGCAATGCGGGCGCCCTCCCACGGGCCGAGGGCCTGGAAGTCGAGCCAGGCCTCGCCGGTGGTGCGGATGCCCAGGTCCTTGCCCAGCGCATCGGCTAGGGCCGCGAGAATCCGCAGGTCGGTCATGGGGTGCTTCGTCCCCTCGTTGACGAGAGCGACGGGCCGCACCCGCTGCTCCCAGTTCAGGAAGTGCCCCGACTGCTCCTCCATGAGGCAGGCCGGGAACACCACATCGGCGTAGTCGGTCGCCGCGTTGGTTCGGGTAGAGATTTGCACCACGAACGGGCGGGTCAGTGAGGCTAGGACCGCGGCAGCGTTCGGCAGGTCCAGCGGGTCGACGCCCCCCAGCACGAGGGCCTTGACCTGGCCGGCCGATGCCGCCAGGAACTGCTCCTCGGCGCTCAGGCCCGGCTCAGTCGGCACCGAGTCGACATCCCAGGCGGCGGCCACGTCCACGCGCGCCGCCGCTGAGGAGACGGGGCGCCCGCCCGGCAACAGGTCAGGCAGGCAACCGGTGGCGATGGCCCCCATGTCACCGGCACGACGCGGGATCCATGCCACACGGGCGCGGCACGCATCGGCCTTGGCGACGACGGCGGACAGCAGGCCAGCCTGGGAGGCGGCCCGCTCCCCCACCAGGATGATGGTGCCCTCGGCCAGATCCATGGCGGCCAAGGTCTGGGCCTCAGCGCCAGGGGCCACCGGGATCAGTTCCGCCGACAGCTTCTGCGTACCGCGGGAAGCAAACGGCGCCAAGGTTGTGACCCTCAGCCCCTTCTTCCGGACGGCCTTGCGGAGCCGCAGGAATACCACCGAGGTTTCATCCTCGGGCTCGTAGCTGACCAGCACCACATGCTTGGCGTTCTCCAAGTCCGCGTAGGTGACGTCCATGCCACGGCCTGCGACTCGGGCCCCCAAGAACTGGGCTTCCTCGTCGCTCGCGGCACGAGAGCGGAAATCGATGCTGTTGGTTTCCAGCACGGTGCGCGCAAACCGGGAATAGGCGTAGGCGTTCTCGACCGTCAGGCGGCCGCCCGTCTGGACGCCAACGGCGGAGCCCGCGGCCTGGAGTCCCGCCACGGCAGCATCAATCGCCTCGGGCCAGCTCGCCACCTCCAGCACGCCGTCGCGGCGCACCAGGGGGCGGGTCAGCCGGTCCTCGCCCCGCCCGGACACGAACCCGAAACGGCCCTTGTCGCACAGCCATTCCTCGTTCACCTCGGGGTCGTCGCCGGCCTGGCGCCGCTTGACCTGGTGGTGCCGGTGATCGGCGCGGATCGCGCAGCCGCCCGCGCAGTGCTCGCAGGACGTGGCTGTCGACTTCAGGTCGAACGGGCGGGCCTGGAACCGGTAGGCCGCGGAGGTCAGAGCGCCGACGGGGCAAATCTGGACGACGTTGCCGGAGAAGTAGGAATCGTACGGGTCCTGCTCATAGGTGCCAACCTGCTGCAGCGCGCCGCGTTCCACCAGCGCGATGAAGGGGTCGCCGGAGATTTGCTCCGAGAACCGGGTGCAGCGCGCGCACAGCACGCAACGCTCCCGGTCGAGCAGGATCTGTGCCGAGACGTTCACGGGCTTGGGGTAGGTGCGCTTGACACCGCCGTAGCGCGACTCGCCCCGCCCATTGCTGAGCGCCTGGTTCTGCAGCGGGCATTCGCCGCCCTTGTCGCAGATGGGGC
>JAUNKK010000136.1 GCA_030532825.1 Propionibacteriaceae bacterium
GGATTGCGCGCCTCTATCTGGTGCGCAACCCAAACAAGCTCAAGGCCCTAGGCCCGTGAGTGTCCGTAGCTGCTGATTGGCCCGGCCCATGGTGATGCGGGCTCAGGGACCGAGCAGGGCGAGCGGGACGACGGCTACCCCGTCGGGGCGGCGATAGGCATGGGCGCCGGTGGTGATGATCACCAGGTCGTTCACATCCTGGGGGAGGCGGCTGCGCAGCCAGAGAAGATGGGCGACATCAGCGTCGGTCACTGCGGCGGCGAGCTTCACCTCAAGGGCGACGATGCGTCCGTCGCGGCCCTCGACGATCAGGTCCACCTCGTGATCGCCGTTGCGGGTGCGCAGATGCCCAACGCGCGCCCGTGTCGCCTCCGCCGCCACCCGCACGGTCAGTGTGGCCAGGGACTCAAACAGCGGCCCGGCGAGATGCGAGTCGCGAGGGGTGGCCAGCGACGAGGCGGTGGCCCCCAGCAGGGTTGCCGCCAGCGCCGGATCCACCAACTGGTGTTTGGGGGCCTGCTGCAACCGGGTGAAGGGGCTGCGGCTGGGGCTCCAGCCCGGCACCGGGTCCAACAACCACAGCTGAGTGAGGTGATCGCGGTAGGCCAGGGTGGTGTCACGCGTCGGCTGGTGCCCGTCGCCGACTGTGGTGGCGTCAAGCAGCTTCGAATAGCTGGCGGTGGTCGACGACGCGGCCGCGTAGGCCGCCAGCCAGCGGCGCAACGTCTCGGGCCTGCGTACGGCGTAGCCGAGGTCTGGCAGGTCCCGATCGATGACTCGCTGCACGTAGGCGGATAACTGTTCGGCCCGTAGATCGGCGCCGAGCCAGGTGATGCCCGGGAAGCCGCTTGCCTCAATGGCTTCCAGGTAGTCGGGCAGCGCATACGACGTCTCGCCGCTGATCTCCGCCAAGCAAGGCTCCGCCGCCGTCAGCATGTCAGCGAGCGAAACGCGGGGGGTGAGCTGCCCCCGTTCGTGCAGGGCCATGGGCCGCATCCGCAGTGACAGGATGCGGCCCGCGCCGCTATGGGTACCCTGCCCCGTTGCTGGGGTGGCGGAGCCGGTCAGCAGGAAGGAGCCGGGCGCCGCCCCATCGTCGACTGCCCGGCGCACCAGATCCCACACCTCTGGCATGCGGGACCATTCGTCGAGCAGAGTGGTGCCAACCCGGACGATGCCGTCCGGGTTGGCTGCTACCAGCGCGCGCTGGTCTGGTCGGTCGAGGAGGAATGAGCGATCGGCGCGCTGCAGCGCGGTGCCCGTTTTGCCGACGCCCTTCGCGCCGTCCAGCGCGATTGCGGCGGCTTGGGGCAGGTACCGGTCCAGCAGCGTGTCGACCGTGCGCGGCAGATACATACGCCCCTCCTACTCGACATCGAGCAGCCACTCTAGTCGACATCGAGCAGGCGTTCTAATCGACATCTAGCCGGTGACCTCGTAGACGGCCGTGCTGTGAAGGATCGTGCCGTTGGCCTTGCCGTCCTCGTCGCCGAAGCCTCCGTCGGTCACGTGATATGTGGCCATGGTGTACTTGCCGTCTGCGCTCAGGCCGTATTTGACCTTGTCGGTGAGGTCTTCCTTGACGGCTCGGTTCTGGATGGTCGTCAGCTTCAACTTGTTGTTATCCTCGTACAACTTGCTGAGTTTCAGCGTCACCCTCGTGGTGAAACCGGTGGCAGGCTGCTGGTGGTCACAGTTGATCCTCAGCCGGACGGTTTCCCGCACCACATGGTTCGATTGGTAGCTGTGGGGCGCGTACGGGCTGCTGCCGCCGGCGATGTTGAGGCAGGAGTCGCCGAAGGTGAGGGCCACGGTGGTGCCCTGCGCCTGTTTGATTGGGAGCCTGCGGACCGGCTGGCTCTCGCTCTGCTGCCACACGCGCACGTAGTCCACCTCCATGACCGCGGGGAACTTGTCAAGGGTGGTGTTGGCGTCGTTATAGGGGGTCAGGTAGGTGCCGCCGACCGCCATGTTCAAACGAAGGTAGAACGGGATGTTGAACGGGCCCGGGTGGGTCGTGGCGTTCGGGGCTTCGAAATTGTCGATGGTGTGGAACAGCTTCCCGTCGAGGAAGTACTCCAGTTTGCCCTCTTGCCACTTGACCGCATAGACGTGCCAGTCGCCGACGTTGTCCACAGGCGCCTTCTCAGGTTTGTGTTTCCGCTCGGAATCGCTGATGCCCCAATGGGCATCGGCGGCGGCGTGCGTCGGATCGAAGCCCTTGGCCTCGAAGACATCAATCTCGCCACTGCTAGGCCATTTGCCATATTTTGGCTCATTCGGGCTGAGCCAAAATGCTGGCCAGGTGCTGCTGCCGTTGGTGGGAAGTTTGACCCGGGCCTCGAAATAGCCGTAGGTCCAGAACTTCTTGTTCTTCGTTTGGATGAAGCCGGAGGTGAAATCCCTGGTGCCACTGTTACCGCAGGAGCTTCCGGGCTGATGACGGGCCGTGATCTTCAGCGTGCCATCGCTGATCGATACATTGTCGCTGCTTGCCTTGTAGCAGTTCTGCACGGCTGACGAAGCCCACGGCCCGGTCTGATACTCCCAGCTGTTCGTGTCGAGCGTGGTGCCGTCGAATTCGTCCTGCCAGACTAATTTATACGATCCATCCAGAGGGGGATTGTCAGCGTGTGCTGTGGGGGCAGCTGACTCGGTGGATAAGTTACCCATCATGAGTAGGCCCGCGACGAGCGCCAAAGTGGTTGTGCGTTTAATTAATTTCCGTCTCTGTTTCATGGAGAGAAGCTAACATATCTCGGGGGGATTGTGGTAGCCCGAATGTTCTTTGATGGCTCTTTGGGGGACGCGTCCTGACCGAAAGGGCTTGTCAGGTTGTATTTCTTGATCACGCCAGGAGTTCTTTCGTTGAAGCCCGCTTTCGCAGGAGAAGCGCTTGGCACTCGCCCGGGCGTGCCCAGTCCCGGTCATCGCCCATGCTCTCGGTCCCGCCCGCTCGCGCCGGGGAGTGCTCGACCATCGCTGGCCGGAGTTGCCGAGCACGAGTGGGCGGACGGCGTCGACTGCGTGGAGCGAGGCCTCGAAGCTTGCCGCGAGCCAGGGTGAATTCGTGCTGGACCGTTGGCGCGGTTCGGAGGCGGCGCCAGGCCTTGACGGCGGCCTACGGACGATGGCTTTGTTCAGGGTGATGTCATAGGTTCGTAGTAAGGCAATTGCTGGAGAATTTGGGGGATTGATTTTGAGTCATCCTCCGCTATTTCACGCCCTCAAAAAGCCTTTGAATGCCTACTCATAGTTTCCATCGCCTGATACCAAGGCTGGCTTCTGTGTCGGAGTGTCAATTGCGGAATAAATCTAAGTTAAGCGTCTGTCGGGTCGATGATATGGGCGTCGGAGAATTAACGTAGCTGGTTGGTTACGGTCGGCTCATCTGGTGGACTCGGTTTAGCCGCCGAGCACCGCTCTGCCGCGGGGAGATCGGCCCAAGCTGTATAGGGGGCTCAACGCTGAGCGGTGAACCGGTCTTGCCCTACAGTCAGCCAAATGAATACACATATAAATGACCTCGTCAGACGCCTGCAGGAGGCGGCAGACGAGCACAGGCGCTCGGCGCAGAAGGCGGGGAATAGAGCCGTCGGTGGACGCGCAGAAGGGGCCATCACAGTGCAGATCAACGCGCGGGGGCAACTCCAGCACGTCGAGTTCGCCAAGAGCGTGGGGCAGTGGTCAGCCGCCCAGCTCACCGAGGAGTTCGCCCGGCAACTTCGTAGCGCTCAGGACGACCTTGCCCGTGGGGGCGTCGTGGCTGCCGCTGCGTCCAGCATCCCGGCCGCGGAACAATCGCTGATTACCCGACACCGTCCCGACCTCTCCGAATGGCAGCAGGGGCGCGTCGAGTGGCCCAGGGGCATCTTCGACGGCTCGCCACAGGACATCCAACGGGCCATGCGCCAACGGTTCGAGCGTAAGGTGGCCGCATTCGAGCGAACCCGGCCCGAGCTTGAACGGTTGCGCGCCACGGCAGAGGAGCCGTCTGAGCAACCAGCGGTGCGCGTGGAGGTTGACTTCGACGGCGTGCCCCTGCGGGTGGAGTTCACCCCGGCGGCCAAGACGATGTATCCGCACGACTTGAGTGCCGCCGTGCTGAAGGCCCAGGTCGCTGCCGCCCGTCGCGTAGGCAATGAGGCAGACCGGCTCTGGGCGGCGGGAGGAGCAGCGTGAACTTCTCAGTCGATATCTCAGCACTCGACGAGGCGGGACGCCGCATCAGGGCCACGGGAAGCACGGTGGGGAGCCTCGGCGAACAGGTGGAGGCGCCGTCCCTGTCGTGTTTCGGCAAGTTTCTGGAGCCGGCAGCGTCAATCACCTTCCCTGGTGCGACGGATGACGGGCGAGACTTCTTGTCCGCGCTTGCAGAGGCCGACGAGGCCATCTCGAAGAAAGTCACTGAATGCGCCCAGGACTACGCAAACATAGATGAAGCGATCGCCAAGGGGATCGCCGCAATCTTGAAACGACTGGACGGCATGAATATCCCCGGCTGGTTGTCGAAATAGAAGGGTGAGTCACGATGACAAGCACTGCTGATTTTGAAAAGGCCGCCGACGTCCTACAAGAGGGAAGCGCGAGTCGAAGCGGTAACCCGCAACTGAGCGAAGACGTGACGCCAACACAGGGTGTCCTAGAGTGGCTGGACGAGGTCGTCAATCTGGGCGAAGTAGTACCCGACATCGTCGGGGGCATCAGCGCCTGGATCATCTCCCAGCTTCCGCCGTTTCAGGAGACCATCGACGAGTTGGCTGGAGATGCCGACGCGCTCCGCCAATTGGCCAGATCCTGGGAGAATATTGCAACTGGCCTGGATGATCATGCTTCTGAGATGGAAGCGATCTCCGCGCCCACGCAAGAGGCCTGGGAAGGGAAAGCGGCCAGCAACTTCGCCGCCCATATGGCGGCCGAAGGCGTCTGCGCACGCGCGGCTGCCGGCGCCTGGCGCACCATGGCCAGCCGTGCGTTGCAGATCGGCGAATACGTCGGCAATGCTCGCAAGGCCGTCGTGTCCTCAGCGGGAATGCTGCTCGATGATCTCATTGAGGCCGGGATCAAAACGGCCCAACATGCCATGAATCCGGCCCGTTGGCCCACCCTTCTCGAAGACTTCAAACAATCGGCGAATAACGTCATCTCCGAGACCCTCACCGACATCGCGCACATGATGCAGGACGTTTTGGCGCAGGGCAGCGAATTGCTGGGACAGATGGGCGGCATAGGGGATGAGTTTGCGCGCGCCGCCACCATACTGCGCACCGGAGCGGATCCCGAAGATCCCGAAGGTGCGGGGACCCAGATCCAAGGCGCCGCTCAAGTGGAGCGGGATCGGGATTTGGCCGCGCTGAACGGGCTTGACGATGGTGAAACACCGCCCGAGGGATACGAAGAGGTTTCGGCTGAGAGCGTCGGGATCGATCCTTCCCTCCTCAAGAACGATAAGACCGGGTTTGAAGCCAAGCTGTACCGGAATAAAGACGGTTCGCTGGTTGTGGTGTACAAGGGCACAGGGGCGGAAGTCGCTGATGTCGCCGAGGATGCTGCCGGGGTCGCCCAGCTCACGGGCCAGTCCGCGGATGCCGTCGCGTTGGCTCAGGCGCTCGACGAGACCGAG
>JAUNKK010000137.1 GCA_030532825.1 Propionibacteriaceae bacterium
CACCATCAACGCCACCCTCGGAATCATATTCACCTACACCCATGAATAAGCCTCCTAGCTTACGGGTTGGGTGTGCGGCCAGGAGATACTGTCTCTGCGGGTGTGTCCCCCGAGGTAGGAGAGTTGACGGTGCGCGCCGTGCACGCAGCCCGTCTAGATGGTTTCCCGGCGGTGGCGCAGATTTCGTTACCAGCCGCGCTGGACTTCTGGCCGGGGAAGATTTACAGAGTGTGTTGATAGCGCCTATGGCTCCGGATGAGGCGGACGAGCGCTTGAATACCCCCTTCTATCTTCAGCACCTTGATGCGGGGGGATATGAAGGTCCGCGTCCTGCGGAGTCCTTTGAACAGTTGCACTCGCAGCAAGCGAAGGCTTCGCTGACCAGGCTTGAGTTGGTGCTGGGCACGGCGGTCCTAGCCGCGGCCAGGCTGGCGATCCTGATTCGGGAGGCGTGGATCTTCACTCAGGCGATGCTGCCAGCGCTGCGGCTCGTGGCGGACTCGGGATGAGCCCGCGTCGGCTAGCGCGGCAGGCGCTGCTGCTGGGCGTGGGCGGGGCCGCCGTAGGCGTCGTGGTCGGTGCCTGGTTCGGGCTGCTGCCCTACACGCTTGGGGTGCTCGCTCCGGGGCTGCCACCGAGCCTGAGCGCCGCGTGGGCGGGAGCTGCCGTCGGACTGGTGGCGCTGGCCGCGGTCGTCATCATCCTCACCTGGAGACTCGCTGGGAGGCGAGCATGACTCTCATCACCACCATCACCCGCTCAATTGGCTGGGCGCGGGCGCTCATCATCTTCCTCACGGCCAGCGTCACCTTCGCCTTCGCCGGCTTCATCCTGCTCTTCGTGACGAAGGACCGGGTGGATGCCATGGTGTTCTACACCTCGCTCGGCGTCTCGTCCCTCTCCGAGGTGGCCCCAGGCCAGGGCGATGTGGATCATGTCGAGGTGATCGAGTTGATGCGGCAGCGCGCGGATGAGCCGCGTCTCTACGATTCCGCGCGGGTGCAGCTTTGGCGAGCCAAGGACGCGGCCCAGACCAAGACCCACCTGGGCGCGGCCCTCGTGGCGGGCGACCTCCCAGCCGACGGGATAGCCGTCGACCAGACGGCACTGGTCAAGGTCAAACTGGGTCTGGAAGACACCATTGAGGTCGGCGAGAACCTGGGCTCAGGCTGCCGCGTCAAGATCACCGGGGTACTCACGCCCCTGCCGTCGCGCGGCTCAGTGAGCGGGGCCAGCCTCGCCGTCATCGGACCAGACGCCTGCCCGGAGCAAGGTCAGGCGACCTCCGGCATCGCCCTCGATCGCCCCGGCGGGACCTCGACGGCGAAACTGGCCTGGGACTCGCTGGTCGACGCCCCGGCAATCATGCTGCCCACCCTCGGGATCCTTGCCGTGGCCGTCGCGCTGGGGGCGATGGTGGCGGTGCGTTCGCTGGGCCACCTCACCCGGCTCACCGCGTTCGCCCGCTCCCTGCTGGCCGAGTTGGGCATCTCCCCGCGGCGGGTGCGCATCACCTGGCTGCTGCTGAGCGGCGCCGGACTCGCCGCCGCCTGGGCGTGCGGGGTGGCCCTCGGGGCGCTCACCATCTGGTACCTGGCCGCGTTCCGCACCGAGCCCTGGCATTTCTTCATCGTCTGGCTGCTGGGCGGGCTCATCCTGTACGCCGTGTGCCTACCCCTGCTGCGCCGCGCGCCCGAAACCTCACTGAGAAAGGACTAACCGTGCTTGACGTGAGTAACCTCACCTGCGAGATCACCATGACCCGCACACCCATTGAGATCGTGCAGGACATGGACCTTCAGGTCCGCGGCGGCGAAGCGGTCGCCATCACCGGGCGCTCGGGGACAG
Organism: Propionibacteriaceae bacterium; assembly: GCA_030532825.1. GTDB lineage: Bacteria > Actinomycetota > Actinomycetes > Propionibacteriales > Propionibacteriaceae > Arachnia. The sequence continues at coordinate 1,849 of JAUNKK010000137.1, forward strand.
GCAAGACCACCATCCTGCGCACCATCGCCGGGCTGCACCCCATGCGTGCGGGCAGCGTCGCCATCTCGGGCGAGGCGATGGCGGGCTCCGAGGAGCGGCGGGCAGCAGTGCGGCTGAAACACATCGGTTTCGTCTACCAGGACTGCCGCCTCCTGGAGCAGCTCGACGCGGTGCGCAACGTGGCGCTGGCGGCCCGCATCCAGGGCCACGGACGCCGCAGGGCCGTCGAACTCGCCGAGGAGATGCTGGGGCGCGTCGGCCTGGGACACCGCCTGCACCACCGGCCCCGGCAACTCTCGGGTGGCGAGTGTCAGCGGGTGGGGATCGCGCGGGCGCTGATCGGTGAGCCCTCCCTGATCCTGGCCGACGAGCCGACGGGCTCGTTGGGTCGGGAGTACCGCGACGAGATCCTGGAGCTCCTGCGCGACGTCGCGGGCGAGAGTACGGCGATCCTCGTCGTCACCCACGACGCGGACATCTCCCGCTGGTGCGACCGCACATACCGGCTAGGCCAGGGGAAGCTCACCCCGAGCGTCTGAGCTCGACCCGCCGGCAGCGCCTCGGCCCAACCCACCGGACAGCTCGAAGCCAGCATGCGACCGGGCAATCGGGTGTCAGTGTTTAAGCCGCCGGGTGTTGGGGCGGGCCACCCAGGCGCGGACCGTCTCGCTGGTGAGGGCCAGCAGTATCATCACGACCACCGCGATGGAGGCCATGCGCTGCCAGCCGAGGCGAGCAAACAGGCTGGTATTCAGCAGCAGGCTCAGAGACTCGAAGGTGGTGAGGGTGAGCAGGATGATTTTGGCCCAGCGGCGGCGCATAAGGACGAGCACGATGAGCACTGCCATCACCACCCCAATCACTGCGCCGCTTCCCAGCAGGACGGCGCGAAACACCTGCTGCTCCTCCTGCTCTAATGCTGCGAGGTTGTCGGAGGAGAGAAACGCAAGGACTTCAAACAGTGCGAGCGCGCCGCTGAGGATCACCATGAGCACCGCGATCAGGAGCGAGACGGGCGGGAATGCGTGGCTGCGCTTGGGCTGCTCGGCGGGCAGCAGGGTGGCCTCGGGGCGGCGGGCGTAGGCGCCGGCCACGTCCAGGATGGGCAGGTCGCCGTCGGTGCGGATGAGATCGCCCCCGCCGTTGCGGTGGTGATATGACGAGGAGAACTCTTTGATGACCCGCACTCCCACCTGCGGGTCGGCGTAGCGGACGGTGTTGACGATGTAGTCGCGCTCCCGGTCGGTCTCCGCGTCGATCTTGTGGGTGATCTGGAAGGTGAAGGCGGATAGCCCAACCGAGCGGTCGTAGGTGCCGGCGGCTAGCCAGCCCGCGCGATGTCCACCGGGCAGGACCCAGCCCTCGGGCACCTTCCAGAACCGCACGTGGTGGCGCTGGTGCGGGTTGCCGCCCACCTCCTGCTGGTAGGCGAAACTGTGTCGCTCCCCGAACAGATAGAGGTCGGAGACCGGGGCCTCGGGGTACGAGCGGTGCAGCACGGAGGAGACCACCATGGCCCATCCGGAACGCAGCGTGACCTCCTCAGCGAGCGTCCACCCGGCGCGCTGCATGGCGGCGTGAATATCCTCTTCGGTGCCGTCGAGGGCGAGGTTGACGGGGTCGCCGAGCAGTCCATCGCCGGTGCGGGTGCGCCCGATGAAGTAGTTGGGCACATAGAGCAGCGTGAAGAACTGATGCAGCCGCGGCAGCCCGAGGTAGGCGAGCACTACCCAGAACGGCAGTAAATAGAGCCAGTGGGTCCAGCTGACCCGCAGCCCCTGCGCAAGAAGCAGTCCGGCGAACCAGAGGGCGAAGACGATGCCGATGACGATGAAGACGGTGTCAACCACCGCGTAGAAGGGGAGTCGACGTCCCGGGCGTACCTTCACCGGCTCCGAGTCGTAGATCGGGACGGTGCGCGGTATGTGATACCGGTGAGTCACGTGGCCTCCTTTCGCAGCCGAGCGTAGCGAACCCAGCCCGAGGAAGCCCCCGCCCCGGGGTCGCGACTCCCCTACCGTCGCCACTCTCGCTAACGGCAACCGCACCCAGTCCGAAACCCACTGCCTCCCTAGATGAGTTCGCGCAATTCGGCCACGGAGTCGAGGATGAGGGAAGGCCGGTAGGGGTACTTCTCGACGTCCTCGCGGGTGGTGATGCCCGTCAACACCAGGATGGTGAACAGCCCGGCCTCCATGCCCGCGACGATGTCGGTGTCCATGCGGTCGCCGATCATCGCGGTGGTCTCGGAATGGGCCTCAATCTTGTTCAGCGCGGAGCGGAACATCATGGGGTTGGGTTTGCCGACGATATAGGGCTGACGGCCCGTCGCAGCCGTGATCATCGCCGCAACGGCCCCCGTGGCAGGCAGGGGCCCCTCCCGGCTCGGCCCCGTCGAATCGGGGTTGGTCACGATGAACTTGGCCCCCCGGTCGACGTGCCGGATGGCCGCCGTGATGGCCTCGAACGAATAGGTGCGGGTCTCCCCCAGCACCACGTAGTCCGGCTGAGTGTCGGTCATCACGAAACCGGCGGCGTGCAAAGCCGTGGTCAGGCCGGCCTCTCCCACGACGTACAGCTTCGCGCCTGGTTGCTGGTCGCTCAGGAAATGCGATGTGGCCAACGCGGAGGTCCACAGGTTCTCTTCGGGCACCGTCAGCCCGGAGTTTTCGAGGCGCGCCGACAGGTCCCGCGGCGTGAAGATGGAGTTGTTGGTCAGCACCAAGAACCGGTGGGAGGTATCCACCCAGCGGTGCAGCAACTCGGCGGCGCCCGGCAGCGCCTGGTTCTCGTGGACGAGCACACCGTCCATGTCGGTCAGCCAGCATTCAATATCGCGAGGACTACGCACGTTACCGAGCCTACCTGGACGCGCCCGGTTACCCGGCCCGGTGGCTACGGCTGCTCGCGCCCCCCGTAACCGAAAGGGGCGCCGGGATTCCCGGCGCCCCTTCAGGTGGTGATCAGCTGCAGCCGCTGGTCGACCCGCAGCCCTCGCAGACGTAGCAGGATCCGCTGGGCCGCATCTTGGTGCCGCAGGTGAAGCAGAGCGGCGCATCCACGGCGCTTCCGGTCAGCGATTCCATCAGCTCGGCCGTGGTGTGGGCATCAATGAGCGACGGCTGACGGGCCCCGTCGACGTCGAAATCGTCGCCGGCATCGTTGCGGAGGGTCTCGGGCTCCGGCAGTTCGGCCTCTTCCTCCTCCGACAGATAACTCCCCGTTTCGACGTACCGCGCGCGCTCCGCAGCCGTGTAGATACCCAGTTCGGCGCGATCGTCGAAGCTGAGGTAGTCCAGCGCCAGGCGACGGAAGATGTAGTCCATGAACGACTGCGCGATGCGGATGTCCGGGTCATCGGTCATACCGGCGGGCTCGAACTTCAGGTTGGTGAACTTCTGCACGAAGCTCTCCAGAGGCACGCCATACTGCAGGCCGATGGACACGGCGATCGAGAAGGCGTCCATCACGCCGGCCAGGGTGGAGCCCTGCTTGCCGAGTTTGAGGAACACCTCACCGAGGCGCCCATCGTCGTAGGCCCCCGAAGTCATGTATCCCTCGGCCCCGCTGACAGAGAAGCGGGTGGTGCGGCCAGACCGCGATTTGGGCAGCCGCTCCCGCTTGGGGCGGTAGACGACCTTCTCCACGATCTTCTCAATGACCTCACCGGCCAGGTTCTGCTTGTCGTCGGCCTTCTTGCCGTCGGAGAGGGGCTGCCCCACCTTGCAGTTGTCGCGGTAGACCGCGAG